>CAZSDX010000319.1:0-8289 GCA_964605685.1 uncultured Polyangiaceae bacterium
GCGGCGCGGGGGGAGAGGCGGGAGGCGCGGCCCCGCACCCCGCGGCGAGGATCAGGCAACCTGCCAGCAAGAAACGCATCGGGGCCGGGAGCTTAGCCGGTCGATTCGTCGGGGAGGAGCCCCACCGGGAGGGAGGACCGCATCCAGGCCTGGCGTATGCTCGGGTATGCTCAGGAAGATCCTCGTGGTGGTCGCGGCGAGCGTGGTGGCCTGCACCCCTCCCGGGCGGAGCAACCCGCCCCCCCGGCAGGCGCCTCCGCCTGGCTACGCGGGGGGATACCAGCAGCCCCCCCCCTACCCGCAGCAGCCGCCCCCGCAGCCGCCCCCGCAGCCACCTCCGCAGGTGTTCAACCCGCTCTCCTGGATCCCCGTCCTGTTCCAGCCGTTCCCGATGCCTGTACCCGCGGGTACCGGCGCTCCTCCGCCCACCGGCACCACCGCTCCGCCAGGACCGGGGCCAGGGCCGACGCCGGCGGGGGTCACCCCGGCGGAAGCAGAGGTGTTGACCCTGGTGAACCAGCACCGCCAGCAGGGGGCAGTCTGCGGGAACAAGCCGTTCGGACCTGCCCCGCCGCTGGCCCACGACGCGGCGCTCCACCGGGCGGCCCGGGCCCACAGCCAGGACATGGCGAGCCGGAACTACTTCGATCACACCTCCCTGGACGGGCGCACCGTCGGAGATCGGCTCCGGGCCGCCGGCTACAGCGGCGGGGGCTACGGGGAGAACATCGCTGCGGGCAACGAGACGGCGCAGGCGACCGTCGCCCAGTGGATGCGCAGCCCTGGGCACTGCGAGAACATCATGGATCCCCACTTCCGGACCCTCGGGGTGGGCTACGCCTTCGGGCCGAACTCCTCCTACGGGCACTACTGGACGCAGAACTTTGGCGGGTGAACTCGTAAAAATTTCCGGCGCGGGCGCGCCTCGATAGAGAGCAGGCGGGGCTTCCAGAGCGAGGGCGCTTCGGATAAGGTGCGTCGCCCACGCGGCGCCCAGCCGAGATCCCGCAGCACGACGAGCCACCCGATGACCACGCCCGACACCGAGACCCCGACCTCCTCCCCCGCCGAAGCCTCCACCGAAGCGGCGCCCGCCGGGGAAGGCCAGGCCGAGCCCCAGGTCTCCTCGCCCACCACCGGCGAAGCCCCCGCGGCTTCTGCTTCCCCCGAGGCTCCCGCCGCCGAGGCCACCGCCTCGGCCGCCGAGGCCACCCCGGACGCCCCCGCCCCCGAGGCCAGCGAAGGCGAACCCGGCGGCGACGCAGGGGCTCAGGCCAGCGAAGGCGAGGGGAAGGGCGAGGGCAAGAAGCGCCGCCGCAAGAAGAAGAAGCCCGGCGCCGAGGGGGCCACCGAGGGTGAGGAGGCCCGCGAGGCCCGCGGCAAGCCGGACAAGGCACCCCACGCGCCCCCCCCGCGTGCCGCCTTCCGCATCGGCGAGGAGGTGTTCGGGCGCGTCAAGGAGGTGAAGCCTCACGCGCTGATCATCGACATCCCCGGCAAGGGCGACGCGATCTTCGACACCAGCGAGTTCGACGCCGACGGAACGCCCCCCTCCGTGGGCGACCGCTTCGTCGCCAAGGTCCTCGGCGACGGCGGGCGCGGCGGCCTGGTGGTGCTGGCCCGCAAGCACTTCGACGACCCCACCTACGAGGACAAGGTCAAGGAGGAGGTCGAAAAAGCCTTCAACGAGAAGGCCGTGGTGCTCGGCCTGGTGACCGGCGCCATCAAGGGCGGCCTGGAGGTCTACGTCAAGGGGCTGCGCGCCTTCGCCCCCGCCAGCCACGTCGACCTCCGCCCCGGTTCCAACCTGTCCGGCCACATCGGCCAGCAGCACATCTTCCTGGTTGAGCAGTACGCCAAGAAGGGCCGCGACGTCGTGCTCTCCCGCAGGGCGTTCCTCGAGGAGGAGTCCAAGAAGCAGCGCGACGGGAGCCTCGCCAAGCTCACCGTGGGCGCCGTCGTCCCCGGCGTCGTCCGCAGCATCGTCGAGTGGGGCGTCTTCGTCGCCATCCCCGAGGCCGACGACATCGAGGGCCTCGTCCACGCCACCGAGGTCAGCCACGAGCCCCGCGTCCGCCTCCGCGACGCCGTCAAGGTCGGCGAGACCATCCAGGTCAAGATCGTCAAGATCGACGACAAGGGCAAGCTCTGGCTCTCCAAGAAGGCCGCCGAGCCCGACCCCTGGGAGCAGATCCGCAGCAAGTACGCCGTCGGCACGCGCCACAAGGGCAAAGTCGTCCGCAACAAGGACTTCGGCTCCTTCGTCGAGCTGGAGCCCGGCCTCGAAGGGTTGATCCACCTCGCGGACCTCTCCCTCAAGCGCGTCGAGTCCCCCTCCGACGTGGTGAAGGAAGGCCAGGAGATCGACGTCGTGGTCGCCGCCTTCGACAGCGCCAGCAAGAAGATCGGCCTCCACCCGGCCCCCCCGGGCAGCGAGAACGAGCCTCGCCAGCGGGTCGCCCCCTACAAGACCGTCAAGGTCGCCATCGTCAGCCACGAGGCAGCGGGCCTCATCGTCCGCATCCTCGGCGCCACCGGACGCCACGCCCGCGGCTTCATCCCCGCCGGCCACACCGGTACCCCCCGTGGCACCGACCTCCGCAAGCAGTTCCCTGTCGGCTCGGAGCACGAGGTCAAGGTCATCGAGGTCGACCCCAAGCGCGGCGAGGCCAAGCTCAGCATCAAGGCGCTCCGCGAGGACACCGAGAAGGCCGCCTACAACGAGTACCGCCAGAACCTCGCCAGGGAAGCCAAGTTCGGCACCCTCGCGGACCTCCTCAAGAAGTCCCAGCAGAGCTGAGCGCCACCCGCGCCAGCGCCCCCACGAAGCGCTCGCGCGCGTCCAGGCTCGGCGCCCGCTCGTAGCGCCGCAGCCCGGCCTCCTCCGCCAGACGCCTCGCCTCGATGTCCAGGTCGTAGAGCGTCTCCACGTGGTCCCCCAGGAACCCGATGGCGGCCACCAGCACGTCCCGCCTCCCCTCCGAGGCCAGGGACGCAAAGGTGCCCTTGAGGTCCGGACCGAGCCACGCGCCGCCGTCGTACCCCTGGCTCTGGAACGCCACCCGGCTCGGGTTCCGGAACCTCGCCCCCACCGCCGCCGCCATCGCCCGGAACTGCCCCTCGTAGGGGTCTCCCGCGGCGATGACCCGTAGCGGTAGGCTGTGAGCCGACAGCACCAGTTCCACGCCGTCCCGGTCTCCCTCGGGGAACCGCGCCAGCGCCTCCCGGATCACCTCCTCGAAGGCGTCCAGCAGCGTCGGCTCCTCGCCCCAGCTCGGGATCTCCACCAGCGCCGGGGCCCCGGGAACCTCCCTCGCCGCCTCCCGCGCTGCCTGGTGGTAGATCTGCACGCTCTGGGGTGCCAGCGGCAGGGAGACAAGCCGCGTCACCCCGGCGTCCCGGGCCTCAGAGATCGCCTGCCGGAGCGAGGGATCCCACAGGCGCATGCCCACGAAGACCGGCAGCGAGGTCGCGGCCTCCAGCTTGCGGGCGACCTCCCGGGTGGTCCGCAGCAGCGGGGAGCCTCCGATGAGCTGGTAGCGGCGCCGGGTCTCGTCGATCAGCTCCTGCGGGACGGGGCGTCCGCGGCGGATCCGGGCGAGGAAGGCGGGCAGATCGTCGAGGTTCTCCACGGTCCCGTGGGCAGAGAGGAGGATGCCGGTGCGCTCGTTCACGCCCCCTGTGATGCCACAGAAGTCGGGCATCTCTCGGGAGATCTTGCGTACCGGGCGCTGATCCCGGAAGGTTCGCCCATGTCCGGCAACCTCGCGCCTCCTGGCTCAGCGGTTGCGTAAGGGAAGCGACTCCGGGGAAGGCAGCCTCCATCGGATCAACTTGCGTCCTGGTTTCCAGCCTGCATCTTCATCCACCGCGAACCAGACGTGCTCCCTCGAAAATCCGTACATGTACCCACGATAAATCCAATCCGGGAGTGCGATGTCCTTGTATTTCCTGGACCCCACATGCACCAGCCTTGCCACGATGGGTTCTTTGCTTCCGTCGGGCTTCGGGAGAGCCCCCGTCCAGAAGGCAACCCAGCCGTGGCCTCCATGGATGTAAGCACCGTCGAGGTTGTGCCACGGCTCGGGCAAATCCAGCAACTTGACGGGCTGCGCGTTCTCCGGATTTTCAGGAAACGGAACCGCCCAGAGCTCGATCTTGTTGTATTTGTAACCCGCGACGTGATCCACCCCACGAAGCCAGACGACGTTCTCCCCGTCGAACATGGGACTGCTGTCGGAGGTCCCGGGGACAGGTGGAAAGATGGGTTGAGCCTTCTGAACACCGTCGGAAAAGACAAGGACAGAGCGGAGATGATCGGTTTCTTTCCAGACCTCGACGGAAACGAACCAATTGCCCGCGGAGATCAGGTTATCGATGCCGAAGGGAGAGCCATCCGGGTTTGACTTCGACTCGGAGAAGAGGACAGCCGGAGGTCCCTTCTCGTTGTCCCAGGAAAGCATGGCAAGCTGGCTGTGCCACCAGGCCCATCGTTTTTCCGTCAGGGCAAACCCTTGTGCTGCGACGGCCCACAGGTTAACCTGGTCGAAGTTCGGTTCAAAGAGGAAAGGAGCACCGCCATCCTCTTTCCCCAGAAGTCCGCCAGGAACAGGACTCTCTTTTTTGAACACCGGGATGGCGTACTGGTCTTTGTAAAGAATAGGTCCGCTGAAATAATAAATGGATCCGTCTCCACCGTTGGTAAAAGCGAGGGAAACATGGCCTTCCTCGTCCGAGAGAGCGACGATCTCGGTTCTCGTGACCAGGGAGAGCACTCGAATTTTTTCCCCGTCATCGGAAACGTGAGCAAGCACCCCACTGTAGGTGGACAAGGGAGCGAGTCCCTTGTCGAAAACCGCTTGCTCGCAAGCAGGATCCCACGTCCAGTCACAGGGTTTCCAGAAAAACATCCGATGCTTCTCCGGATTTTCCAGCTGATAGATCGGTACCCCACGAACGGTTCCTAGCTCTCTCCACTCGGGTTCTGTCCAGGCTCCGCTGCCAGCTCCACCGCCGCTCCCTGCCCCTCCCGAGACGCCTGCCTGCGCGGCCCCTCCTTTCCCAGCTTTCCCCGAGGCTCCTCCTTTTCCTGCCACGGGAAAGGCTCCTCCCGAGCCACCCAGAGAGGAAGCCCCCCCGGAAAGCGCAGGGTCCTGGGGAGAAGGCGTTTCGGAGCCGGAGCAACCCCCGTAAAGCCCAAAGAGCAGGAGAGCAACGAGCGCAAGGGAGGCGGTTCGGCGGCCAGGCATCAGAAGCACCCCAGGAACAGATCGCGGTCATCCAGGAAGTTCAGCTTTCCCTTGGCTTTCCTGGGCTTCGGCCTGGGAAGTTCGTGGTAGGGAACGAACCTTTGCTCGTTGAATTGCGCCGAAGTGAAGGGCCGGGTCAACCCATCCTGGGTGAGGGCGGGAGCCTGACCCAGTTCTCCGTGACCCCCCAGCGTCCACGAGACCCACAACCGATCTCCTTCCGTGTTGAACACGATCAGGAAGTGTTTCCCCTTGTTTCCCTTGCCGCGACTCGCTGCGAGCAGCAATTCTCCCGATTGCGCCACGGAAAGGAAATATCGATCAAACAGACCGATTTTTGGCCATATCCCCAGTACAGCGGCTGTCCGCAAGATGGGGTCAACCTTGACAAGACGCATCCACGAGGCTTTCCCCGTCTTCTTTTCGTCGATCATGTAAAGAACTTCTTCGGGACCGTGGTAGGTCATCGCAACCACACGACCAAGGTGCGTGTTGGGAAGGACAAGAGGTTCCCAGGAGCCACTTTCCAGGGACATTTGCCACAGGTCCGTCTGAGGAAGGTTTCCTTGCATACCTCCGGCAAGGAAGAGTATATTCTTCTTCTTGCTCAGGGTTGCTGCGAACGTTTCCCGGGGGGCAGGCGCCATGGAAGAAACGGCTTGCTCTGGCTCCGTCATGGCGGACAGGCCCCCTGGGAGACGCCCCCCACGGACAGGGATGGCCACTCCACGCTCGAAATAAGCCGCAGAGGTGACACGGAGCCCATCTCTGGAGAGCGTGGCCAGATCCGAGCCGCGGGCGTGGGTATGGAACCAGTCCGAAGCGCTTACCCAGATCCCATCTCCAGCGCTCCAGATCTCACCGAGCGCTGCGGGAACATCTGCCACCTTCTTCGTGAGGAGCCCATCGGAAGCAAAGAGGGCTTCCTTGGCGAGATCCCCTGGGTTGATGTAGATGTTGTAATTAGGGAGCCCCTTGAAACCACACATGGGGCAACCGCACCAGAAACACAACGACTGGGTCTCTGGAGGGGGAGGTGTTTGACTTCCTGACCCCGGATTCTTGAGGCAAACAGCCTGGACACCCCATTGACCGTACTCGTAATAGGAGGTAAAATTCGTGTCACTCTCCTTGAAAGAAGGACTGAGCCCCAGGATACCACGGATAGAGGTCCAGAAGACTCCCTGGACACCGCGACCATCCTTGCAAGAGACTTCCAGTGTGGAGTTGGCCAGAAACGGCCCGTAATGGGGCTCGGCGGAGAGATTCCAGAGAGGGTAGGATGGCTTGGCGGTATTGATGGGCTTTGGAGGTTTTTTGGGATCGATAGGCTCTGAAATTTGTTGCGGATTGACGTTGCTCATGGGCAACGCGAAAAGTACGCTCGTCGTTCCTCCCTGGGGAGACCAGGAAGAATACAGGGTAGTCGTTGGTTGAAGTTCTGGTTTCGTCCAGTTCCCCATGGGCCCATCCGGGGTATACTCCTCCGGCGATTCGTAATATCCATCTGGCCTTATAATACAACGCCCTAGAGCGTCTGCTTGGCATTGATAAGGAAACCGAGCCACTCCATCGCGATTTCCGCAGGCGCAGAAGCTATTTCCGACGGTGGCCAAAGGAAGTGTTTGGTCGCTTGTGAACGAATAAGCACCGGGAGTTTCCGGGGGGAGGATGCGAGGCTTCATCTGGAGCCGTGCCACATCGAGGCCGTTGGGAGAAGAGCCACTCGACAGCTCCATGTTGTACTGGGAAACCAGTGCACAGGAACGAGGGTCGCACAAGTCCCCCGTGTAGGGATAGGGGACACCGGCTACGATCTCTGCTTCGATGTTGCAATTGGCCTGATCCGGGTTGCGGATGCTCTTGCAGTTGTCGCAATTGTCCGCGACACCATCCCCGTCCTCGTCGGGACCCACCGTGCAGACCCCCACGGGCGTCGTGAAAAGAACGTTTTTCCAGACACAGCGACTCTTGGGATTTTTCGTCTTGGCCTGGCAGGAAGCGTGCGCAGGGGCGGGGGCGTGGGGGCCTTCCATCGGATCGCAGGGGAACTTGGAGAGCGAATGGGGAGGGATGTTCGCGGCGACGTCCGGCGGGATCCTGGGGTTCAGCCCACCGCAACCTTCACAAACGTCTCCGGCCCCGTTGCCGTTGGAATCTACCTGGCTCGCGTTGGGATCCAGAGGACAGTTGTCGCAGTTGTTGGGGATTCCGTCCCGATCCTCATCCAAAGGCCCGGTACACCGACCGTAAAATCCGGTGCATCCAAAGTCTCCCAGGGAGGAGACTCCGGACGTAACCTGAGGGATATCGGAAATCGGTGCACAAAAATTCTTGCGAAATTCCTCAGAAACTGGAACCTCGCAATCCATGTTGGAATTGCAGCAAACCGTATCTTTGACCAGACTCTTGCACGGATCACAAGCATCTCCAAGCCAATCCGCATCGGAATTTCCTTGGTCGGGGTTGGCAACAAGAGGGCAATTGTCGCAAAGAAAACCGACCCCATCTCCGTCTTCGTCAGAGAACCAAGTTCCGGGTTGCCCCGTGGCTTTGTATTGTAGATCCGCAACACCTGGACAATTGTCCCTGGAATCAAGGATCCCATCCCCATCGGAGTCGATCTGCGGCATAACCGCATATTCGACGAAATGACGTTGAGCCCTGGGCAAAATTGTGGCGTTGTACACCCCATGAGAAGGAGATTTACAGAAAATCACCTCGGAGGGAACATCCTCCACGAGCACCGTATCGTAGAGAATCGTTTCCCCTTCCTTGCAAAGAATGCATAGATCCGTTCTGTCCTTGTGAGGGGTACCGAAGATACACGGTTGAGGGTCATCGTAAACCTTCTTCACGGGAAAAATAGCTGTCTTTGATGCCACAGGCACAGGGCCAAACATGTTCCCGAACCATCCAAAGACCGTACGAGTGAGAGCTGCTGGTAGGCGATCGTTCCTGGTTTCTGCAAGACAATTGGGGTCATTGAACGGAAGGCAGAAAGCGTTCGGCGGTGGAGCCTCCGCATAAAGGGTATGTT
>CAZSDX010000320.1:0-8284 GCA_964605685.1 uncultured Polyangiaceae bacterium
CGTTCCTGGTGCGGTTGAGGTGGTGGATCAGGCGAGCTTGACGGCGAAGAAGGGCGCGTTCGAGAGAAGAAGGATCGAGATGGTCGCCGGGCATCTTGAGCTCGGTGACGATCTCGGGGAAAGGGAGAGCGAGGGGCCAGGGGTCCGGGAGGTCGACAAGAGAGGCGGTCTCGGAACGGACAAGGATGCCGTCGAGGCGAACTTCGGCGAGGTTGTGCTCGACGGCATCGAGCCAGGAGAAGGCGCCGAGGGTGACGAAGGAGGTTTCCGCGGCGAAGAGGGTCTTGGCGAACTGGTCGGCGGCGCCCACCGGCGGCAGCGTAGCACGGGAAGGAGGATGGCCAGGAACCTGCCCGGTGTCGGGACGTGGTTCAGCGACCGATGCGCTTGCGGATGGCGTCGCGGACGTCTGGAGGCAAGGTGGTTACGTCCGACGAGGACGGGGGTCAGCCCGCGGGGTGCCAGTCCTGGAGGGCGCGGACGGTGGGGTCGCCCTCGTTGACCTCCAGGGCGGCGACGCCGGCGAGGGCAGCGCTCATGGTGGTGAAGTAAGGGACGTTGGCGAGGAGCGACTGGCGGCGGATGGCGTAGCTGTCGCGGATGGCCTTGGTCCCGACGGTGGTGTTGACGACGAGGGCGACGTTCCCGGCGCGGATCTCGTCGACGACGTGGGGAGAGCCCTCGGCTACCTTGTTCACGGAGCGGACCGGGACACGAGCCTTGCGGAGCGTCTCGGCGGTGCCGCGGGTGGCGAGGATGTCGAGGCCCATGTTGCGGAGGCGGCGAGCGAGCTCCACCACCTGGATCTTGTCGTCGTCCTTGACGCTCAGCAGCGCCGCGCCCTGGGAGGGCAGGCGGGTTCCGCTGGCGAGCAACGCCTTGCCGAAGGCCCGGGCGAAGGTGGAGGCGATGCCCATGACCTCCCCCGTGGAGCGCATCTCCGGGCCGAGGATGGTGTCCACCCCGGGGAACTTGGCGAAGGGGAAGACGCTCTCCTTGACGGCGACCAGCCGGGGCCAGGGGAGGTCGTTGATCTGGAGATCGTCGAGGGTCTTTCCAGTGATGATCTGGGTGGCGAGCTTGGCCAGGGGGCGCCCGGTGGCCTTGGACACGAAGGGGACCGTGCGCGACGCCCGGGGGTTCACCTCGATGACATACACCTCGTCGTTCTTGATCGCGAACTGCACGTTCATCAGCCCGCGGACCCCCAGCTCCAGGGCCAGCGCCCGGGTGATCGCCTCGATCCGCTCGATGACCGCGATGGGGAGGCTGTGGGGAGGCAGCACGCAGGCGCTGTCGCCGGAGTGAATCCCCGCCTCCTCGATGTGCTGCATCACACCGCCGATGACCACCCGCCGCCCGTCCGCGAGGCAGTCCACGTCGACCTCCACGGCGTCCCGCAGGAACTCGTCCACCAGGATCGTCTGCGAACCGGCCTCCCGGGCGGCCTCCGCGGCGACGTGCATGTAGGCCGCCAGCTCGTCCTGGTCGTTGCAGATCATCATGGCGCGGCCCCCCAGCACGTAGCTGGGGCGCACCAGCACCGGGTAGCCGATGGCCGCCGCGACCCGGAAGGCGTCGTCGACGCCCCGGGCGATGCCACCGCGGGGGCGGGCGACGCCGAGCTTGGTGAGGAGCGCCTCGAAGCGCTCCCGATCCTCGGCGCGGTCGATGGCATCCTCGCTGGTGCCGAGGATCTTCACCCCGGCCCGGGCCAGCGGCACGCTCAGCTTCAGCGGCGTCTGCCCTCCGAACTGGACGATCACCCCTTCCGGACGCTCGCGCTCGCAGATGGCCAGCACATCCTCCAGGGTCAGGGGCTCGAAGAAGAGGCGGTCGGAGGTGTCGTAGTCGGTGGAGACCGTCTCCGGGTTGCAGTTGACCATGATCGCCTCGATCCCCTCGGATTTCAGCGCCATGGCCGCGTGAACGCAGCAGTAATCGAACTCGATTCCCTGGCCGATCCGGTTGGGGCCGCCGCCCAGGATCACGATCTTGCGCCGGGCGGTGGGCTCCGCCTCCTGGGTGGAGCCGTAGGTGCCGTAGAGGTACGGCGTGTGGGCGACGAACTCGGCGGCGCAGGTGTCGACCCGCCCGTAGGCCGGCTCCAGCCCCGCCCCCTTGCGGATCGACGCGAGGGCCTCGACGGAGAGCCCCGAGAGCTCCGCGAGCTGCCGGTCAGAGAACCCCAGCCGCTTCAGCCCCCGGAGCAGCTCGACCTGGCCGTCCGCAGGGAGCTCGCCCAGCCGTTTCGCCTGCTCTTCTCCGGCGAGGATGCGCTGGATCTGCCGGAGGAACCAGGGGTCGATGGCGGTCCAGCGGTGCAGCTCCTCGACGGTGGCGCCGAGGCGCATCGCGTCGGCCACGTGGAAGAGCCGGTCCGCGCTCGGCACCGCCGTCAGCTTCCGGAGCGCCGACATCAGCTCGTCCCGGGAGGGCGGGGGGAGCGAGGGCGGGGGCGCCGGGCTGTCCGGAGCCTCCATGCTGAGGTCGCGGGGGCGGGACTGCTGCTCGGCGAGCTGCCGGTAGTCGACCCGATGCACCAGGGAGACCAGGCCCTCGCGGCCCGTCTCCAGGCTGCGCGCGGCCTTCTGGAGCGCCTCGGGGAAGGTGCGCCCGATGGCCATGGCCTCGCCGACACTCTTCATCTGGGTGCCGAGGCGCGCGTCGGCGCCGGGGAACTTCTCGAAGGCGAAGCGGGGCCACTTGACGACCACGTAGTCGATGGTGGGTTCGAAGGCGGCGCTGGTGAGGGTGATGTCGTTCTTCAGCTCGTCGAGGCGGTAGCCGACGGCGAGCTTGGCGGCGATCTTGGCGATCGGGTAGCCGGTGGCCTTGGAGGCCAGCGCGCTGGAGCGGGACACCCGGGGGTTCATCTCCACGACGACGACGCGACCGTCGGCGGGGTTGACGCCGAACTGGACGTTGGAGCCCCCGGTCTCGACGCCGATCTCGCTCATGATGGCGCGGGCGGCGTCCCGGAGCCGCTGGTACTCCCGGTCGGTGAGCGTCATCGCCGGGGCGACGGTGATGCTGTCGCCGGTGTGGACCCCCATCGGATCGAGGTTCTCGATGGAGCAGATCACCAGGAAGTTGTCGGCGCGGTCACGGATGACCTCCAGCTCGAATTCCTTCCAGCCCAGGATGCTCTCCTCGACCAGCACCTCGCCGGTGGGGGAGCACGTGAGCGCCCAGGCCACCCGCTCGTCCAGCTCCGCCGGGTCGTAGACGATGCCCCCCCCGGCGCCGCCCAGGGTGAAGCTCGGCCTCAGGATCGCCGGAAACCCGGTCTCTCGGGTGATCCTGCGCGCGTCCTCCACGCTGTAGGCGTAGCCGCTCCGGGGGCAGCCGAGGCCGATGCGTTCCATGGCCTCCTTGAAGAGCTTGCGGTCCTCGGCCTTGCGGATCGCCTGGGGGCTCGCCCCGATCAGCTCCACCCCGAAGCGCCCCAGCGTCCCGTCGTCGTGGAGCGCCAGCGCCAGGTTGAGCGCCGTCTGCCCGCCCAGCGTCGGCAGCACCGCCTGGGGCCGCTCCTGGGCGATGATGCGGGCGACGGTGCGCGGCTCCAGCGGCTCGATGTAGGTCCGGTCCGCCATCTCCGGGTCGGTCATGATGGTGGCCGGATTGGAATTGACCAGCACCACCTCGTAGCCCTCCTGGCGCAGGGCCTTGGCCCCCTGCGCCCCCGAGTAATCAAACTCGCATGCTTGACCGATCACGATGGGGCCGGAGCCCAGGAGCAGGATCTTGCGGAGGTCGTCTCTGCGCGGCATGGCGCCGGGGGCCGTAGCCGCGAGCCGCACGCAGGGCAAGGGGCTCGCGGGCTTCCCTCAGCCTGGCCCGGGGAAGCTCTTGTCACCGAAGCCCTCGAAGGTGAGGGGCACGATGGCCCGCTCGCTCCCCAGAACCACGTAGGGATAGAACACCGCCCAGAAGTTCTGGGAAGGTCCGTCGCAGGTCAGCGACGGTCCGGCGAGGGTCACCGTCTTCGAGCCGGTGCCTGTGGGGATGTCGACGCCGTGTTGCCCGAGGCTCCCCCAGAGCCAGACCTTCTCGGGGGAGATGATCTTGCTGTAGCTGAGCTTCACCTCCACCGTGCTCGTTCCCCCGCAGGTGGCCTTCACCCGGATCGTGGAGAGCTGCACCCCCGGCGGCACCTTGAGCGACGGCGGCTTGGGGTAGGAAGGGATGTTGATGGGCTTGATCTGGGCGTACGCCAGGGAGCCCAGGCCCACGAGGGCCGTGGTCACGAGAAGCGAGCGGAGCAGGTTGCGCTTGTTCATGGTGGCCGGGCATACCGAGCCACCCGGAAACTCCCCTCTTAAGAACCTCCCGCGGGGCTCTTAAATCATCCTCCTTGCTGTTCGGGTTCCCCGCCGGACTGCGGTAGGCTCCAGGGGTCTTGTTCCCCAGGGGAAGAACGGAGGTGTTCGCGGCGCAAGGGGCCCTGGCCCGGCTCCTTGAGTGCCTCCAGGATGGGAGCAGATTGACCCAGATCTGGGGGCCCTCCGGCGTGGGCAAGAGCGAGCTTCTCCTCGGGCTGACCTTCCTCCCCGGAGAGACGCGGATCGTCCTCGATCTGGGTCTCCCCCTGGAGCCCGGGGTCCGGGGGGCGCTCGTGGGGCTCCTGGACCCCGAGGGGATGGGGCGAGGAGGGCTGGCGGAGAAGGCACCTTCCCTGGAGTTTTTCCTCCGCAACGCCGCGCCGCTGATCCTCCTGGATCACGCCGATGCCTGCCGTGACCAGGTCGAGGAGCTCCTCCCTGCGCTGATCGAGGCCGCCCCCGGGGCTCGCTTCGTCGTCGCCTGCCGGGAGCCCTTCCCCTGGAGCGGCGCCGCCTCCGTGGCCCTCGACCCCCTCGGCATCCCGGAGCCTGCTGACCACGACGATCCTTCCTTCGCCTTGCTCCTTGCCTTCTGCGACGAGGAGCGCCGGGCGGCGGCCTTCGCCCACCAGGGCGCGCTGCGGGCGCTCGCGGAGAGGCTGGGCGGCCTGCCCCGGCGGCTCTGCCTGGCGGCCCCGGCGCTGGCCGAGCTCGGACCCGGAGGGATCCTGGAGCGGCTCCCGATGGGCTCCGGCCTGGACGCGCTCCTGGCGCTGGCCTGGTCGTCCTTGCCGGCCGGGCTCCGCTCCGCGCTCTGCCTGGTGGCAGCCTTCTCGGGGGGGGTGGACTCCGACCTCTTTGGCTCGGCGGGCGGGGATCCGGCGGCGCTCCCGGAGCTGGCGCGGCGGGGGTGGCTGCGGTCGATCCTGGCCCCTGGGCCTCCGCGCTGGGGCCTGGAGCAGGACACCCTCGACTGGCTCGCGTCCCGGGCGGACGTCCTCCTGCAGATGCCGGCGTGCTGCGCGAGGCAGATCGAGGCGGTCGTCGCCCGGATCCAGCGGCTCCGGCTCCCGGGGGGGCAGGCCATCCAGCAGGCGAGCTTCGAGCAGCGCAACCTCTGGATCGCCCACCGCCGCCTCGGCCCTGCGCCTTCCCTGGACGGCAACCAGGCCCTCGCCCAGGCCTGGCTCCTCGGCGGGCTCCTCCGCTCTCACCGCTGCTTTCCCCTGGCGCGCGAGCGGCTCGACGAGGTGGAGGCGCTGCTCGGCGGGCTGTGGGAGCTCTTCGAGGGGTCCGGGCTGCAACCCTTGCTGGACTGGCTCCGGCGGGAGCTCGCCTTCGACCTCGCCCTGGACGGCCGGGAAGACTCCGCGCTGCTCCTGCTCGCGGGGCTCCTGGACCGCGTCCCTCGTGGATCGCTCCCGTGGGCCATGCTGTCGATGCAGGTGGCCTCGCTCCACGAGCGCCGCCTGGCCCTGGAGGAGGCCGCGTCGTGGCTCCAGGAGGCGACCTCGGGGCTCGGGGCCACGGAGCCTCCCCACCAGGAATTCCTCCGTAGCTCCTGCCTGATCCTGCTCCGCCTCGGGGATGCGGAGCGGGCTCTCGCCCTGATGGAACGGCTCCGTGGCGCCTCGCTCGCGGGCCGGGTTCCCCCCCGGGAGGTCCAGCTCTGGATCTCCGCGCGGGTGGCCCTCGCGCGGGGCGATCTCGGCGCGATGCGTGAGGCGGAGGCCGCCCTCCTCGCCGGCGATGCTCGCGGGATGGAGCCCGGGGTCGCGTCGATGTTCTCCGCGGTGGTCTCCCTGCTTTCCTCGGCGCCGGCCGAGGCGATCTCCAGATGCCGGGAGGCCCGCTCGGCGTTCTGCGCCCCCCCGCAGGCGCCCACCCTGGTCGTCGCCACCGGCCTGGAGGCGCTGGCTCACCTGCTGGCCGGGGACGTGGCGCGGTCCCGCGCGCTCCTCCGGGAGACCCTCGCCTGGCTCCCGTCGTTCCACCTCCTCTCGCGTTGCCTCTTCCTGGGAGCGCTCGCCTTGACCGAGGTCCTCGACGGCAAGGACAAGGGCGCTGCGGTGCTCCTCGGGGAGCTGCGCCTGCTGGCCGCACCTCTCGGCGCCTCCCGGGAGATCGCCGGGCATCTCGCCGAGGCGGTGCGGCTGGTCCTGGGGGAGTCACCCGATACCCTGCCTATCCCCGGGGGGCCTGGCTGCCTCCAGGTGCTCCTGGCCCGCCAGCTCCTTCGCTGGCAGCGGCACGAGGCGGAGCTCCGGGAAAACACCGTCCAGATCGCCCGCGACGGGGCCTGGCTGCGCCGCGCTGACGGTCGGATCGTCTCCCTCGCCAGCCGCCCGATCCTCGGCTCCTTGATCTCGGCGCTCTGCGAGGCGCGCCTGCGCCACCCGGGCGTCGCCCTGCGCAAGGCCGAGCTGATCCAGCGCGCCTGGCCCGCGGAGCGCCGCCCCGACAGCCCTGCCGCCACCAACCGGCTCCACGTCGCCCTGGCCACCCTGCGCAAGAGCGGTCTCGCGTCGGTCCTGCGCTCCTCCGGGGACGGGTGGTTCCTGGCTCCGGAGCTCACCCGGATCCACGAGCCGGGGGCCGGGGGGCCCTGAGGGCTCTTCCTGCTCTCCCTAGCGCCCGGGATGCTTTACCCTGTCCGGTATGCGCAGTTGGCTAGGTCTGGTGTGGGCGGTGGCGGTGGCGGTGGTGGCGTGCGGCGACGGCGCGGAAGAGTCCTCCGGGCCTTCGATCACCGTCAGCTCCGGCGGCAAGGGCGGCAAGGGCGGCAAGGGCGGGAGCGACGCAAGCTCCGGTGGAGGGGGTGGGTCTTCCGGGACCTCAACAACCTTCCCGGGGGGCAGCGGCGGCAGCTCCGCCGTGGGGGGGGGAGGAGGGAATGGAGGGAGCGGAGGCGGTGGGGGGGGATCGGGAGGGGTCGGCGGAGCCGAGGCGGGGGCCGGGGGTTCGGGGACCGCGGGCGATGGCGGGACCTCCCCCTTCGGCGGGGGAGGGGAGGGCGGTTCGGGGGGGAGCGCGGCGGGCGCTGGGGGCAGCAACGCGAGCGGTAGCGGCGGTTCGGGGGGGAGCGAGCCGGTCGGCCCCTGCGCGGGCAAGGCGGATGGTCCTTACTGCGGGGAGGCCATCGGAGCACAGCCGGGGACGGTGCAGGTGTGCGGGGGAGGGAACGTGGTCTCGTCGCAGAGCTGCTCCGACGGGTGCAAGAACGGCCAGTGCCTGTCGGACGCGGTGGAGCCCTGCTTCAACGATCCGGACGGGTGGTACTGCGGGGGCTCGATCGGGGGTGATCCGGCCTACCGGTACCGGTGCGAGGGCAAGGTGACCGCGGAGAAGCAGGCGTGCCCGGAGGGCTGCGAGGGGGGGAACTGCAAGAGCAAGCCGACGGCGTCCTGCGCGGGGAAGGTCAACGGCTACTGGTGCGGGGAGAACGAGAATACCGGCGTCCCAGGGACGCTCTATCTCTGCAAGGACGGTCAGATCGCCAGCGAGCAGGTCTGCCCGGAGGGCTGCCAGATGATGCCGTTCGGCACCCCGGACCAGTGCAAGGCGGCTCCGGTGGAGAACGGCTACTACCTGCCCTTTGCCTGCGGGGCGAAGTTCCAGTGTACCCAGGGGAACAATTCCAGCTTCAGCCACAACGGCAAGGAGAAGTTCGCCTGGGATTTCGGGATGCCTGTGGGCACCTCGGTGCGAGCGTCCCGGGGGGGGACGGTGAGCCACGCGGACTTCCCCTCGCCCCCCGGGAGCAGCTGCTACAACGGCGGCGGATCGAGCTGCGCCAACCTGGCCAACCGGGTGGTGATCAACCACGGCGACGGCCAGTCCACGGCGTACTACCACCTGTCGGCGCTCAGCGTCTCGAAGGGGCAGCAGGTCAGCCGCGGCCAGGAGATCGGCAAATCCGGGAACTCCGGCTGGTCCACCGGGGCCCACCTGCATTTCAT
>CAZSDX010000321.1:0-8263 GCA_964605685.1 uncultured Polyangiaceae bacterium
GGAGCTGGTAGAGCCGGAGCGCGCCGGCGTGGTAGGCCCAGGCATCCCGGGGGGCGCCGCGGGCGGCGGCGAGGGCGCCGAGGTTGTTCCAGGCCTCCGCCTGCCCCACGAGGTCGTCCACCAGCTCCGCCTCCCGCAGCGCGTCGTGGAACATCTCGTCGGCGCCCTTGAGATCGCCGCGCTCCAGCCGGCGGAGGCCCTCGCCGTTGAAGCGGTAGGCAGCGGAGGCGGGGGGCCGGGCGGCGGGCGGAGCGCCGCAGCCGGAGAGGGCGAGGAGACCGAGGAGGGCGAAGAGGCGCAGGTTCACGGGCGGGCGGAGGGGAGCACGGCGGGGGGGCGAACCTCCGCCTCGGTGCGGATGGAAGGCCGCTCGGGCAGGTTGTTCCGCAGGAAGAAGTTCTTCTGGGCCGACTCCACCAGGCGGCTGGTCTCCTCCAGCGAGACGTCGACCTTGCGGGCCAGCTCCGGGGCGTACCCTGCGGTCTTCCTCAGGTTGACCACCAGCTCCTCGGAGGCAGCGAGGGTGCGCTCGGTGGAGGCGATCAGCCGGGGCAGCGCGTCCAGGGCGCCATCGAGGCGAGCCAGGGTCTTCTGCCCATCGCGGGAGAGGCTGCGGGTCTCGTCCAGGGTCTCGGGGAATTTCACCGCCACCCGGTTCATCTCCACCATCAGGCGGCGCATGTCGGTGGTGGCGGCGCGCGCGTCCTTGATCATTCCGTCCATCTCGTCCGCCAGCTTCCTGTCGGTCATCATCCGGCCCATCATGCCCTCGCCCCGGGTCAGCGACTCGGTCAGGTGGTGCATGTTGGTGAAGGTCGACCCCATGGCCTCGATGGACTTGAGCATCTCGGTCCGGAGCGCCGTCACGTTGTCCGCCATCAGCGCCATGGTGTGCACCATCGAGGGCTCGCCCCGCGCCAGCAGCACCGAGCGCCGGGGCAGCGGCCTCCGGGGCTGGCCCTGGTGCTCCTCGGCGCGTAGCTCCACCGCGGCGGTGCCGAAGGGCGGCATCCCGGAGCCCAGCGGCGGCTCCACCAGGATCGCCTCCATGCCCTCTTCGAGGAACGGCTCGGCGGAAGGGTGCAGCCGGATCGTCAGGCGCACGGGCCTCCCGGGGTACGCCGGATCCTCCTTCAGCTCCACGCGGGTCACCGAGCCCAGCTCCACCCCACGCACCCTCACCGGCGACCCCACCACCGCCCCGTGCCCTTCGCGCGCCACCGCATACAGCACGAACCCCTCCCGGAACACGTCCAGGATGTCGATCCGGTAGCCGGTCGCCAGCGCCGACCCCATGAGCATCAGCAGCACCACCCCGAGGAAGAACCCCGCGGCCCGCTCCTGGGCGGAGATCGGTGTCCTCACGTCGCGCTCTCCGGCGTGTCGCCCACCAGCGAGTCCGGCGGCATCCCCCGGTCGAAATCCTCCCGGTCATGGCGGGACAGCAGGCGGCTGAGCCGATCCACCACCCGGCCATTCTCCAGGAAAACACGGCGCTCGCAGGGGAACGGGGCCAGTTTCCCGTCGTGATCCGCGTACACCACCGTCATCCCCCGCCCCTTGCGCCGCCGCTCGATGGCCTCGCTCAGCCGCCTCGCCTCCCTCGGTAGCAGCCCGTGCTGCGGCTCGTCCACCAGCAGCAGCTCCGGATCCAGCACCAGCGCTCTGGCCAGCATCACCCGCTTGCGCGCCACCCCGGAGACGCCGTGACCGGGCTGCCTCAGCAGCTCCAGGAGATCCAGCTCACCGGCCAGCTCCTTCACCCTCGCCTCCAGATCGGGGCGCGTCGCCTGGTGGTAGAGCAGCGGCAGCGCGATGTTCTCGAAGACGCTCCGGGTACTCCAGAATCCCCCGTTGTCGAACGCCAGCCCCACTCGCAGCCGCAGTGCCCTCATCCCTGGATAGTCGAGGGACGCCAGATCGACGCCTCCCACCCGCACCACCCCCCGGGTCGGAGGCAGCAGCCCCGCAAGCAGCCGGAGCGTGGTGCTCTTCCCGCTCCCGGTGGGGCCGCACACCGCGAGCGCCTCCCCCGGAAGCACCGGGATGGACACGTCGTCGAGCATCACCGAGCCCTGCCCGCTGACGACGGAGACCTCGGCGAGCTGGGCCGCCAGCGTCAGGGCCATGTCACTTCAGCTCCGGGACCTTGTAGATCGGCTTCACGTCCGCCCCGCCCACGTAGGCGTAGGATCCCGCCGACCCGTAGCCGTACACCGCGATCCCGAAGGGCTCGTTCCCGCTCAGGTAGTAGGCCCCCGTCGTCAGCGGGCAGGTGCGTGCCTCGTAGGTCACGCCCTCCAGCTCCCCGATGGGTTCGATCTTGCAGCCGCCCAGCGGGTTCTTGTTCAGGGTGATCTGGGTCGAGGGACGCGCGGCGATGACGACGTGGTTCGAGCTCCACGACGGCGGCACCGGGATCACGTACTCGGTGCGGAACTGATCCGCCGGCGGGAACACGGTCAGCGACGGATCCCCGGTGGTGGCTCCGCTCACGTACCCCTGGCTGATCAGCACCTGGCTGATCAGCACCGGCGCCGTCGCGTCCACGATCAGGTGCCCCTGGGTCCAGGTGTCCTTGATCTCCCCCGGCTGGATCGTGAACGAGTCGAAGGGCGCTGGCAGGTTGGTCTTCACCGTCGCCGGCTCCGCAGCCCCCACGAACCGGATCACGTCCGGCTCCACGTACCCTCCCCCCTTGGACCGCACCGGGCTCCGGGTGATCACGTACTTCTTCCCGATCGCCTCCAGCGGGAACATCTGGTCTTCCAGGTGATCGAGGCAGCAGGCGTCCTTGCTGTCCCAGTCCGGCGCCTTGGGGATGTCCACGCCCCCCGGCGCCCCGGTCAGCTCCGCCCCGCTGAAGACCGCCACCGGCTTGTCCGAGATCACCAGCGTCCCGGTGAAATCCGCCAGGTTCTTCGCCTGGGTGCTCTCCTGGAGCGTGAAGTTATCGCTCTCCAGGTTAATGACGTCGAAGGGGCCGATGGTGAACTCCACGGTCTCTCCCGGCTGGATCGTCGGGATCGGCGGGTTGCTCGTCGTGTTCGCATGCGTCCTCGTCGACGGCTTGATCGTCACCTTCGTGTCCGGCTTCGACCCCACCACCGTCACGAAGGACCGGCTGATGATCTTCGGCAGCCCGGGGAACTCGAGCTCCACCGGATGCCCAGCCCCCCACCCCAGCACCCGGTAGTACTTCCCCAGCGCGTTCGTCGGCAGCAGCAGCGACGCGTCGTTGCTGAAGGCGTTCTCGAACACGTTGAACTGGTAGACCACCACCGGCGCCGACGACACCACCCGGAACGCGTTCGACGACAGGCACGTCCCCGGCGACGCCGCGTCGTTCGGCTTCACCCCGCAGTCCAGCTCCCGGGTCGGCAGCTTGATGGTCTTCAGCGTCCCCGGCGGCACCGCCACCTGCCCCAGTGCCTTGGGCGCCGGGGGCTGCCCCAGCGGCGCCTCGTTGATCTCCACGGTCACGTTCGCCACCGTCTGCCCCGCGTTCGACACCACGATCCCCCAAGGCGCGCTCGCCGGATCGTTCCCCCCGAACCCGGGGAACACCGGCGGCGCGTCGAACTGGTCCAGATCCACCGCCCAGAACTCGCAGCCGACGTTCGACGGTAGCCCGTCCGCCAGGTCGCACCCGCTCTTGCAGGCGCCGTCCACGCACACCTCCCCCGCCCCCACGTCGCAGGTCTTCACCAGCTCCCCCTCCCCCGTCACGCCGCTCTCCGGGCAGGTCCGGATCTCGTTGCCGTTGCAGCTCGGCTTCCCCGGCGCGCACTCCAGGCACCCCCGCCCCGGTACGCACGTCAGCGGGCACTCCACCTGCGGCGCCGGCGTCCCGTCCGGGTTGCACGGGGCGTAGCTCTTCCCCAGGCAAGTGCCGCAGGTCCCGGTGCCGCTCCCGCTCGATCCTCCCTCCCCTCCGCCCCCGCCGGAGCCACCTTCGCCGCCGTTGCCGTTGTTCACGTTGTCTGTCCCCGCGGTGCCGGTACCGCCGCACGCAAGAAAGGACAGAGGGAGGGCCGCAAGCGCCGCGGCAAGGATCATCCGAAGGGGGGTCATGGGAGGTCTACCAAATTAGCGCCACTGGGACACCGCGTAGACGGAAATGACAGCGTTCAGCACGAAGCACCCGAAGAAGCTCCGGACCGACCCCCTCACGTTGGCCCGGGGGATCTCGGCAAAATGCCGCTCCACGGCCATCCCGTGGAAGCAGCTTATGGCCGCGATCGTCAGCCCGAAGATCACCGACTTCAGCAGCGCCAGCCCCATCGTCGCCGGCGTCAACGCCCCCAGGATCTGGGTCAACCGTAGCCCCGTCGACGCCAGGTTCAGCCCCTGCGCCAGGAAGAACCCACCCACCAGCGCCGAGGCCCCCATGCACACCGTCAACCCCACCGACGACAGGGTGAGCCCCACGATCCTCGGGAGCACCAGGAAATAATCCACGTTCACCCCTGCCACCTCCAGCGCCTCGATCTCCTGGTTCACCCGCATGTACCCCAGCTCCGTCGAGATCGCTGTCCCCGACCTCCCGGTCAGGATCACCGCGATGGTGATCGGCAACAGCTCCCTCACCGTCGCCTGCGCCACCACCGCCGGGACATGCGGCGCCAGCCCGTTCGGCCTCATCAGCCCGTCCGCCGCCATCACCACGAAGAACCCCAGCGATACCCCGATCAGCAAAAACACCGGCAGCGGCTCCACCGCCGTGTAGTACACCTGCGACGCCACCGACCGCATCACCAGCCTCCCCCCTCGCCCCCGCTCCAGCCACGCCCCCTTCAACGCCGCGTAGGGCACCAGGTACGTCGCGAACAGCTCCCTCGCCTGGTGCAGCCCCCAGCTCCCCAGCTCCCCGATCACGGCCTCTCCCCGCCGCATCGATCCCTCACGTACATCACCTCCCCCAGCGACCTCACCAGCACCCCTCCCCCTCGCCGCTCCACCAGCGTCAGCCGCTGCACGTCCCCCGCCCCCACCGGCGCCACCAGCCTCCCCTCCTCCTCCAGCGCCTCCAGCCACCCCGCCGGGATCTCCCCCACCGCAAACGTCACCGCCACCCGCGACGCTGGCCCCCACAGCTCCACCTCGTGCGCGTCCCCCCGCAGCGCCCTCACGTTCTCCAGCCCCGCCAGGTTCTCCGCTGCCAGCTCCGCCAGCTCCGGCTCCACCTCAAGGGTCAATACGGACCCTCTCGGCCCCACCAGCCGGCTCGCCAGCGCTGCCCCGTAGCCGGTCCCGCTCCCCAGCTCCACCAGCCGATCTCCCTCCTTCAACCCCAGCGCCTCGAAGGTGATGGCGTACGCATGCATCGCCGAGATCGTGGAGAGCCCGTCATCGGTCAGCGGCAGTGGCCGATCCTGATCGGAGTCGCAGGCGTCCTCCAGCCGGGTGAACTGCTCCCTCGGGGTCTGCTCCAGCGCGTCTCGTATCCGGGGCGACAGGCCCCGCAGGTGCCCTGTCCCCAGGCGCTCCTTCCTCGCCTCCCTCGCTGCCTCCGCCAGCTCCCGGTCTCCCCTCAGCCCTCGCCGCCGCTCGACCTCCGGAGCGCCGCCCAGCATGCCCCGCCACAGGTGCTCCATGGCCAGCTTCCGGAGCCGGTGGCGAGGGGCTGTGAGCTGCACCTGCTCCTCCACGGACCGGAGGAAGTACGCCCTCGCCGGGCCCTGGTAGGCGAAGCGCCGGGGGATCTCCCGGAGGATCGGGTCCAGCAGCTCGCCCTTGAGCCGGAGCGTCGCCCGGAAGTCCAGCGACGCGGACGGATCGACCCACTCGGACAGGAAATCCTGATCCCCGTCGTGCCACCATGGATACCGGTGGGCCACGAAGCCGGTCTCTTGCTTCCAGGTGTCCAGCTCGTCGTCGATGGGGGAGCCCGGGTAAAGCCGGAACGGGTCCACCGACAGGAACCCGGTGGTCCCCCGCGGATCCTCCAGGAAAAGGCGCCTCAGGTACGCCGCCGTGGTCCGGATCGAGGCTTCCGTCTCCCCCGGGTGCCCCAGGATCACGTTGGTCCCGAACGGAACCCCCAGCTCTCGGGCCCAGCCGCCGATCCGGAGCATCCTCTCCAGGTAGTCCCCGAGCTTCCCGGTCTTCCTCACCCGCCGTACCTGCTCCGGATCCCCGGACTCCAGCCCGAACCCTGGCGCCACGTTAGCCCGCGCCATCAGCTCGATGTCTTCCCGGTCCACCAGATCGATGCGGATCAGCAGCCACACCTTGTCGGCCCGCAGCGGTCTCCGGGCCAGCCCCTCCAGCAGTGCCCGGCGCCACCCCTGCTTCATCCCGAAGAGGGCGTCCGCCACGAACACGGTCCACCCGCGGAGATCCAGGAAGTTATCCAGCCGGTGCAGCTCCTCCAGGGCGTGCTCTGGCTCCAGCGCTCGCCACGAGGTATCCCGCTTCGCCCGCTCCATGCAGAAGGCGCAGTCGTAGGGGCACCCCCGGGAAAGGTAGATCTCTGCCTGCGACGCCACACGCCTCGCCACCGGCAGGTACCTTGACAGCAGCGACCAGTCGTAGCCTCCGGGCCCCGGGGACGACGACGGCCCCAGTACCCGTTGCAGCGGCCTCTTCCCTGACGACAGCGCCTCCGCCAGCCTCGCCATCGGCCCCTCCCCGTCCCCGACGATCACGTGATCGTAGGGAGAATCCATCCCCGAAAAATCCTCCGGACGCGCCGACGGGTGGTAGCCCCCCACCGCCATCCAGGCCCGGGGCGCCGCCGCCCGGAGCTGCTCCCCGATGGCCATCACCTTCAGGTAATCGTAGGACGAGTAACACGAGACGCCGATCAGGTCGTACCCCGCCGCCAGCGCCCTCAGATCGATGCGACCCAGCGCCCGCTCGCAGTCCAGGTCGACCACGGTCACCTCCGCCCCCGCCCTCCGCACCGCCCCCGCGATCGACAGGATCTGCGGCACGCCGAAGTTCGCCCCTCCCTCGAAGAGCCCGCCCGGCCACAGCAACAGGACACGAGGTCGATCCGTCACCCCCGCGACTCTAGCAGAAACGCCTCCCCCTCCGCCCCCATCCACGAGGCCCGCCCACGTCGACGTGAACCCGCAAGCGCATCGGTCGCTGAAACGTTCCGCGCTGGGCTCTCCCGTTGTAGCTTCGCCCCCATGCCCACAAAGGAGCCCGACCCTGCCCCACGGGAAGGACGCACCGCCTGGCACGTCCTGCTCACCCGCCTCCTTCAGCAGCGCGCTCCTCCTTCCTTCCGCGTCCTGGCCGAAGTCCCTCTCGGAAAACATCCTCCTCGCCTCGACCTCCTCCTGCTTCGTCGCGAAGGTGCCTCCGACGACTCCGGTGCCGCCGTCCTGCGCGATCTCTGGCGCCGCATCCTTCGTCTCGCCCTGCTGGAGTACAAGAGTCCGTCCAAGCCTCTTCGCCAGGGTGAGCTCGCCAAGGTCCTGAGCTACGCCTTCCTCTACGCCGCCGACCATGCGGACGAGGTCCAGCGTCGTGAGGATCTGCTCGTGGCGCTGGTGCTGCCCTCGCTCACCCCGACGCTCCACAGCGAGCTGGCCTTCTTTGGCTGGACGCTGCTACGAGACGAGCGAGGCTACCACGAGGTGCAGGAGGCGCCCTGGCCGCTGCTGGTCCTGGAGCTGGATGTGGTGTCGCAGGCCGAGCGCGACGAGTTGCTGGGGGTATTCGGCCATGGCAAGGTTCGTAGTCGCGAGAGCCTGTGGTGGTGGCAGCAGCAGACGGGAGAGAAGATGGCGGAGCTGACGGAGATGGAAGGGTACGACGAGGTGGTGGAGCGGTTTCTGGCGTCGCTGACGCCGGAGCAGCGGCTGGCGGGGCTGGCGCCGGAGCAGCGGCTGGCGGGGCTGGCGCCGGAGCAGGTGTTGCCCCACTTCGCCCCCGAGCAGCGGCTGGCAGGTCTGGCGCCGGAGCAGGTGTTGCCCCGCTTTGCCCCCGAGCAGCGACTGGCAGGGCTCGCGCCGGAGCAGCGATTGGTAGATCTGGGCGACCGGGCGATCCTGGCGATGCCCGACCACCTCCTCAAGATGCTTCCCGACGAAGCCTTCACCACCCTGCCTGCCGACGTCCGCGACGCCATCCGCAAGCGCATCGGTCGCTGAACCAAGCCACAGTGTCAGGCAGGCTCCTGGTTCTACCCACGCCCGTGCTACGCTGCCGCCAGTGGGTGCCGCCGACCAGTTCGCCAAGACCCTCTTCGCCGCGGAAACCTCCGCCATCACCCACGGCGCCTTCTCCTGGCTCGATGCCGTCGAGC
>CAZSDX010000322.1:0-8253 GCA_964605685.1 uncultured Polyangiaceae bacterium
CAAAAGGCGATGGATCGTTGCCAGCGGATGGCTGCTGTGGTCCAAGGCCTTGCGGGGACCGTTCAAAGATCGTGAGAAGGTCAAGCCAGGCAAGCGAGCCTGAAATTCGGCAAAAAGGCATATGACGCATCGCGTGCATCCACGAACTCCTGGGAGCCCTGGGTCACTTTTTTGGATGTTCACGAACCAGCCAAATTTTAGGATAGAAGTTGCTGAGCCGGCGCCGACAGAGGGCCTCTCCACCTCTCCGGGGTGCGTCATTTGCTCGTCTTGGAGCCTCAACACCTTCTCACGATCTCAACTCAACGATTTTTCGGGCTTTTGGCATCCCCCTGAACGGTCCCGCGCGGGCAAAGTCCTCAAAGGCTGGAAGTGGGGAAAATCGTGAAGAATTTTTGGGAGAGAGGAGAAGAAAAGACGACGTCTGCGGAAAGATTTTTCAAGCAGCGACCGAGAGATCTGTTGGAATGGTTGATGGTGCATGCGCCCAAACTGCCGCGTCCTGCGGTGAAGCGTGCCCCCCTACCTCCCCACCCTCTGGTGAACTAGGCGATGTTGTACGTGGATGACTCACCTGAACAACAGCCCTGGACGGAACGAAGGAAGAGGCCCGCCTTGCCGTAGCTGGTCTCGATGAAGCAATGGGCGTGGCCGTCGAAGCCCTGGGAGAGCTCCCGCCCGGCGATGTACCGGAGCGCGTTCTCGAAGAGCACTTCCCCCTGGAAATGAGCCACGGAACCCGCCTTCGACGAGGGCAGATCCGTCGCGTCTCCCAGCGCGAACACATTCGGGAACGCCTGGCTCAACAGCGAGTGCCGGTGCATCGGCACCCACCCGGAGGCGTCCCCGAGCCCCGAGCGACGGATCACCTCAGGATCTCAATCCGTTTCGGGATACCTCGCAGCCTGCCTCGTCGCAGGCGACTGGCGGAACTGCAGAATCCACACCACCCAGAACCCCTATTTTTTCCCTCTCCTCACCGCCCGACCGGAGCGCCACCCTCCGACAAACTTGCGCAGTCCGCGAACGCCACGCACGGCGCACGTCGGCTCAACCAGCACCGCAGGAGAGAGCACAAGCAGCCCCCCCCGACCTCAGGTCTGTCCACGGGACAGTCCAGCCGCCTTCCTCACCGGCCAAAACACAAGAAAAACAAGCAGGAACGCTCCTTGCTCGCTTCCCCGGCCTCCCTCCTTCCCAGGAACTCCTCATGACCTTCCCCTTCTCCTCCTCTCCCTCCCCCTGCTCCCCGCGCCCGCACCGCCTGCGCAGAGGGCTCCGGGGGGCCCTGGTGATCCCGCTGCTGCTGGCGCTCGGAGCCTGCGAGGACAGCGAGACCTTCCCCGGCTCCCCGAAGACCGAGCCCCCCCCGGGCAAGCCTGCGGACAACCGCCCCGCAGACAACCCCACCTCGGGGACGCTCTCCGTGGACGAGGGCAAGATGTCCGGCGCGGTCCAGGACAGCAAGCTCTTGGTGCGCATCCCGCTGGCCGCCAAGGGCGACGCCAAGGGGGAGATCGCCGTGTCGCTCCGCACCGTCGACGGCAAGGAAATCCTGGACACCCAGGCGCTCCCTTACGAGCTGGAGGGCAGCGCCAGCGAGGAGAAGACCGTCGCCTTCGCGCTCCCGCCGGGGGCCACCGGACCCGAGGAGTGGGTCCGCTACGTGGTGCTCATCGAGGAGAAAGGGACGGGGTTGAGGGTGACCCGGAGCGCCCAGAACCTCGTGCCCTCGTACAACGCGATCCTGGAGGGGCCCTCCTCGGTGAAGAAGGGCAAGCCGACCAGCTACCGGGTCCGGGCGGTGAACCCGAAGACCCAGGCGCCCCTCGCCGGGCTCCCGGTGAGGCTGCGGGTGCAGAAGCAGGGCGAGGCCCCGACCCTCTACGAGGGCACGACCGGCGCCATCGGGGACGTGATCTTCGAGCTGACGCTGGAGGAGGACGGCTCCTACGAGGTGGCGGCGGAGGCGGCGGCCCAGGGGACCAAGGTGGCGGTCGCGTCCACCGTGTCGGCCGCCTCGCCGGGGGGCAAGGTGCTGCTCACCACGGACAAGCCCATCTACCAGCCGGGACAGGTGATCCACCTGCGGGCGCTGGCGCTCCAGCAGGGCACCAACGCCCCCCTCGCCAAGCAGAGCGCCGTCTTCGAGGTCGAGGACGGCAAGGGCAACAAGATCTTCAAGCGGACCGCGGCCACGGACGACCACGGCATCGTCTCCAGCGACTTTGCTATCGGCTCCGTGGTCAACATGGGCACCTTCAAGGTGCGCGCCCAGGTGGGCGATCTCAAGGGAGAGAAGACCGTCAACGTCAGCCGCTACGCGCTCCCCAAGTTCCGGATCGCGGTCAAGACCGACAAGGAGTGGTACCTGCCAGGGCAATCGGTCCAGGGCGTGCTGGATGTCGGCTATTTCTTCGGCAAGCCGGTGGCCGGCGGCGACGTGCTGATCGAGGCCGTCGCCCTGGACGTGGGCGAGACCGTGCTCCAGACCTTCCAGGGGAAGACCGGGGCCGACGGCAAGCTGCCGTTCTCGATCAAGCTCCCCTCGTCGCTGGTGGGGCTGCCGATCAACAACGGCAACGCCCTGATCACCCTGCGGATCACCGCGACGGACACCGCGCAGCAGCAGGTGAAGCAGGAGAAGGCGGTGACGGTGGCCCAGAGCCCCGTGGACGTGGTGCTGATCCCGGAGGGGACCGGCGTCATCCCCGGGGTGGAGAACGCCCTCGACCTCTTCGCCACCGACCCCCTCGGGACGCCGGTGCCCAACGCGGACGCCACGGTCAACATCGGCTCCGCGAGCCTCTCCGGCAAGACGGACCTCTTCGGCCACGTCCGCTTCGCCTTCGTCCCCGAGAAGACGAACGGGCTGTCGGCCAAGGCCCAGGTGAGCGCACCGGGCGGCGCCAGCGCCACGGCGATGTTCACCTTCGGCGCCCAGCAGGGCCAGGAGCACGTGCTGGTCCGCTCCGACAAGGCGATCTACGACCTGGGAGAGAGCGCGAAGATCGAGATCCGCTGCTCGGCCCCGGACTCCTACGTCTACGTCGACTGGCTCAACGGAGGCCAGGTCGTCGACATGAGGACGCTCCAGGCCAAGGACGGCGTGGCCTCCTTCTCCATGCCCCTGGACGCCACCCTGGGCGGCAGCAACCGCATCGAGGCCTACGTGGTGGACCCGGCGGGGAACATCATCCGGGCGGGCAAGACGATCTTCTCCCGGGGAAAGGGCGCCCTCAAGGTCCGCCTGGACACGGACAAGCCCCAGTACGCCCCCGGCGAGACGGCGAAGCTGACCTTCTCCGTGGAGGACGAGGAGGGGAAGCCCGCCCCGGCGGCCCTCGGCGTGCAGGTGGTGGACGAGGCCGTCTTCGCCCTGGTGGACGCGCGCCCCGGGCTGCTCCGCACCTACTTCGAGCTGGAGGACAAATTCGCCCAGCCGAGCTACCAGATCCGTGCCCCCTCGACCAACCTGGAAGATCTGCTGTTCAACGGGACCAAGGACGGCGACCCGACCAAGGCCCAGGCGGCCCAGACCAAGGCGGCGGCGGTCTTCTCCGCCCTCGGAGGCCAGACCCCGACGGGCCTCTTCCTCGCGTCCTGGCCCGCGGTGCAGCAGAAGGCCATGCAGATCCTCGGCGGCTACCTCGACGCGGAGAAGAAGCTGCTCCTCGATTCGCTGACCAAGGCCGCCACCAAGGCCAAGGGCGAGGTGGAGGCCGCCGGGTGCACCGGGCAACAGTACTACTGCTCCTCCGGCAAGACCTACGGCGCGGAGATCACCGGACGCATCGCCAAGGAGGTGTCGCTCGTCGACTTCTGGGGGAACGCCTACGCGTTCGTCCCCACCCAGGACTACAGCGACCTGCTGTTCCGGCTGAGCAGCGCCGGACCCGACGAGGAGGTGGGCACCGGCGATGACCTGTCGATCTCCTTCCAGGGGTCGGAGCTGGGCGTGCAGACCTGGTGGGGCGGCCCCACCGCGGGAGGCGCCGCGGGCTCCGGCGGCAGCAGCGGGGGCTGGGACAACGGCGGAGGAGGTGAGGCCGGGGGGCCCCCGGTGGCGGAGGGTGAAGCAGGCCCTCGGGTCCGCAAGGATTTCCCCGAGACCCTCTACGTCAACCCGGCGCTGATCACCGGCCCCGACGGGAAGGCCACGGTCTCCGTCCCCATGGCCGACAGCATCACCTCCTGGCGCGTCTCGTCGCTGGCCAACTCCTCCTCGGGGCTCCTCGGCGGCGGGCTGAGCAGCGTCGTCGTCTTCCAGGAATTCTTCGCCGACATCAACTTCCCGGCCACCCTCACCCGCGGCGACGAGGTCACCTTCCCCGTGGCCGTCTACAACTACCTGGAGACCCCCCAGACCGTGAAGCTCGACCTGTCGCCTGGCGACTGGTACGCGCCCCTCGGCTCCACCTCCCTCTCCGTCGACCTCCTCCCCGGCGAGGTCAAGGGCGTGCAGGTCCCGGTCCGCGTCGAGAAGGTGGGCACCCACGCCCTCACCGTCACCGCGCTGGGCGGCGCAAAATCGGACGCCGTCTCCCGGGTCGTCCGGGTCGTCCCCGACGGCAAGGAGATCGCCGTCAACCACGCGGGCGCCCTCGGCGCCGGCGAGATCACCCACACGGTCTCCTTCCCCGACAACGCGGTGGACGGCTCGCCCCACCTCCACCTCGACATCTACCCGGCCTTCCTCTCCCAGGTGGTCAGCGGCATGGACAGCATGCTCCAGACCCCCTACGGCTGCTTCGAGCAGACCACCTCCACCGCCTGGCCCAACGTGCTGGTCACCGCCTACATGAAGGCCACCGGCCAGATCACCCCGGAGATCCAGCTCAAGGCCGAATCCCTGATGTCCGCGGGCTACCAGCGGCTCCTGACCTTCGAGCACCCTGGCGGCGGCTTCTCCTGGTTTGGCACCCAGGACCCGGCCCCGTACCTCTCCGTCACCGCCTTCGGCCTCATGGAATTCGCCGACATGGCCAAGGTCCACGAGGTCGACCCGGCGATGATCGCGCGCACCGCCCAGTGGCTCGCCGGCAAGCAGGAGAGCGACGGATCCTGGAAGGGCGACCAGACCGAGTTCTTCTCCTTCCAGACCAGCACGCTCCGCAACACCGCCTTCGTCGCCTGGGCCCTCTCCACCGCCGGCCTCCAGCCCCAGAGCGTCGCCTCCGCCCTCGCCTACGTGAAGGCCAGCTACGCCAAGGAGCCCCAGGACCTCTATACCCTCGGGATCGTCGCCAACGCCTTCGCCCACGCCGCCCCCTCGGACCCCTTCACCGCCAAGCTCCTCGACGAGCTGGAGGCGAAGAAGGTCGCCGACGGCGACAAGATCCGCTGGCCCGCCGGCGACACCCAGACCATGTTCTACGGCGGCGGGAACGACGCGGAGATCACCTCCACCGCCCTGGCCACCCACGCGATGCTCGTCGCCGGGGGCCACGGACTCACCGTCGGCGGCGCCCTCCAGTACCTCGCCTCCGCGCGCGACGCCCAGGGTAATTTCGGATCCACCCAGGCCACCATATGGACGCTCCGGACCTTGATCCTCGCGGCGTCGAAGGGGACCGAGGGCGCGGTGGGCGCGGTGGAGGTCTCGGTGAACGGGGCGCCCTTCGCGACGGTGCAGCTCACCGAGGAGCAGTCGGACGTGCTCCACACGGTGGACCTCTCGGGCCTCGCCGCCAAGGGAAACCACGAGGTGAAGCTGGCCTTCGTGGGCAGCGGGAGGCTCAGCTACAGCGTGGTGGCGAGGCACAACGTCCCGTGGGCCGAGGCGGCCCCGGAGTCCGGCCCGCTCTCGCTCTCCGTCAGCTACGACAAGACCGAGCTGGCGGTGAACGACACGGTGCTGGCGACGGTGGCGATCACCAGCAACACGGAGACGAACCAGGACATGATCCTGGTGACGCTCGGCGTCCCCCCGGGGTTCGAGGTCCTGGGCGAGGACTTCGACCCGTACCTGAAGGAGAACACGCTGTCGAAGTTCGAGAGCACGGGCAAGCAGCTGAACCTGTACGTGAGCAAGCTCGGGGCGAAGCAGACGCAGAGCTACTCGTTCCGGCTCAGGGCGACGATGCCGGTGAAGGCAGAGGACGGCGGCGGGCAGGTGTTCCCCTACTACCAGCCGGACGAGAAGACCTCCGCCGGCTCCACGCTCTTCGTCGTCACCCCCGGGTGAAGAGCCGCAAGAGCGCCCACCTCGCGCCGTGAAGCGCCGGCGCCTCAGGCCAGGTCGTAAACCGACTGGACGAAGCCGTTGCTCCAGACGCGGGTCTCGACGTGGCGCAGCGCGTGGCGCCCGGTGTCGAGGAACAGGGGAAGCCCCGCCCCCAGCAGCACCGGGACACGGGTGATGGTCAACCGCTGCACCAGCCCCGCCCGCAGCATCGCGGAGATCACCTGACCGCCGTCCGCGTAGACCCGCCGGACCCCCTCGGCCCCGAGCCTCTCCAGGGCCGCGCGCGGGTCGTCGGGGACGATCCGTACGCGGCCGACCAGATCGGGCCGGAGCGCCTCGGGAGGGAGGCTACGAGAGAGGACCAGCACCGGTTTGTCGTAGGGCCACTCACGGAAGGTCAGCACCTTCTCGTAGGACCCGCGGCCCATCACCACCGCGTCGATGCCGGCCAGGAAGGCCGCGTAGCCGTGGTCCACGCCCTCCGGGGTGGGGAGGCTCACGAGCCACTCGATGTCGCCGTCGGGAGCTGCGATGTACCCATCGAGGCTGGTGGCGATGAAGACGTGGGCTTCGGGCAGCAAGGCGCGGCTCCCGGGGTCACTCGTCGCCGACGGCGACGGGGGGCTCCTCGCGCCTGGGGGGCGGCGTGGTGGCGTGGGGGATGGGCGCGCCGTCGTCCTCGACGATCATCTTGAGGCGCTTGTAGGCGGGGAGGCCGGTGCCGGCGGGGATGAGCCGGCCCATGATGACGTTCTCCTTGATACCGAGGAGGTCGTCCTGCTTGCCGCCGATGGCCGCCTCGGTGAGCACCTTGGTGGTCTCCTGGAACGACGACGCGCTGATGAACGAGTCGGTGGACAGGGAGGCCTTGGTGATCCCGAGGAGGAGGGGCTCGGCGGTGGCGGGGCGGAGGCCCTGGGCGAGGACCTTGCGGTTCTCGCGCTCGAAGATGTTCTTCTCGACGGGCTCGTCGACGAGGAAGTTGGTGTCACCCACCTCCTTGATCCGGACGCGACGGAGCATCTGCCGGACGATGACCTCGATGTGCTTGTCGTTGATGCCGACGCCCTGGAGGCGGTACACCTGCTGGATCTCGTTGACGAGCCAGGCGGCCAGCTCGATCTCGCCCTTGACCCGGAGGATGTCGTGGGGATTGGCGGGACCGGCCATGAGCTGGTCTCCGGCGCGGATCCGGTCGCCGGGGTGGACCTGGATCAGCTTGCCCTTGGCGATGAGGTACTCGCGGGCGAGGTTGTCGAGGCGGTTGCCGTGCTGGTCGAAGGGGGTGACGATGACCTTGCGCTTGCCCTTGGTGTCCTTGCCAAAGGAGACCTCCCCGTCGATCTCGGAGACGATGGCGTGGTCCTTGGGCTTGCGGGCCTCGAACAGCTCGGCGACCCGGGGGAGGCCGCCGGTGATGTCCTGCACCCTGGCGGCGTCGCGGGGCATCTTGGCGAGGACGGTGCCGACGTCCACCATGTCGCCGTCGGCGACGACGATGTGGGCGCCGACCGGGATGAGGTAGCGGGCGTCCTGCTCGGAGCCGGGGAGCTTCTTGGTCTCGCCGGTCACCGGGTCCTTGATGGTGATGCGGGGGCGGAGGTCGGTGGCCTTGGACTCGATGACGACGCGGCGGCTGAGGCCCAGCACCTCGTCCACCTTCTCGATGACGGAGACGCTGTCCACGAGGTCGCCGTACTTGACAACGCCGCTGGTGTCCGCGAGCACCGGGACCATGTGCGGATCCCAGGTGGCGAGCTGCTGGCCCGCCTTGATCTGGTCGCCGTTGCGGACCTTCAGCTCGGCGCCATAGACGAGCTTGTGGTGCTCGCGTTCCCGCTGGTTGCTGTCGACGATGACCAGCTCGCTGTTGCGGTTCATGACCACCACGCGGCCGTCCTTGGTGGTGGCCGTGGCGGCGGGGGCGTTGTGGTTGAGGGCGTCGCGCAGCTTGATCGTCCCCTCGCTGCGGGACTCCAGGCTCGACTGCTCGGCCTTGCCGGAGGAGGCACCGCCGATGTGGAAGGTGCGCATGGTGAGCTGGGTGCCGGGCTCGCCGATGGACT
>CAZSDX010000323.1:0-8244 GCA_964605685.1 uncultured Polyangiaceae bacterium
TTGTCGAGCATGGCCTCGGCGTTGGCATGGGCGTCGCCGCGCTCCACGCCCAGCGCCGCGCCGGAGGGAGCGGGGCCAGCGTCGGCCCGGGGAGAGGAGCGCGGGGGAGCGGCGCCGGGGGGGGCTCGGTGGGGGGGGGCTCGGTGGGGGGGGGCTCGGTAGGTGGAGCCTGCGGGAAGGTCGCCTCGGAGGTGAACGGGCGAAGCGCGGCGAGGAAGTCCCCCGCGGTCGGGAAGCGGTTCTCGGGTTTCTTCTCCAGGCAGCGGAGGATCACCGCCTCCAGTTCGGGAGGGATCTCGCCCCGGAGCGACCGGGGAGCGCGGGGAGGCTCGCAGTTGATGGCCACGATGAGCTGGGGCAAGGAAGTCGCGTGGAAGGGGAGCTTGCCGGTGATCAGCTCGAAGAGGGTCGCCCCCAGCGACCACACGTCGCTGCGAGGCTCGGCGTACTTCGCCGCCCGGAGCTGTTCCGGTGCCATGTGGGCCACCGAGCCCATCACCATGTGGGTGTGTGTCTGGGGCCCCGAGGCGTCCAACTCCTTGGCAATGCCGAAGTCGATGACCTTGATGCAATCCTCCTCGCCGCCCGACGCGCGGAAGAGGTTGGCGGGCTTGATGTCCCGGTGGATGATGCCGAGGGCGTGGGCCTCGACCAGCGCCTCGCAGGCCTCCGCGATGTAGCGGCATGCCTGCGGGACGGGCAGGGGACCCCGTGCCTTGAGCAGCTCCGCCAGGTTCTCTCCCTGGAGGAGCTCCATGACCATGTACGGCAGGTCGTTGTTCGCCTGGCGCCCCACGGTGAACACCCGGACCGCGTGTTTGCTGGTGAGCCGGGCCAGGGTGTTGGCCTCGCGAAAGAAGCGGGTCATCACATCTGGGATGTCCAGGGCGCCCGGCTGGAGCAGCTTGACGGCGACGCGCTCGCTCCCGTCGAGGGGACGGGCCTCCACCACGAGCCCCATGCCCCCTTGCCCGAGGATGCGCTCGATGACGTACCTCCCATCGAGGATCGTCCCCTGGAGGCTGTGCGGAGGGGCCTCGCCCAGCATGGGGCGAGCCTAGCCTAAAAGAAGACGCCGAGGGAGACACCAAGGAGCGCCTGGTAACGCCAGCGGCCGTCGAGGATCAGAGCCCCGGAGGGCAGCGGGGTGACTCGCTCGGCGAGCGCCCCGGAGGAGCCCGCCCGGTAGGAGCCCCGGACGAAGAACGAGGCCCGCAGATCCAGCGAAGGCAGCGGCAGCTTCACCCCCGCAGGGCGGCCTGGGCGGCGGCCAGCCGGGCGATGGGCACCCGCAGCGGCGAGCAGGAGACGTAGGCCAGGCCGACCCGGTGGCAGAAGGCGATGCTGGCGGGGTCCCCGCCGTGCTCGCCGCAGATCCCCAGCTTGATGTCTGGCCGGACCGCGCGGCCCCGCTCGCAGGCCAGGCGCACCAGCTCGCCCACGCCGTCCACGTCGAGGGTCTGGAAGGGATCCGAGGCCAGCAGCTTGGCCTGCTGGTACGCCGGCAGGAACGTCCCCGCGTCGTCCCGGGAGAGCCCCAGGGTGGTCTGGGTAAGGTCGTTGGTGCCGAAGCTGAAGAACTGGGCGACCTCCGCCAGCTCGTCGGCCCGGAGCGCCGCCCGCGGCAGCTCGATCATCGTGCCGTAGGCGAAGGGGATCTCCCGGCCCTGCTCGCGGAACACCTCGCCAGCCACCCGGTCGATGATCTTCCGGCAGTGCTCCAGCTCGGGGCGGCCGATCACCAGCGGGATCATGATCTCCGGCAGGACCTCCACGCCCTCGGCGGCGGCAGCGCAGGCCGCCTCGAAGATGGCGCGGGCCTGCATCGCGTAGATCTCCGGGTAGGTCACCGCCAGCCGCACGCCCCGGTGCCCCAGCATCGGGTTGGCCTCGTGGCGCGCCGCGCTCCGCTTGCGTAGCTCGTCCTCCGAGTGCCCGGAGAGCGCCACGAGCTGCCGGAATTGCTCCTCGTGGGTGGGCAGGAACTCGTGGAGCGGCGGGTCCAGCAGCCGGATGGTCACCGGTAGCCCCCGCATCTCCCGGAAGATCCCCAGAAAATCCTCCCGCTGGAAGGGCAACAGCTTCGCCAGCGCCTCCTCTCGCTCGGCGACGGTGTCGGCGACGATCATCTGGCGCATCAGGTGGATCCGGCTCGGCTCGAAGAACATGTGCTCGGTGCGGCAGAGCCCCACGCCCTCGGCCCCGTAGTTCCGGGCGCTCCGGGCCTCGGAGCCCTTGTCCGCGTTGGCCCGCACCCGCAACCTCCTCACCTCATCCGCCCACCGCATCAGCTCCTCGTACTCCGGCGTGGTCTGCGCGGGCACCATGGGGAGCTCCCCCAGGAGCACCTGGCCGGTCTGCTCCACCGCCAGGGTGATCACGTCGCCGGCCTTCAGCGTGACGGTCTCCCGCGGGCGACCGTCCTCTCCGGAGAGCGACACGGACATCGTCTGCGTCTGGTAGTCGATGTGCAGCGCGGAGCACCCCGCCACGCAGCATTTCCCCATGATCCGCGCCACCACCGCCGCGTGGCTGGTCGCCCCCCCCCGGGAGGTCAGGATCCCAGCCGCCGCCTTCATCCCGTGGATGTCCTCCGGTGAGGTCTCCCGCCGTACCAGGATCACCGACTCTCCCCGCGCCGCCAGCCGCTCCGCCTCGTCCGCGTCGAAGGCGATCTTCCCCGAGGCCGCCCCCGGGCCCGCCGGCAGCCCCGTCGCCAGCACCGTCCGGGGCGCGTCCGGGTCCAGCGTCGGATGCAGCAGCTCATCCAGCTTCGACGGCTCCACCCGCAGCAGCGCCTCCTCCCGGGTGATCAGCCCTTCCCGGACCATCTCCACGGCGATCCTCACCTGCGCCCGCCCGCTCCGGCCCCCCACGCGGCACTGGAGCATGTACAGCTTCCCCTCCTGCACCGTGAACTCGATGTCGAGCATGTCCCGGTAGTGCTTTTCCAGCGCCTGGTAGGTCCGCTCCAGGTCAGAATAGACCTCAGGAAAGCGGGCCTCCAGGCTGGCGTCGCCGCCGTCCTGGCGGGTGACGCCCAGCGGGGTCCGGATGCCGGCGACCACGTCCTCGCCCTGGGCGTTGGGGAGCCACTCGCCGAAGAAGCGGCGCTCGCCGGAGCGGGGGTCGCGGGTGAAGGCGACGCCGGTGGCGGAGGTCTCGCCGAGGTTGCCGAAGACCATGGCCTGCACGGTGCAGGCGGTGCCCCAGGCGTCGGGGATCCGGTGCATGGCGCGGTAGGTGCGGGCGCGGTCGTTGTTCCAGCTGCGGAAGACGGCCTCGACGGCGGCCCAGAGCTGGGCGTGGGGGTCGTCGGGGAAGGGGGATCCGGTGGCGTCGAGGACGATCTTCTTCGACTGCAGCACGACCTCCCGGAGCACGTCCTCGGGGAGCATCGAGTCCGGTACTTTCTGCTTGAGCTGCTCGGCGTTGAGCAGGCGCAGCGGCAGGTTCATCTCCTGGGCGATGCGGCGGCGGGGCTCGTCGAGCAGGTGCTCGAAGCGCTCCTTGGGGACGCCGAGCACCACGTCGCTGAACATCGCCAGGAAGCGGCGGTAGGCGTCGAAGGCGAAGCGACCGCTCCCGGAGGCGCGGGCCAGCCCCTCGGCGATGGCGTCGTTGAGGCCCAGGTTGAGGATGGTATCCATCATGCCCGGCATGGAGGCCCGGGCCCCCGAGCGCACGCTGACCAGCAGGGGTCTCTCCGGATCGCCGAAGCGCCGTCCGGTATGGGCCTCGACGTGGGCGAGGGCCTCCCTCGCCTCCACCCGGAGCGCCTCCGAAATCCCCTCGCCCCGGAGGTAAGCGATGCACACCTCGGTGGTCAGGGTGAACCCCGGCGGCACCGGGATGCCGAGGCGGGCCATCTCCGCCAGGTTGGCCCCCTTGCTGCCCAGCAGGGGCTTCATCGAGGCGTCGCCGTCGTTCCGGTCGCCGCCGAAGAGGTAACAGTTCTTGCTCATCGCTCCGCTCGCTCCGCTCGCTCCGTCTCGCGGGGCCCGCCCCGCGGCGCCCACGCTACCACAGGCGCCCCTCCTTCCGGGCCGGACGGGGCTCGGTACGGTTCGCTACCGCAGGCGGCGCCGCGCCCAGGTCTCCAGCACCAGATCGGCGAGGCGACCGCTGTCCACCAGGGATTGGAGCCGGTGCTCGTCCTCCACCTCTTCCAGACGCACCAGGCCCGGCGTCCCCGTGGCCGCCAGCGCCGCGCAGTCTTCCCGGGAGATGAGCGTGTCCTTCTGCGCGTGGACCACGGTGACCACGATCCCTTCCGGCAGCCGGTTGGGGAGGCCGAGCTTGGCCGCCGCCGGCGCCAGCAGGACGGTGGGGTCTTTCCAGACACCACGCTGCATCAGCGCGACCGCGACGGCGCCGCCGAAGGAGGAGCCGACGATCAGGTCCGGGCGGAAGGTGGCGATGGCTTCCGCCTGGGTGGCCACGGATTTCTCGAAGTCGCTGGTGTCCATCGCCGGGGTGAGGGCGGTGAAGTGCCGGGCGAGGAAGAGGGCCTTGGTGCCCTGCGGGTGCCCTTCCAGGCCATGGATGAACAGGACCCGGGGGCGCGAGGAGGAGTCGGTCATGGGGGGTCAGCGGCGTTTGCTGGCGTTCGGGTCGGCCAGCTTGGCGAAGGGGTTGTTGGAGAATTTGCCCTGGGGAGGGGCCTGGTTGGGGCGGGCTCCCTGGGGAGGGCGGGGGCCATCGCGGCGGGGCTCCGGCGAGGGTCTCCCGGGGGAGGAGCCCTGGGCGGTGGGGCGTCCGTCCTTGCGGGCGGTGAGGGCGATGCGCTTGCGCTGGAGGTCGACCTCCAGGACTTTCACCTTGAGCTTGTCGCCGACCTTGACCACCTCGCTGGGGTCCTTGACGAAGCGGTCGGCGAGCTGGGAGACGTGGACCAGCCCGTCCTGGTGGACGCCGACGTCGACGAAGGCGCCGAAGGCGGTGACGTTGGTGACGACGCCTTCGAGCTCCATGCCGGGCTTGAGGTCGTCGAGGGTGCGGACGTCCTCGCGGAACTTCGGGGGCTCGAAGGCGGCCCGGGGGTCGCGCCCGGGCTTCTTCAGCTCCGCCAGGATATCCTTGAGGGTGAACTCGCCCACGTCGTCGCCCTGGTAGCGCCGCGGGTCGATGCGCTCGATGGCCTTGCCGTCGCCGATCAGGGAGGCCACCGGGACGCCGAGGTCCGCGGCCATGCGCTCCACGAGGGGATAGCGCTCCGGGTGGACCGCGCTGGCGTCGAGGGGGTGCTCGCCCCCCCGCACCCGGAGGAACCCGGCGGCCTGCTCGAAGGTCTTGGGGCCCATCCCGGGCACGTCGAGGAGGGCCTTGCGGCTCTTGAAGAGGCCGTTGTCGTTGCGGTAAGCGACGATCTTCTTCGCCAGGGAGGGGCCGATGCCGGCGACGCGGGCCAGCAGCGGGGCGCTGGCGGTGTTCACCTCGACGCCGACCTGGTTGACGCAGCTCTCCACCACGTCGTCGAGCTTCTTCGCCAGCAGCGGCTGGTGGACGTCGTGCTGGTACTGCCCCACCCCGATGCTCTTCGGATCAATCTTCACCAGCTCCGCCAGCGGATCCTGGAGGCGACGGGCGATGCTGATGGCGCCCCGCACCGTCAGGTCCAGGTCCGGGAACTCGTCGCGGGCCACGTCGCTCGCCGAGTACACGCTGGCCCCGGCCTCGCTCACCGCCAGGCACAGCGTCTGCTTCAGCCCCTCGGCGGCCAGCACCTCCCGGACAAAGTCCTCCGTCTCGCGGCCGTGGGTGCCGTTGCCCACGGCGATGGCCCGGGGCTGGTACTTGCGGCAGAGCTCCCGGAGCGTCTCCCGGGCACGGTGCAGCGCGCCTTCCCCCTGGACCAGGTGGATCAGCGTGTGATGGAGCAGCTTCCCGGTCTCGTCCACCACCACCACCTTGCAGCCGGTCCGCTGCCCCGGGTCGATGCCCAGCACGGTTTGGGTGCCGTAAGGAGCCGCCATGAGCAGCTCCCGGAGGTTCTGGGCGAACACGTCGACGGCGCCCCGGTCGGCGGCCAGCTTCAGGTCGATCCGCAGGTCGCTCTGGACGCTCGGCCCCAGCAGCCTCCGGTACGCATCGACCGCCGCGCGGCTCAGCTCGCCGGCCCAGGGGGACGCCCGGTTCACCCGGATCGCCTTCTCGATGGCCTCCAGCACCAGCGGCTCGGTGGGCAGCTCCAGGCTGGACCGGAGCACGCCCTCCGCCTCCCCCCGCCGGATCGCCAGGAAGCGGTGCGACGGGATCGTCGCCACCTTCTCCTCGAAGCTGGCGTAGGTGTCGAACTTGGTGACCTTCCCCTCGTGCTCCTTCTCCTTCTGCACCCGGAGCACGCCCTCCTTGTTGTACGCCTCCCGGAGCAGCTTCCTCACGTCCGCGGCCTCGGCGATGCGCTCGGCGCAGATGTCCCGCGCCCCCGCCAGCGCCGCCGCCGCGTCCGGGACCTCCCGGGTGGCGTCCACGAACGCCTGCGCCTCCGCCTCCGGGGAGCCGTCCGCCGGCTGGGACCAGATCCGGTCGGCCAGCGGCTCCAGGCCCCGCTCCCGGGCGATGATGGCCCGGGTGCGTCGCTTCGGCTTGTAGGGCAGGTACAGGTCTTCCAGCTCGGTCTTCCCCTGGCAGGCCAGGATCTTCTTCCGCAGCTCGTCGGTCAGCTTCCCCTGGCGCTCGATCTCCGCCAGCACCGTCTGGCGCCGCTCCTCCAGCTCCAGCAGGTAGCCCCGGCGCTCCTCGATGGCGCGGATCTGCACCTCGTCCAGCCCGCCCGTGGCCTCCTTGCGGTAGCGGGCGATGAACGGCACCGTGGCCCCCTCCGCCAGCAGCTTCACCACCGCCGCCACCGAGGAGCGCGGCAGGGCGAGCTCTTGGGCGAGGGCCGGCACCGGATCGTAGCCAGCGAGGGCCGGCCTGGCGGCCCCGGGGGTCGGGACGGGGGGAATCGTGGTCTCCGCAGTCATGGGCCCTCCGGGCTAGGATACCCCTGAACGGGCGTCTAGCCTCTTCAGCGCGTCGCACGCGCGTCGCTCGCCTGGATCAGCCTCGCCAGCGCGTCCAGCATCGTCCGCCGCGCGGCCTCGTAGGTGCGCGGGCCCACCTCCCCGGCGGCCCTGTCCTTCTCCAGCTGCTCCAGCTCGTCGAGGAGCCGCTGGCGCGCCTGCTTCAGCTCCTCGTCGGAGTGCAGACGCTCCTGCTTGCTCCGGGCGGCGTACACCAGGCCCAGCGCCAGCGCCGCAGCGGCCAGGGCCACCGCGTACCAGCGGCCCTGAGGACGCGTGGGCATCCCCGAGAGCCGCACCCGCACCCGGCGGAAATCCGGATCCAGCCGGGGAAGTTCCTTCTCCGTCACCAGCACCCGCTGCCCGTTGCCGTTGGTGGTCCCGGTCGCCCGGGGGAAGCCGTCCGCGTCCAGCGTCATCCCCCGGGGGGCGTCCGAGATCACCCGGAACGCCTGCACCTGGGGCAGCAATCCAAGGTCAATATTGACCTCCCCGTCGTCAGGGTAGGGGATCTGGAAGCGAAAGGCGGTCTCGTGGACCCCCGGGGCCAGGGTCCCCCGGAAGCGGACGCCCTGGGGGGTTCCATCCCAGCCGAGGTCGCTCATGCCCTTCTGGGCGTTGAACGCCTTGAAGCCCGCCGGCAGGGGGAGCCGCGTGTCCGTGGCGAGCCAGGTGGTGCTGCCCAGGTTGTAGATCCGGTAGGCCATCTCGATCTGGATGACCTCGTCGCGCAGCTCCAGGTAGGCGATCCCCTGGGCGGCGATGGACGCCTGGCTCACGTCGGTGGTCACCGGATACGCGAAGAGCACGACCCGCATGCCGCCCGCCTGGGGGAAGTTGAACGGAGGCGCCGCGTAGGTCGCCCCGTCCCGCGCCATCGACACCCGGTAGGCGAAGGTCGACCCGGTATCGAGCCCCGAGAAGACCGCCTTCCCGCCCTCGTCGGAGCGCCCCACCTTCCTCTGTCGCGACTCCCCCTTGGCCACCGAGTTCTCGACGATCCCGAGGAACACCTCCCGCCCTGGCAGCGGGTTCCCCTCCCCGTCGCGCACCTCCACCTCGATGGTCCCCGCCGCCACCGTCGCGTCCTCCTGCGCTCGGCTCTGGAGCGGCATCCGTAGCCGCCCTCCACCTCCTTGCTCCCCGTGCCCCGCCGGCGTGGGGTGCCCCGGAGGTAGCTCCCCCACCGGAGGATGCCCCGCCGGCAACGCACCCGACGGCGCCCCGCTCGCCGAGG
>CAZSDX010000324.1:0-8190 GCA_964605685.1 uncultured Polyangiaceae bacterium
CGGCGGCATCAACGTGCTGCGCTACGGCAACGCCCGCGACCTTGTCCTCGGCCTCGGCCCCCGCGGGTGGCGAGGATCCCAGCGTCCGGGCCAGGAGCGCCCCGAGGAGCACCTGCTCGCGGCGCCCCCGGGGGCCTCGCTCCAGCGCCGCCACCGCGTCGCCCAGGGTGGTCTGGTGGTCGAGGCGGTTGATCTCCACCGTCTTCAGCAGGGGGGCGGCGGCGGCGGCCACGTCCCGGCGCCTCGTCTCGAGGAGCCGATCCGCCGTCTGGCGCACGAGCTGCGTCAGCGCGTCGAGCTGGGGTAGCTTCGCGAGTTCTTCCTGAAAATCCCGGGCGGACCAGTCTTTTTCCATGGGGTACAACGGGGGCGACTGCGCCGCCCGACGGTGAGCGGCCCCACGCCGTCTAGCGGAGGATCCCCCGTCCAGCAACAGCGCGATCGCTCCGGCCATCTCCGGGAGACGGCGTGCGGCGTCCCCCCTCAGCGGGGCGCTCTTTGTCGGGAACTTGGCCCGCTCCCTGCGGCTCCGGTACCGCCCTTGCCATGCGCGCCAAGAACGAGATGCTCCAGGAGCTGAGGACCATGCTTCGTGACGTGTTCAACGCCCGCTCCGACGGGGCCGCCTACGCGAGCCTGGCCCGGGCCCACGGCTACGTGGACGGCTACATGCGGGCGCTCATCGAGAGCGGCGCCATCCCCCGCGAGGAGCTGCTCGCCATCGTTTCCCAGGAGCGGGAGGCTGCCCGTCCCTCGGCCTCCGCCTTCGCCTGAGCTGGCTCAGGGGGCGTTGAGGACCGCGACGTCGCCCTCGATCTTGGTTCCGCCAGCCCGCCAGAAGTTGATCAGCTTGCCGCCGACCTGCTGGGAGAAATAGCCGGCAAACTTCCCGTTCTGCTGCACCTCGGTGCGGGACCAAACTTTTCCGTCGGAGCTGGTCGCCACCCGGAGCTTGCCTCCCGTCGCGTTCTGGTAGGCGATGGTGATCTTGCCCCCGGCCACCCGGATGCTGGAGTCATCCCCGACGAGGTTCTTGTCGGCGGAGGGCTCGTTGACGTTGGGAGGACCGCCGTAGTCCACCACCGTGCTGGCGGGCCCCGGAGCGCCGCCGGGCAGGGCGAGGTAGCGCAGCGTCTCGTCAAGGCCGCTGACGTAGGCCAGGTGCCAGTCGCCCTTGTCGTCGATGGCCAGGGAGAGGCCGATGCCCATGTCGCCGGTGTCGGTTCCGGGGTTGTCGCCGTTCTGGCCGTCGGCCAGCTTGGCTGCCCAGGCGCCTTCCTTCCTGGCGACCCAGACGTTGCCCCGGATGCGGTCGTAGAAGGCCAGGCCGATGTCGCTCTTGGAAGGGAGCAGGGCGGCGGCGACGTAGAGCCCGGTGGCGTTGAGGTACGCCTCGGGTTTGGCGGCGGTGGCGATATCCTGGCACTTGGGCCCGCCGTCGCCGGCGAAGCAGGCGCTGTCGGAGCCGCACTTGTCGCAGCCGTCGACCACCGCCTCGCACTTGCCGGAGGCAAGGTTGCACTTGTTGTTCCCCTCGCAGAGGGAGGCGCGGCAGGGGGTCTGGGCGTTGACGAAGGCGTCCTCGAAGGCCCAGTCGCCGGGGGCTGCGGGGACCGCCGTCTTGCCCCGCGCCACCCGCACGCCCGAGCTGGCGAACCCACCCTGGCCGGGCTCGTAGAACATGTAAGCGATCACCGGCTTGCCCCCGACCAAGACCATCTTGGCGTAGCGGCCGATCTGGGACTTCTTGTCCTTCTGCTGGACGGTGTACGACGACCACTTCTCGCCGTCGAAGGAGGCGAACTTGAGCGCGCCGTTGGTCACGTCGTGGTAGGCGACCATGGGTTTGTCGCCTTCCCCCACGGCGATGCTGGTCCACAGCCCGACGTCCGGGCCCGGGTCGACCTTGCCGCCGCGCCAGCCCTCGGTGTTGTACGCGGTCGGATCGACCTCCTCGTCCGGGTTGGTCCCGTCGACGGTCTGCCACTCCACGGCGTTCTTCTCGGCGCTGTACTTGCCGACCACCAGGTCGCCGTAGGGGTACCCCTCGTTGAGGTCGCCCTCGTTGTAGCCGGCGATCCACAGCGTTCCGTCGGAGGCCGCCGCCGCCGAGGTGTACGAGCCGATCAGCCCAGGCTGCAGCGTCTCGCAGCCGTCGTCGGGGTTGCAGGGGTTCGTCGGGCCGCCGCCGCCCTCGCCTCCGGAGCCGCCGGCCGGCGCGATCTGGTCGGTGTTCGCCCCGTCGTCGCTGCAGCTACAGCCGGACCAGGATCCGGCCACCGCCATCACCGTGACGCCCGCCGCTACCTCGCGGAGGCGCCGAAGACGCCTCCGTCGGGACCGGAGCAGCGTCAGCACCCCGGCGACGCCGAGGGCGCAGAGCTGCCAGGAGCCCGTCGAGCTCTGCCCCGGCACGGAGCAGCCGCAGCCGTCGGAGGAGGCCTTCCCGGTCTCGTCCACCTTGCCTCGGAGCGCCTGGGAGATGGTGGTGATGTTCTCCTCGCCGTCCTTGACCTCGACGGTGACCTTGTTCCCCTGCCTGGGGATGCGGATCCCCTCGTGGTAGGGCTCCCAGTCGGTGAAGGCGCCCTGATCGATCGCGTGGCGGACCTTCAGCTCGGCGTCGTCGGCCACGTCGTCCACGGCGCGGACCGCCAGCGCGTCGCCGTCGCGGCGGAGCTGCACCCGCGGCGGCTCCACGTCCAGGGTCACCGGGATGGCGATGGGCTCCGGATCCTCCGTGAGCGGCTGCCCCTGCACCCGCGACTTGATGTAGATCGTGTGCTTGCCCTGGATCTGGAGCATGTCGTCGCGGATGACGAGCTGATCTGCGGACGTCCAGGGGCGCCAGAAGCCCTTGTCGACCCGGTAGCTGTACTGGATCTTCTGCCCCGCGAGCGACGAGGAGGCGCTCACCAGCAGCGTCGGCGCGTTGGACCGGCTGGCGGTGGTGATCCGGAGGCCCGCCGGATCGATCTTCCGGTCGGTGATGCGGGCGCTGGTCTTGGAGGCCTGGGGCGGCAGCTTGTAGGCCTGGGGCTGCGCTCCGGCGATGCCGAGGCTGGCGAAGATCCCAAGGAAGTTGTGGGAGCCCTCGGTCACCTTCCGGATCCCGGGGGACTCGCCGCCGTCGACGGACTCGGGAATGTTGAGGGTGAAGCCCAGGCTGGCCAGGGCGCTGCTCAGGTCGATGGGGCTCAGCCCCCCGCCCAGCGCCTGCCCCACCGCGGCCCCCAGCAGCCCCTCCAGGCCCCCGGCGATCTTCGCCGGGCTCTCGCTGAGCAGCTCGCTGTTGGTAATCTTCATCCCGCTGATCGCGAGGTCGGAGATCTGCGGCGTGAGCCCCTCCTTCGAGACGCTCAGGTTCACCGGCACCCCCAGGTCAAACGACGCGGAGAACGCCCGGATGTAGCGGTCCGACGACCAGACGTAGAAGTCGATGCCGAGCCCCTTGAGGTCGATCCCCAGGGTCGGATCCTTCTTCGGATCGGCCCCGGTGCCGACCTTCACCGTCGGCGGGTTGGTGGGCTTCATCACCAGGCCCACCGGGGCGTTCTGCTTCTGCAGCGGCAGCGTCTTGAACGAGGGGATCAGCAGCCCGAGGGCGCTGGCGTTGAGCTGCGCCACCTGGTCGGTTCCGATCTGGAGGCAGAGCAGCCCCGAGTTGTAGATGCCCCCCATCGCGTAGTTGACGAAGGCCTCGCTCAGGGCGAGTCCGAAGTGCGGCGGCGGGATGTCCGAGGGCCACCCGGGCACGTCGTTGCCCAGCAGCAGCTGGGGCGTCGGGATGTTCGTCGGCTTCTGGAGCACCGCCGGGTTCACGCACTTGGACAGCGGGTTCGCGTTGGCGCCGCCGGACAGCGCGAGGGAGGCTCCCTCGTTGATCGGGTTGAGGTCGCCCAGCGGCAGCCCGCCGTTGTTCGGGTTCGGACTCAGCCCCCCGACGCCAAAGAGGAAATCGAGGCCGCCGGTCGTCGTCGGTGAGAACGAGGACAGCGCCCCTCCCAGGTTGATCGTCCCCTCGGTGCCCAGGGCGAAGCTGGCGCACTCGTCCTTGTTGTCGTCGAAGACGCAGGTGCTCCCCGGATCCTTCGGATCCTTCGGGGAGGAGCCCACCGGGCACGGCGGCGACACGTTCGGGTCGCCCTTGATGCACAGCGCGCTGTCGATCTGATCCTGGAGCGGGCCCTTGAGCTGGTCGATCAGGAGCCCCTTGGCCAGCCCACCGGCGAAGCCAATCACTCCATCCCACACGTTGCACACGATGGGGGTGTCGCACTTCCCGCAGATGTGGACGTCTCCCTCCGGGATGTTCAGGTCGAACTTGGAGATCTTCACCCGGGACAGCCCCGTCCTCGCCCCGTGCGCCTGGTTGGTGTCGGTCACGATGGCGACGTCCACATCCACCGGCACGTCGGTGAAGTTGCTGCTGGAGCAGTCCCCGTTCTTCCCCTTGCCGATGGATACCTGGATCGGCGCGTCGATGCCGATCAGTTTCGCCGAAAGGTTGATCAGCTCCGCCTTGGTCTTGAGGTTGCCACCCAGCTTGATCAGGTTCGGCGCCGCGGTCTTGAGCTTCAGCCGGTTCGGGTTTGCTGGATCCGTTGAGGTCTTGATGTCTGCCTCGATCACGCACCGGTGAGGCTTCCCGTTGGGGTCCGAGCCCTGGGGGCAGATCGTGATGGGGATGTTGACCCCCAGGCTCACGTTGGTCTCACTCTTCGGGATCTCCTGGACGAACACCCCGTCCTTCAGCAGATCCCCCCCGAACTGCCCGATCAGCGAGCTCAGGTTGTCGTTCATGAACTCCAGCCCGGCCTTCGTCAGCCGCACCGAGGCCGCGTTCTCGATCCGGTCCTTGACCGGGAACCCCTGGGGCAAGGGGGTCATGCCCGAACAGCTCGAGCAACCCCCCCCCCCGCTACAAGCCACCGTCAACAGGAGGGAAGCGTAAAAAGCACGTCGCGTCCAGCTTGCCATCGAGCACTCTCCGCCAGCGTAAAGAAGGCCGAAACCGTGAGGAAAAGACTACACGTTCGCCTTCCGGGCGAGCAAGCGCTACCTCGAAAGAATTCAGGCGCTCCTGGGCGACTTCTCCCTACCTCTGCGCGCGGCGCTCAGTCGCACTCCCCGTCCTTGATCTGGATGGAGGAGGCGGCAAATTCCGCCGCCAGCCGCACCGCGTCCTTGGGGCCGTCCGCCGTGCTCGACGTGTCGGCGCTCTCCAGCACTTCCGCCGCCAGCTTGCCATCGTCTCCCCGCTTGCACACCGTGTCATTTCCTACCTTGACCACGGCGCTGGTCTTCACCAGCAGGGCGCACAGCGTCTGGTTGAGGTCGACGATCTTCACCTGATCGGCCTCCTCCAGGGTGATGATCCCCTGGATCTTCCCCCCGTTCTCGAAGCGGTACCCGTCCGGGGAGTTCACGTCGTCGGTCAGCGTGTTGCAGTCCGCGTCCAGCTCCCCTTCCTCGCCCCGGTAGCGGCCGATGCAGTTGCCGTCCGGCGACAGCACTCCGTCGAGGATCTCCGCGTTGCGCAGCGGCAGCAGGATGGGCACGTCGCCCGGGTCCCGCTTCTGGAAGATCGGCACCGCCAGCCGCGGGATCAGCCCCTTGGTGGAGAACGCCCCCGTCGCGGCGTCGAAGTTCAGCTCGGTGGTGATCGGCTCCACCAGCACCCCGGAGAACTCGGCCTTCAGGAAGCAGTACCCCTCGTCGATGTTCTCCACCGCCCGCGCCCCCCCGGTCCTCAGCAGGCCCGTCGCGCTGTCGAAGTCGATCAGCCAGTTGAACAGCCCCCCCTTGTTCACGTCCCGGAGGCCGCAGGGCGGGTCGAGCTGCGTCACCGCCGGCGACACGATGGTGTTCTGTACCAGCTTGGTCGCCAGCTTCGCCGGCGCCTTCACCCGCAGCTGCGTCATCCGGAGCTTCTTCCGGGTCGAGCCGCTGTTGTCGATCTTCGCCATGCACTTGCTCCCCGGGACGATCTGGCAGCAAGCCGGCTGGTAGCAGGTGCCCTTCTGGGTAGGATCGCACCCCCCCGCGGACAGCGCCTTCAGCGCCGCGGCGTCGGGGCGAGGCTCGTCGTCGACGGTGCAGCCGGGGCCGAGCGCGGCCCCCAGGCCCAGCAAGAACCCCGCGGTCAACAGGGAGCGAAGGTGCATGGCGGTTTTCCTCAGAAGAACAGCTCGTTGCCGAAGTGGATCAGGGCCCGGAAGGCGTCGAGGCGTCGGTTGACGTCGCCCTTGGTGAGGGTCAAGAGGCGCCGGGTGCCCACCGCCTCCACGTTGTACGACGCGCAGGCGGAGGCGACCACGATGGAGCGGCGCAGCGACAGGGGGGTGATCTCAGGCTGGGTCGCGAGGTAGCCCAGCAGGCCGCCGGCGAAGCTGTCGCCGGCGCCGGTGGGGTCGACCACCTCGTCGAGGGGGTAGGCGGGGGCGAAGAAGGCCCCCTGCTCGTCGAAGAGCAGCGCGCCGTACTCGCCCCGCTTCACCAGCACCCGCCGGGGCCCGCGCTTGCGCGCCTCCCGGGCCGCCTTGGCGACGTTGTGCTCGCCGGTGAGCAGGCGGACCTCCTCCTCGTTGATCACCAGGGTGTCGATCTTCTTGAGGACCGAGGCGAGTGCGGCGGGCTCGCCCTCGATCCAGAAGTTCATCGTGTCGGCGGCCACGAGCCGGGGCTGGCGCACCTGCTCCAGCACCGACTGCTGGAGCGCCGGGTGGATGTTCCCCAGGAGCACCAGGGGCGCGTCGGCGTAGGCGGGGGGGAGCTTCGGGTCGAAGCCGGCGAAGACGCCGAGCTGGGTGTCGAGGGTCTCGCGCCAGGTGAGGTTGGCGCTGTAGCGGCCGGCCCACCGGAAGGTCTTCCCGTCACGGCGCTCGATCCCGCTGGTGTCGATGCCTCGCTTCCTGAGGTTCTCCAGCTCGGCCTCGGGGAAATCCTGGCCGACCACCGCCACCACCCGCACCGGGGCGAAGGTGGAGGCCGCCAGGGCGCTGTAGGTCGCCGAGCCGCCCACCACGTCCTGGAAGCTGCCGGTCGGGAGCTCCAGGTCATCGAACGCCATCGAGCCAACAATGAGTACAGGGAAGGTCGCCATGAAAATTCTCGCTGTAGCCGCGGCAGCTTAGCCCAGGCGCGGCGGCGGCGGTCAGCCTTTCTTGGCGCCTCGCAGCAGCGCCTCCGCCCGGTGCGCCTGGCGCCAGCGGCGCGACCCCTCGGCGATCACCACCGCCCGGAGCCGCTCGTAGGCCCGGTCCAGCTCGTCGTTGACGATGAGGTGGTCGAACATCGCGTAGTGCTCGACCTCCGCGCGGGCCTCCGAGAGCCGCCGGCGGATGCTGCTCTCCGGCTCGTCGGCCCGGGTCCGGAGCCGCCGCTCCAGCTCCTCGAAGGAGGGAGGCAGGATGAACACGGACAGCACCCGGGGCAACCTGGCGGCGATCTGCCGGGCGCCCTGCACATCCAGGTCGAGGATGACGCCGGTCTGCCCGGGGGAAGAAGGGCGGAGCTCCGCCAGGCTCGTCCCGTAGAGGTTCCCGAAGACCTCCGCATGCTCGGCGAACTCCCCCCGCTCGACCATCGCCTCGAAGGTCGGCCGGTCGACGAAATGGTAGTCCCGGCCGGCGGTCTCGTGGCCGCGCTGCGGCCGCGTCGTGTGGGACACGGAGAAGCGGAGCCCCGGGAACTCCGCCAGCAGCCGGTTCTTCAGCGAGGTCTTCCCCGCCCCGGACGGGGACGCCAGCACCAGGATCAGCCAGTCACTCGGCCCTTCACTCGACATTCTGCACCTGCTCCCGTAGCCGCTCCAACTCGGCCTTGATCGCCACCACACCCTGGACCATCGCGGCGTCCTGGGCCTTGGCCCCCACCGTGTTGACCTCGCGGCCGGCCTCTTGAAGCAAGAAGTCCAGCTCGCGCCCCACCGGCCCCCGGGCCTCGAACAGCTCCCCCATCCGGGCCAGGTGGATCCTCAGCCGGGTCAGCTCCTCCTGCACGTCGCTCCGGTCGGCCCAGGCGACGATCTCCTGCTCCAGCCGCAGCGGAGAGGGCACCCCCTCCAGCCCCTCCGCCGCCAGCAGGGCCCGGACCCGCTCCGCCAGCCGGCGCCGGGTGGCGGCGTGGGCCTCCTGGGAGCGGCGGCTCAGCCCTTCGACCTGCTCCCCGACCAGCCCGGCCCGCCTC
>CAZSDX010000325.1:0-8181 GCA_964605685.1 uncultured Polyangiaceae bacterium
CGCCGTCCGGAGGGCGCTCGGCCGGGTCCTTGGCCAGCAGCCGCGCCAGCAGCGCGTCCAGCGCCGGGTCGACCCCGGGGACCAGGGATGCCAGAGGCACGACCGGCTCGATGAGCACCTTGGCCAGGATCGCCGCGAGCGTCGCCCCCAGGAAGGGCCCCCGCCCCGTCAGGCAACGGAACAGGAGGCACCCCAGGGCAAAGACGTCGGCCCGGGCGTCCACCCGGCCTTCCCCGGCGGCCTGCTCCGGGGCCATGTAGCCCGGCGTTCCCCAGCGATCCTCCGGATCAGGTCTTTCTTGACCCACCCCGAGGTCCACGAGGACCACGCGGTCCGGTCCGACGAGCATGACGTTGGCGGGGGAGAGATCGCCGTGGAGGAAGCCCTTGCGGTGGAGCTCCCCTGCGGCCTCCGCAGCCCGCTGGACGACGCGGATCGCCTCGGCAGGGGCGAAGGGGCCCGGTTCGAGGGCGGCGGCCAGCGAGGAGCCCTCCAGCCACTCCAGGACGAGGTAGGGGAAGCCCTGGTGGTCGCCGCGATCCAGGAGCCGGACGATGCCCGGGTGATCGAGGGCCGAGAGGAGGGCGGCCTCCCGGGCGAAGCGGGCCTGCGCGGCGGCGCCCTGCGCGGAGGAGAGCTTGCAGGCGACTCGCTGGCCGGTGCGGAGATCCTCGGCGCGGAAGAGGCGGCTGGAGCCCCCCTCGGCCACCGGTTCGCGCAGGGCGTAGGCCCCCCCGAGGAGCGCCCCGGTGGTCACGGGGGGTTTTGGGGGAGGACGAGGTGGAAGGTGGTACCGTGGGGGGAGCTCTCCACCTCGACGCGCCCTCCGTGCTCCTCGGCGGCCTGCTTGACGACCGCTAGGCCGAGGCCGGTGCCATGCTTCTTTCCGCTGGTCACGAAGGACTCGAAGAGGCGCCCCCGGATCGACGCTGGGATCCCTGGGCCCGAGTCGCTCACCGAGAACACCACCTCCTCGCCGCGACGGCCGACCCGGAGCCCGAGGGTCCCGGGTTGCCCCTGCATCGCCTCCAGGGCGTTGCGGATCAGGTTGTTGAGGGCACGGGTTATTTTGGACTCATCCAGCCTGGCGACGCCGCGATCCTGGATCTGGAGGTCGAGGTCGATGGGGGAGCCCTCCAGCTCGGCGGCGAGGGGCTGGGCGAGGTTCTTGAGGAAGGATTCGAGGAAGACCTTGCGGCGCCAGAGGGTGCGCTCGCCCCGGGCGAATTCGAGGACCTCCTGCTGCATGGCGCGGATCAGCTCGAACTGCTTGTGGATGCGCTCGGCGTAGTCGGAGCGAGCGGAAGGGTCGGAGGCCTTGGACATCATCTGGACGTAGCCCCAGACCACCGCGAGGGGGGTCTTGAGGTCGTGCATGACGGCGGAAAGGAGCTGGCCGATGGTGGTCAGGCGCTCGGTGCGCTCCTGGAGGATGCGGGAGCGGTGGAGCTGCACCGCGGTGGAGACGTTGGCGGCCAGCAGCCGGAGGAGGTACAGGTCCCCCTCGCCGAAGGGCTGGCCGCCGTCTTTGTTGTAGAGGGCGAGGGCGCCGATGGGGCCGTCCTTGCCTTCGAGGGGGGCGCCGACGGCGGAGGTGGTCTCGAAGCCGAGGGCCTCGTCGAGCTTGCGTGCGCCCTCGGTGCTGTGCTCCAGCTCGCGGGCGGTCTTCGCTCGGCCGCCGGAGTAGACCCCCCCGATGAAGCCCTCGGCGGGGTGGACCAGGATGGTCTTCACCCGCCCCGGGACCTCGCTGTCGTAGAAGTAGATGGTGGCGTGGCGAGAGGCGCCGTTGGTACGGGGGGGCCCGGGCTCCGGGCCGAGGAGGTCGTCGGGGAGGAGCACGGCGCCGGCGCGAGCGTCGCAGGCCTCGGTGGCCTGCTCCAGGGCGGCGCGGAACAGGTCGTTCAGCGTCGCCGCGCGGCCCATGGCGCTCTCCAGCTTGAAGAGCAGGTCCAGCTCGCGCACCTTGCGCTCGAGCTGGTCCTTGGTGTGGCTCAGCTCGGCGTTCTTCTGGATGGCGGCCAGGTAGAGGCGAGAGTTGTCGATGGTGACCGCGGCCTGGGTGGCGAGGGTGAGCAGGAGCTCCTCGTCCTCGCGGGTGAAGGGGCCGCCGCGCTTGTTGAGGGCCTGCACGACCCCCATGACCCACCCGACGTGGTTCTTCATCGGGACCGCCAGGATGGATCGCGTCCGGAAGCCGGTCAGATCGTCCCAGTCCCGGAGGAAGCGCTTGTCGCGGTAGGCGTCGGCCACGCGCACGGGCCTGCCGGTCCGGGCGGCGACCCCGGCCAGCCCCTGCCCGACGGGTACCCGGATCGTCTGCACCGCCTGGCCCACCACCACCCGGCTGACCAGCTCCTGGCGGTGCTCGTCCAGCAGGTAGAGGGTGGCCCGCTCCGCCTCCACGACGTCGGTGATCTTTGCCAGGATCAGCTCGAGGATCTGGTCCAGGTTCACCACCGAGCCGATGGCCAGCCCGACCTCCCGGAGCACGGCCGAGACCCGGCGCTCATGGGCCAGTTCGGCCCGGAGCTTCTTCTCCCGGACGGTCATCGGACTTTTGGCGGGCACGGAGCGTGATGCTAGTGCAACTTCCTCCCCTTGCGAACGGGGGCTTTGCTCGGCCCTCTCCCCTCCGGTTTGCTCCTCTTTGCCCCGATGCGCCGCGTTTTCCCCCTCCTCGCTGCCCTCCTGCTGCTCGCGCCGGACGCCCGGGCCACCTCCCCCCGGGGCGGCCTCCCTCGCCTCGCCCCCACCGCCCTGCCGGCCCCGGAGCCCCCGGTGGTCGCCGAGCTGGATCAGGCCATCAAGCTCCTGGTCAGCCCGCGCCCCGGCGACCACGAGGCCGGGATGCTCCGCCTCAAGGAGGGCGGCGAGAAATGGCTCCCCGCCATCAGCCGCCGCCTCGCCGAGCTGAAGAAGACCATCAACAAGGAGCAGGCCGCCATCTACATCACCGAGGCCCGCAAGGGCGGCCGCAAGAAGGGCCCCCCCCCCTCCGGGGACCCGGGCTGGCTCCCCCTGGTGCTCGCCGCTCCCCGCTCCGACGCTCCCTACCGCGACCTGGTCACCGTCCTCTCCCTGGAGCGTGCCCTCGTCCAGATCGGTACAACCCCTGCGGTCCGCGAGCTGATCGGCGTCTACCTCCAGTACGGCGACCTCCTGCGGATCGACGTCCAGCACATGATCGCGCTCCTGGGCGACCGGGCGGTGCCCGCGCTGCTGGAGGCCCGCAAGCACGACGCGGAGAAGATGCGCCAGTGGGCCTCCCGCCAACTCGACGCCATCGGCAAGGCGGTCCCCAGCGAGACGGTCCAGATCCAGGACCAGGACGTCCTCGCCGACGTGCTCCGGGCCTACGGCCGCACCCGGGACATCGACGCGCTCCGGGTGGTGGTCAGCTTCACCTCCAGCGACCGGAGCCAGGTGCGCGACGCCGCCCGCGAGGCCCTGGTCAACTACGGCGACGCCGCCCTCTGGCAGCTCCGGGAGGCCTACGAGAACCTCACCGGCAAGCGCCCGCCTCCCGGCTCCACCTGGGACAAGCTCGCCCTGGAGCTCTTCGAGTCCCACGACCGCGCTCGCCTCGAAGAGATCTTCCAGACCTTTGAGGCCGGCCTCGCCAGCTTCAAGAACGGCAAGCTCGACGAGATGGCTGCCCAGTTCGACGCGGTGCTCGCCCGCGCCCCCACCTTCGAGCGCCGCGCCGAGATGGTCGAGGGTTACCTGGCCCTGGCCCGCAAGGTCGAGCCCTCCGATCGCCCCCGTGCCGCGCTCCTGGCCCGCAAGGCCTTGCGCCTCGACCCCCAGAGCCCCCGGGCTCAGGCCACCGAGGCCTACATCCTCACCCTCGAAGCCGAGCAGCTCGCCTCCGAGGGCCTCGTCGACACCGCCCCTCTCAAGCGAGCCATCGAGCTGGATCCTTCCAGCTCCCGCCCCCGGGACCTCCTCGCCCGCCTCGAAGCCAGCCCCCAGGCCCGCGCCCACGAGGGGTACCGCTACCTCGCCGCCGCCGCCATCGGCGCCCTCGCCGTCCTCGCCTCCCTCCTCGTCGGCCTCTCCCGTCGCCCTCCTTCTCCCTCCTGAAGCCCGAGCGCAACCCGCCGCCGGAGGCGGACGACGCGACGGTCAACGCCCGGAGGGCCTTCCCGGTGTGGCGTGAGGTTCTCGGTCGGTCCGCGGGGCCCGAGGATTTCCCTGGGGACGGCCTGGTACGGCGGGTGCATCGTAGGGAGGCATGCTTCGTCCCTGGGTGATCTGGTCGTGCGTTTTCTCCCTGCTCGGGTGTACCTCGAACGCGACGCTCTCGGGCCCCCAGAGCGGCGGGCTCGCAGGCGCCAGGGAGGGGAGCAACGAGACCATCCGGCTGGTGGATCAGCGGGGAGAGACCGTGTACCTCCACCCGGACGCCACCCTGACGATCTCCACCTCGGACGGGGACACGACGGAGGCCAGGGGCAAGGATCTCTGCCGGTCGATCCAGGGAATTTCTCTCCGCAACGGCGACTCCTGCGCCCGGTCCGCGTGGATCGCGTCCTGGGAGGAGATCTCCAGCATCGAGGTCGAGCAGTTCAACGGCGCCGCCACGGTGGCCATCGCCACGGTGGCGGCGGTCCTCGTGGTGGGGGCGCTGATCGTCCTCGCGAGCGACAGCAAGGCGAAGAAATCCGACCCTGTCGGGCCCCCAAAGACCGCGCGTACCCTCGCCTCTCCATCCTCCGGAGGCGCCGCAAGGCCGGCGAATCAACCGGGAAGCGCCCCCGCGCGCCAGCGTCCTCCTCGTCGCACCTCGCGCGGCTCCAGCAGCGTCAACGTGCTCGTCATCACCAGCGGCCCTCCCTCCTCTCCGAGCGGATCTCCCGGGGAAGGCGAGCCCTCCGTCCTGGCGCCCTTGACCGAGGACGAGGAGCCGCTCTTCTCCGAGCGGGTCCGGCGGCGCTCGGTGGTGAGCCCCTTCCTGCGGGGGGACATCGGCGGGTGCCTGGGCTCCGCCTCCTGCGTCGCGGGATCCCTGCGCGCCGGGGTGCTCCTGAAGGATCTCGTCGAGCTGTCGGGCGGGGTGCGGTGGGATCGGCTGGAGGAAGACCCCTCGCGCCAGTTCGTGCTGGGGGCAGGCCTGCAGGGAAAGTTCCCGTCCGCCCCCTCCCTGGCCCTGGCGCTGGGCTCCCTCGTGGCGCTTGGCGACAAGATCCGTGTCGCTCCTTACGCGGGCCTGCGGGGCCACCTGGGCGCGGGGTTCTGGATGGGGGTTCAGCCGCTCGGCGTGACGTTCTTCCTGGCGGAAAAGCGCATTGCCTACACGCCCTTTCTCGACCTGGCCTTCACGTTCTGATCGCCTGCGGTCAACGGGACTCCAACGCTTCCTCCAGGCTCGCCGCTGCCTGCTCGATGCACGACCGGATGCCCTCGATCTCCTCCACGCGCTCCCGCCCTCGGTAGGAGACACCGGCCAGCTCTCCGTGGCGCGCGGTTCGCTCCTCCAGCAGCTCCTCTCGCTCCGCGACGGCCAGCAGGGCGTCGAGCGCCTCGTTCACCCTGGGGAGCAGCGCTGCGAGTTCTGTATGAATCTTCCGGATGCGTCCCAGGATCTCTTCGGCGGCGTTCTGCACCGCCTCCGCCGCTGCTTCCTCGGCCTCCTGGAGCTCCTCGGCCTCCCCGGGATCGCGCTCTTCCTGCGGGGGTGAGCCGGCGTCGCGCCGGGCGCAGGCGTCGCGCCAGACGGAGAGCGCCTCGTCGAGGGGGGGAGGCGTGGGGGGGGATGCTGGTGCCATCGATCCTCTCCGAGAAAGGGGCCGCGGTGCGTGGCAACATAACGCCCTCGCTCCAGGTTGCACACCCCGAAGCCGCACGCGGCTCCACAAAAACCTCGATGAACCACCTTCGACGGCCCCCGCGAATCATCCTGCCCTGGGCCCGTTCCCCTGGCGGGCGAGCTCCGGGGCCAGGGAAGCGCCGGAGGACACCCGCCCCTGCTCGAGCACGAGAACCCGGGAGCCGAGCCGCTCCGCGTCCTCCTGGTGGTGCGTGACCAGGACCGCCGGGATGCCCAGCTCACCGACGAGCGCCTGGAGTTCGGCGCCGAGATCCTGCCGCAGCTTGCTGTCGAGCGCGGAGAAGGGTTCGTCGAGCAGCAGGGCCCGGGGTTCGGAGGCAAGCGCGCGAGCGAGCGCCACGCGCTGCGCTTCGCCGCCCGAGAGGGAAGAAGGAGTTCGATCCACGAGGTGCTCGACGCGGGCGCGAGCAAGCCAGGCGAGCGCCCGGTCGCGCCGCGCGGTCCGGGGTACACCGGGGAGACCGTAGGCGACGTTCTCCCAGACCGAGAGGTGGGGAAACAGCGCGAGCGACTGGAAAACGAGGGCGATCCTCCGCTGATGAGCCGGCAAGAAGGTGCCCTTGCGGCTGTCGAAGCACTCCACACGGTCAAGCTCGATGCGGCCCACCTCCGGCTTCACGAGGCCCGCGATGGCCGCAAGGAGCGTGGTCTTGCCGGCTCCGGACGGCCCCATCACGGCGGTGATACCGGCCGCGAGGGAGAGATCCACGTCGAGCCTCGGCCGGTCCGAGGGGCCGCCCGTCACCCGGGCACGCACCAGCAGCCGCGCCTCACCAGGCATGGGGCTTCCTCCGGACGAGCTTGGTGCCCACGTAGAGGGCGGTCATCGCGAAGGCGGTCATCACCAGGGCCATCCCGGCGGCCTCGGCCTCGCGGTTGGCCTGGACCGCGTCGTAGATGGCGAGCGCGCCGGTCCGGGTGAGCCCGGGGATGTTCCCTGCGATCATGAGGGTGACGCCGAAGTCTCCCAGAGCGCGCGCGAAGCCGAGCATGAGGCCGGCGAGGATCCCGTTGCGGCTCAGGGGGAGCACGATGGTCAGGAACACCCTGAGCGGTGAGGCACCGAGGGTGGCAGCCGCGGCGAGGAGCCTGGGGTCGACGTCCTCCATGGCCGCGCGGGCCGACTTCACCACCAAAGGAAGAGCAGCGATCGATCCGGCAAGAACGACGGCGGTCCTGGAGAAGACCAGCGAGGAGCCGGTGAGCGCCTCGTAGGCCCTGCCGAAGGTGCTGCTTCGACCCACCGCAAGGAGGAGGTAGTAGCCCAGCACGGTCGGAGGGAGGACGATCGGCGCGGTGATGAGCGCGTCGAGCAGGTCGCTACCGACGAACCGCGTGCGCGACATCAGCCCCGCCAGGGCGACGCCGAGCAGACCTGCGATGAAGGTGGATACGACGGCGACCTGGAAGGAAAGAAGCAGCGGATCGAGGATCATGGGGTATGCGGCGGGCCCTCGCCCGGCAAGAGAAAGCCGTGGCGCCGCATCAAAGCACGGCCCGGTTCGGCGTTGACGAAGCGAGCGAAGCTCTTGCCGCCCTCGAAATTTCCTCCACGGTGGCAGACCACGAGAGCCTGGTGGATCGGACGGTGCATGGCCTCGTCGACCAGCAGCCAGGGGTTGTCGCGGTCTTGGATGACCAGCGCGAGGGCGACGACGGCGGCGTCCGCGTTGCCTGTCCGGGCGAACTGGAGCGCCTGCCGCACGTTCTCTCCGAAGACGAGCTTCGGCGCGACCGCGCTCCAGATGCCGGCGTGCTGGAACGCCTGCCTGGCCGCCTGGCCGTAAGGAGCATGCTCCGGGTGCGCGATGGCGATGCGGGAGAATCGGGGGTTGGCCAGCTCCTCGAACGCCGCGGGGGCAGCTCCGGAACCGCGCCTGGTCCACACGGCGATCCGACCGCGCGCATACGGAGCCTTCGTGGCGCCGTCGCAGGCCCCCGCCGCGACCACCTCCTCGACGAAGGACTCGTTGGCAGCGGCGAACAGGTCGAAGGGGGCTCCCTCGCGGAGCTGCCTGGCGAGCAGCCCTGTCGAGCCGAACGAGAAGGTCACCCGGTGCCCGGTCTGTTGCTCGAAGTCACGCCCGAGCTCCCCGAACGCGAGGGCCAGATCCGCCGCGGCGGCCACGCGGACGGGGGGAGCTGATGTCTGCTGGCGGTCAGGCTTGCAACCTGGAAGCAAGCTGGAGACGAGCAGACCCACCATGAGGATCGCGAGGCGATTTCCACCGGTCATTGAAAGGCCCTCACGAGAAGCTCCAGGTAGGTAAAATGGGTGCTCCTTGCGCGCCCCAGGTTGAGAGGGTTTCTAACTTGCAAAAGCGACCCTCTTCTGGAACAGCCTACGT
>CAZSDX010000326.1:0-8173 GCA_964605685.1 uncultured Polyangiaceae bacterium
CGGGGGGGCGAGGGGGCTCTTTGCTGGCGTCGGCGGGCCGAGCCTCCCTGGGTTCATCGGGGTCGGTAGCGCCGGAGCCGGAAGGGGTTTTGTTTGACCCATTCCGGTGATCGAGGGCGGCGAGGAGGCGAGCTTCGAGGTCGGCGGGGGGGAAGTAATCGGCGCCGGCGCTGCGGAGGACGGGGAGGAGGGAGGAGGCGTCGTGGCGGAGGTCGCGGCAGGCATCGCAGTCGGCGATGTGGTCGTGGAGGTCGGTGGGAGCAGTGCCATCGACGACACGAGCCAGATCGTCGTGGACCTCGGCGCAGGAGACGGGCTGGGGCATGGGTCGCCTTCCTTTTTTAAGATCTGGTCCTTGAGGGTCTCGCGGAGGCGCATCAAGGCGCGGCTGACGCGCTTGCGTGCGGCGGCCTCGTCGCAGCCGCAGGCCTCCGCGACCTCGCGGAAAGAGAGGTCGGCCTCGTAGCGGAGGAGGAGGGCCTCGCGCTCGGTGGGTTTGAGGGCTTCGAGGGCCTCGCGGGCCTTGATGGCGCGCTGGCGAGCGGCGGCGAGCTCGGAGGCGTCTTGCTGGTGCTGATCGTCGTGGACAAGGCGGAGGCGAGCATCGCGGCGTGCGCGGCGCTCGACGGCGCGGGCGCAGACCTTGCGGGCGATGCCGAAGAGGAAGGCGCGGACGCTGCCTTCGCCGCGGTACTGGGGGAAGGCGTCGTGGGCGGCGAGGAGGGTTTCCTGGACGAGCTCCTCGGCCTCGGCCTGGGAGCCGACGAAGGCCATGCAGAGGCGGCCCAGGGCGGGGCCGTAGGCTCTGGCGCAGCGGGCCAGGGCGTCACGGAGCTCGCCCCGCTGGATGGCTCGTTCGATGCCGGCGGCGATGGAAGCCGGTTCGGCGGTGTGACCATCGGTTGATGGTCCGTCTGTGACCTTCACGGCACTTGCACCCTCGGCCAGCATCCCGTTCGACCTTTCGAGCCCCAGGTGGCGGGGGGGGTGGGGTTTGTGACCATCTGGATGAGCCTCCCTTATTTTTCGAGAAATCGACCGGTCAGGGGGGAGGGTATCCTACCCGGGCGGTGGGGGACGAGGGGGGCAGGGGGGGCGGCGAAGGAATTGCAACTTCGGGGAGGCATGAGCACTTCCTCGCGCTACACTCCTGGGGTGCGGCGAACCAACCTCCTCTCGACTCCTTTGCTGGGCCTTGTTGCGCTAACCCTGGCCTCGGTCTTCCTGAGTGAGCCTTCTTATGCCCAGGGGCAGAAGAAGGAGGTCACCGTGACCTTGAAGGGCAAGCGCGTGACCCTGGTGGTGACTCCTCCTGCGGACGACAAGCAGAAGGACGACGCCCCGAAGGCGCTGTCGGACGACGACGGCAAGAGCAAGAAGAAGGACAAGGAGAAGGACAAGGGCGACTCCAGGAGGGACGGGAAGGAGGACAAGGCCGACAAGGCGGACAAGGCCGACCCGAAGGAGGACAAGGCGGACGGGGAGGAGCAGCCCAAGGAAGATCCGGCGGAGCGGGCGCGCCGCGGGGTGGTGGCGATCGAGCGTGCAGGCGAGGTCGTGGGGATGGGCACGGTGCTCGGGAACGACGGGCGCATCCTCACGGCGCTCTCCCCGCTTTCGGACGGGAACAACCTGGCGATCCGGTACCCGGACGGCAGCGCGGTGAAGGCCAAGGTGGGCCACAGCAACCGCCTTTGGGACATGGCCATGCTGGTCCCTCAGGTGGGCAAGTGGCCCGAGGGGCTGTCTGCCTCCGACAAGGATCCGCTCCAGCAGAAGGGGCTGCGCAGCTTCTCTCCGGGCAAGGGCAAGGCGCAGGTCGGCGCGGTGGCCTTCAAGGGGCGCAAGAGCTTCCTCGGGGCCGATGAGCAGGTGCTCCCGGGGCTTCTGGAGCTCGGTACCAAGCTCGGCGCCAAGGACGTGGGGAGCCCGGTGATCGACGACCAGGGCAACGTGGTGGCGATGGTGGGGCGCGCCTGCATGCCGGTGGAGAAGGGCCCCTGCTTGCCCTCGCCGGTCGGCGTCCCGGTGCCGGTGATCCGTCAGTTCCTGAGCACGGCTCCTCCCAACTCGGTGCGCCCTGCTCCCTGGCTCGGCATCCGCGGGGTGGCAGAGAAGGGGGCGATCTCTGGCGTGCGGGTGCTCGGCGTGCTCCCGGATAGCCCCGCGGACGAAGCTGGGCTCAAGGGCAGCAACGACAAGGCCGCGAGCGATCTGATCGTGGCCGTCGACGATCACCCGGTCTCCTCGCCGGAGGAGCTGTCCAAGGCGATCCTGAGCAAGGCCGTGGGCGAGCGCGCCAAGCTGCTGCTGTTCCGCCAGGGGAAATTCCAGGAGAGCACCCTGATCTTGCAGCCGGCGCCTTCCAAGGGGAAGTGAGGCTACCGCAAGCAGCGCTCCGGGGCGCCGCGCTCGCCTGGACGCTCGTGCCCCTGGCCTGCGAGGGAGATCCGGCCCCGCCGAGGGGATTTGTTCCGATCTCTGTCGCACCCCCGGAGGACGGCGTTCTCCGGCTGCTGGGCACCGGGGCCATGACGCCGCTGGCCCGGCGGCTGGTCGAGGTGTGGATGCGCACCCCGGAGGGCTCCGCGTGGCGGGCGGTGGTGGAGCCCAGCGTTGGCTCCGGCGGCGGCGTGCGCGCGGCCTGGGACGGCGTGGTGGATCTCGGGATGATCTCCCGTCCGCTGAACGAGCGAGAGCGTGGGCTGGGGTTGCGTGTGTTCCCTGTGGCGAGGGGAGGGGTGGTGCTTGCGGTGCAGCGGGACGCTCCCCTGCGGGGGTTGAGCGGCGAGGAGATCGAGCGGCTCTACCGCGGAGAAGGGGGCGTCGCCGGGGGAGCGGTAGCCGTGTCGCTGCTGCTCCGGGACCGGGAGGAGTCGGCGAACGCGGCGCTGGAGCGGTGGTTTCCGGCGCTGGGGCCGCTGCGAGAGCAGGCGTACCAGCAGCGGAGGGCGCGGGTGCTCTACCACGACGAGGCCATGCGAGAGGCGCTGGTGGCCACGCCAGGGGCGGTCGGCGTCGTGGACCTCGGCGCGGTGCTCGGCGAGCACAGCTCGCTCCGGGGGCTGGCCATCGACGGCGTGGAGCCCACCCTCGACGCCGTGCGAGAGGGGCGGTGGAAGGCCACTCGCGAGCTCTCCTTCGTGCTCCGCCCCGAGCGAGCCGAGCGGGTCCGGGCGTTTCTCCGGTTTGTCCGCTCGCGGGAGGCGCGCGCCATCATCGAGGCCAGCGGCTGCGTGGTCGTCGAGGGCGAGCCGTGACGCCGCTGTCGCTGGCCTCCTGGTTCCGGCGCCGGATGATCCCCCTGGTGGTGGGTGCCTCGGCGGTCGGTGCGCTCGGATCCCCGGCGGTGTACTACCTGCAAAAACGCCATGAGCTGGTGTCCGCGGCGCGCTCGGAGGCGACCCGGGTCGCGGTGATCCTCCAGGATGTGGTGCTCCAGCGGCCTCTCTTCTGGCGCTACGACACCAGCAAGATCGCGGAGCGGCTGGCGAGCGAGGGGGTGGGTCAAAAAAGAACGATGGTGGTCCTGGACACCCGGGGGGAGCAGCTCCCGCTCGGGGGGGAGGCTCCGCCGGACGGGATCCTCTGGGGGCAAGCGGAGGTGCGTGTCGCGGGGCAGCACCAGGCCACGGTGTGGATAGGCGTCTCGACCCGGCCGCTGCTCCTGGGGACCGCGACCCTGGGGGCGGCGTCAGCGCTGCTGTCGGTCTTGCTGGGGGCGCTGCTGTACCTGATCCCCACCCGCGCCATCGCCGCCGCCGAGCGCCGGATCGCCACCCTGGTAGCGCAGCTCTCGCTGACGCTTCAGGAGGAGGAGCGCGGCCGTATCGCCCGGGATCTCCACGACGGCGCGGGGCAGGCGCTGACGGCGGCCCGGCTCCACCTCGCCTCGCTGCGCAAGGGGGCGGGTCAGGGGCCTTCCGCCGAGCGCCTCTCCGCGGTTGCTGGCCACATCGACGAGGCGATGGAGGAGATCCGCCGCTCCACCGCCGCCCTGCGTCCCCCTGCGCTGGCGGAGCTGGGCCTGCGGGGTGCCCTGGAGCGCCACGGCGAGGCCGTCGCTGCCGCTGCGGGGGTCGAGGTGACCTGGTCCCTGGGGCTACCGGGCCGCCTGGAGGCGCACCTGGAGACGGCCCTCTACCGCATCATCCAGGAGGCGCTTACCAACGTGGCGCGCCACGCGGAGGCGTCGCGGGTCGCGGTGACGATCCGGGAGGAAGGGTCGAGGCTCCGGTTGATCGTGGAGGACGACGGTCGGGGTGCGGCGCCGGGGCGAGGGCGGGGCGGGGGGTTGTCTTCCATCGAGGAGCGGGCGCGGTTGCTGGGGGGGGAGGCCAGCTTCGCGGATCGTGCTCCTGGGTTCCGGGTCGAGGTAACGTTGCCCCTGGAGGACGGATGATACGCATCGCCATCGTCGAGGATCACGCCATCGTGCGCGCGGGGATCCGGGCTCTGCTCGGCGAGGAGCAAGACCTGTCGATCATCGCCGAGTTCTCCGATGGCCCGTCTGCGCTCCGGGAGATCGCGGCCCTGTCCCCGGACCTGCTCCTGGTGGATCTCACCCTGCCTTCCATGGATGGCGTCGAGGTGCTCCGCCAGGTCCGCGGCGCGAGCCCGAGGACCCGCTGCGTGGTGCTCTCGATGCATGCGTCCCCGGAGTTTGTCCGGCCCGCGCTGCAGGCGGGGGCGGCGGGGTACGTGGTGAAGGGGGCGGGGCTGGATGCGCTGGTGGACGCGCTCCGGGCGGTGGCTGCGGGGGGGACGTTCCTGGACGAGAGTCTGGAGCCTTCGGCGCTGGCTCTCCGCTCGTCGACGGACGACCTGGAGCGCCTCACCCCCCGGGAGCGGGAGATCCTCCGGCTGGTGGCGCAGGGGAACACCAACCGGCAGATCGGCGAGCGGCTGGGGCTCTCTCCCAAAACCGTGGACGCGCACCGGACCAACCTGATGCGCAAGCTCGACCTCCACGACGCCCAGGCGCTCACGCGCTTCGCCGTCCGGCGTGGGCTGGTGTGATCAGTTGCGGCGGTGATCCTTGCGGGCGTCCCGGATGGCTTCCCGGGTGATCCGCTCGATCTCCTTCTTGAGCGCGTCGGGGATCGGGGGAGGGTCCCCGTCGTCCCCGGTGTCGTCGCGCTTGCTCCCCTGGATCACCCGGAGGCGAGGGCGGCTCGGGGCCCGGTTGCGGCGCGCCCAGAGGAGCTTCGGGAGCCTCCAGGCCAGGGCGCCGTCGAGGGGCGGGACAGGGAGGAGGTTGATCCCGATCAGCATCAGGTTGGTGTCGGTCCACACGGCGAGGAGCTGGGCCTCGAAGGGAGAGGAGACGCCCGCGGTGGAGCGGTAGGCGAAGGCCCCCAGCAGCAGCGCGGCCTGGGCGAGCACACCGCCCCAGGCGATGATCGAGGACTGGAACTCGGAGACGCCCCCCAGGTGGCGGCACTCGCCTCCGATCCCGTGGACGAGGACCTCGACGACGGTACCTCGGCAGGCCTTGACCAGCGCCGCATGGCCCAGCTCGTGGGCGAGGATGAGCAGGAAGAAGCCGAGCCAGAAGCCAGGGCTCCAGGTGAAGCGGGAGAAGAAGAAGGCGCCGAGGGGCAAGGTCCAGTGGACCCGGATGGGCACCCCGGCAGGGCGCCCCAGCGTCAGGTAACCGTTTGACCACTGCATGAGCCCTCAGGGAACGCACACGCCTGCGCTCTCGTTCCCCACGTCTTTGCACTTCCCGCCGTCTTTGCAAGCGCCCGGGTCGCCGAGGATGCAGTAGGCGCGGCAGACCCCCCCGTAGCACTGGCTATCCAGGCCGCAGGCGACCGAGGCGTTGCAGCTGTCGCCCGGCTTGCCGCAGGGGCTGCACCCCTCGCAGCGCCCCTCGTCCGGGCCGTAGATCCGGCAGACCAGAAAGTTGTTGTTGCAGTCACCCCCGGTCTGCCCCTCGTTCTTGCAGATCGTCGCCGAGGGAGGCGGCAGGCTCAGCGCGCTGTCGATCAGCTTGGGGGGGGCCCCTCCGTTGCCACCCGAGCCCGCGTCGCTGCCGCCTTGCCCCGCGTCGCTCCCGCCGCTGCCGGAGGTGGAGCCCCCCTGCCCCGCGCCGCTGCCGCCTTGCCCCGCCGCGGAGCCACCCTGGCCTCCACCGCTGCTCCCTGCCTTGCCTGCGGCGCTGCCTGCCTCCCCGCCGCTCCCGGCGTCTCCGGCGTCTCCGCCGGCCCCCTGGGGGCTTGCTCCGTCGTTCCCGTCGTCCTCGTTGGCCTCCGCGCAGGAGAAGAACGCCACGAACAGCCCCAGAGAGAGCACACGCTGCCAGGAGAAGAACGCCATGGCCCCAGTGTCGCAAGCCGTGGGGGCGCTGGGAAGGGCTGTCTTTCGGGGACGCTTCAGTTGATGAACGTCAGCCGCGTATCGACGTCGGACCAGCCCTTGCGGCTCTTGATCCGGAAGAAGACGAACTCCTTGCAGGTGGCCTTGGGGATGCCGCCGTAATCGCGGGAGTCGAAGGGGTACACCCGGTTGTCGCTGATCAGGTAGAACTGGCCGTCGGCCACGGTGGCCTTGCGGACCGTGGGGTAGCTGCTCCGGTTGATCGGTGTCCCACGCATGTGCTTGCGCCCGTTGAGGGATTCGATCCCGCAGTGGATCTCCACGTCCGCCTCGGTGCTCGGATCCTGGATGGTGATCTTGGAGGGAGAGCAGGAGTGCTCCTGCACCGCGGCCCTCCCGTTCACGAACACGTCGTAGCCCCGTACCTCCACCTCGTCGCCGGGCTCCCCCATGATCCGGCCGACGATGAAGCGCCCGGGAGCCTCCGGATCGGCGCACCGGACCAGATCCCCCGCCCGCAGGGTTCCCTTCCAGAGCAGCACCAGGTCGCCCGGGTAGAGCGTGGGAGCCAGGGAGGCGCCGAACTGCGGATCGTCCGAGGGGATTCGCCACCACTGCATCACCGTGGCCTTCAGCCCGCCGAGGATCACCCCGATAATCACGGCGGACCAGCCGATGAAACGCAGCATTTTTCCCATGGCCCTCCAGGATACCGAGAACCTCGCCCCCGGGCCAACCTCTTCAGTTCATCGCCAGCTGCACGCGCCGCGTCGCCTTGCGGTAAGCGCGGGCGGTGGCCTCCGGGTTGGCCTCCATGTCCTCGATCCCCTCGGCCAGCGCCGCCTCGATCAGCTCCTCGCGGCGGGCGTTGCGGGCCAGCAGCGCCCCCTCGCAGCCCTGGCGCTCGCAGGCCGCCAGCGCCTGCTTCGTCGAGGCCAGCGCCGCCCGGTTCTTCCCCGCCTTCATCTGCGCCGTGGCCGCCAGATCCGCCGCCTCGGGGGAGCGCTCCAGCGCCCCGGAGGAGCGCTCCAGCACCGCCAGCGCCAGCCCCGGGGCGTTCCGCGCCAGGAGCGCCTGCGCCAGACGGAGCGCCGCCTCGTGGTCCTCCGGGGAGCGGGCCACGCGAGCTTCCAGGGAGGCGAGCTCCGGGGTGGTCTCCTGTGGGGAATCCAGCACCAGGCTGGGGGTGCGCTGGGAAGCTCCCAGCGCCGCCGTGATCGAGAGCCCTGCCAGCAGCACCACGTTGAACCAGCCTCGTGTCATCGCGAACCTCATCCTGTCGACCTGGGGTGTGGCTGAGAGAGGCAGGCTCGACGAAAAGTTCCCGCCGAGTTCAGCGAGGCGTCGTGATGTCGAGGGGCTTGCTTTTTGTGGCCAGAGGCGTAGAAGTGCGCCTCCGTTTTTTTGACCGGTCCGGGTCACCCCGGGCCACCAGCCAGGGCGGATCACTCCGCCCTCCGAGGAAACCATGCAGAAGGCGCCCTTTGCGATCGTGAAAGAGAAGTTCGGCGACAAGGCCAAGCTGGTCGAGGCGGTGAAGGAGTTCATGTCCGCGGACCTGTGGGTCAACCGGCTGAACCAGAAGAAGGGGCTGGAGCACGTCTCCAACGCCAAGCTGCTGCGGCTGCACCGGGTGTTCTCCCAGGTGAAGGCGGAGTTCGGAAGCCGCGAGAAGCTGATCGATGCGATCCTGGTCCTGGAGGGCCGCACCAAGGACGCGGGCTTCCGCGCCCGCCTGGACGCCTACCCGGTGCCGCGGCTCTACGACCTCCACAAGAGCGCGAAGAAGCGCGCCGCCCGCAAGCCCGCCCCTGCGGCGGCGCCTGCGGCCTTAGCCGTCCGCCCGGCGCCC
>CAZSDX010000327.1:0-8159 GCA_964605685.1 uncultured Polyangiaceae bacterium
GAAGGCGAAGCGGTCCGCCAACCCCGCGGAGGCGAGCTTGAGGAGCGCCCCGGCCCGCACGTTGCCGGTGCCGAGCCCGAGGGAGGCGCGACCCCGGGCGCCGATGCGGTCGAGGAGCGGACGCACCCCCGGACAGAGCTCCGTGGTCCCGGCGCTCAGCTCGGCGGCGAGCCGGGTCAGGTAGGCGGAGAGCACCGCGTCGATGGCCTCCTCGCCGTCGTCGGCCTCGATGGCGCGCAGGGCGCGGCGGATGATGGCGCGGTCGGTCATGCCGCCGAAGGAGAAGCCCCCGCAGGCATCGGGCCGCCGGTGGCACAGGGCGAAGGCCGCAGCCATGGCGCGGTGGCCTGCGCCTCCGGTATTGAGGAGGGTCCCGTCGATGTCGAACAGGAAGAGGGAAGGGCTCACGGGGCGCAGCGTAGCGCGGAGAGCCCCGGGGAACCTCAGGAGTCGATGGCGATCCCGAGCTTGCGGCGCAGGTGGAAGTACTCCTCGCTGACGGAGAAGAGGACCAGCTCCTTGAGGCGGTCGCGGGCCGGCAGAGCGGGGTCTTCCCCGGCCTTGATCAGCTCGGCAGACACCTCGAGGTCGTGGGCGAGGAGGAAGCCCGCACGGTCCGCGGAGAGGTCGATGGCAGAGACCCACCGGCGCAGGTCCAGGGAGCCTCCGCCCTGGAGCATCTTGGTGACCAGGCTGGCGAGGTGGTCGCGGGTGGGCCCGTGGAAATGCTTGGAGAGCAGGTCCATGTTCTCCTTCACTGGCCCTTCCATGTCGGGAGAGACAGGGAACTGGGGGGCGATGAGCTTGATGGCGGCGAAGAGCCAGGACTTGAGTCCCGTGTTGGTGGGGACGAGGTGGCGGGTGTAGAAGCCCGGCCGGAAGTAGGTGAGCTGGCGCGCGGCCAGGAAGGCCATGGCCTGCGGGGGCGCATCCGCCGCGAGAGCGGCGTGCCCGAGGACCAGCGCCGGGTTCTGGGCGTGGACGAAGGAGAGGCCGCCGGGGTCGTTGGGGTTCTGGAAGGTGGGCGGCGGCGCCATGCCGAGGACGCCGCTGGCGTAGTAGAGCGTCTGGGACATGGCGTAGGGGTGGAGGGAGAGATCCACCGCGTAGCGCGGGTCGTAGCCCAAGACCTCCAGCGGCTGAGAGCGGGTCAGGATCGCCGGCTCGATCAGGGCGAAGAGGGCGGTGACCAGCGGGTCGGCGTCGTGGTGGCGGATGCGGAGCGCCCAGTCCTCGTCGGAGAGGCGATCCTGGGCGGGGGCGGGCCCCTCGGCGCGCATGCGCTTGAAGAACCGCTCCTCGTCCGGCTCTGCCAGGTTGAGGTTGTAGAGGGCCTGGCAGAGGCACCAGGCGCAGTCGGCACGCTTGGTCTCGGTGTAGAGGCGGCGCAGCAGCTTGTAGGCCTCCGGCTTGTGCGGGTTACGCTGGAGGATGGCGCGCTGGGAGGCGACGGCCTTCTCCAAGTACTTGCCCGGGTCGGAGGCGTACATGTCGGCGAGGCGCTCGTTGCGCTCCCGGTTGTCCGGGTCCAGATCCTGGGCGGCCTCGTAGGCCTCGATGGCCTGGTCCATGTCGCTCAGGTACTTGTGGTACACCTCGCCGAGCTGATCGAAGATCGCCACCATCTTCTCCGTCTCGGAGGGCGGCGTGTTCTCGGCCTGCATGCGCAGGAGCTGCTCGACCCCGGTCCAGTCGCCCTTCTCCCGCCGCAGGTCCGTGGCATCCTGGAGCGCCTTGGGCGTGGTCGGGTCGAGGGCGAGCACCTGCGCGTAGTAGTCGATGGCCACGTCCAGGTCGCCGAGCTGCCGGTGGCAGATGTTGGCTGCCGTGTGGATGTACTTGGCCTTGATCTTCGCCTCGTCGGCGAAGTCCGCGAAGCGGAGCACGATCTCCACCAGCTTGGTCCAGTCCTTGTCCTCGCTGTAGAGCTGCATCAGCTTCATCAGCAGCTTCCGGTCGTCGGGCCGGTCCTCCAGCGCCGCCACGTAGCTCTTGGCCGCCCTCGTCCGGTCGCCGAGCTTGGTCGCCAGGATCTCGCCGATCTCCACCAGCAACTCGCTCCGGGCGCTGTCGCTCACCACGTCCAGGCGCCGGTTCTTGATCCGGACGACCTCCTCCCAGTCTCCCTTGTCGCCGTACACCCGCGACAGCGCCTCCACCGGCGCGGCGAGGGACGGGTCGCACTCCGCTGCCTCCTGGAGCCAGGCGATGGCCCGGTCGAATTCCCCCACCCGGCGCCCCAGCTCGCCCAGGCGGTAGAGCGCCTCGGCCCGCTCCGTCCCGTGGAGCCGCTCGCCAAAGCGCTCGTGGTACTCGAGGTTCAGCTCGAAGGCGCGCTTCGGCTCGCCGTGCTCGAAGAGCACCCGGGCGACCCTCCCCACGGCGTTCTCGTCGTCGGGGGCCAGCTTGCGGAGGGCGTCGACGGACGCCAGCGCCTTCTCGGTGGAGCCGGTCTTCGACAGCGCGTCGATGTAGCGCACCAGCACCCGGGTGGCGTCGGATTTCTGGAGGATGTCGGTGCGGGCTGCCAGCGACTCGTAGTGCCTCGCCGCCTCCAGCGGGCGCCCTTGCTCGAAGGCGAGATCGCCCAGCACCAGCAGGCCGTCGATGGCGGTGGGGTCGAGGTCGATGGCCTTGCGTGCGGCCTCGGCGGCGCGGGTGTCATCCTTGACCCTGTCCCGGAGCAGCCGGGCCATCTCGCCGTAGAGGCGGGCCTTGGAGAGGTTGCCCTCGGCGCTCTCGATCTCGCGGGCGATCAGCTCGACGGCGCTGGCGGCGTCCCCGCGGGAGGCGTAGGCGGCGCGGAGGGAGGCGGTGGCGGCGGCGTTCTTCGGGTCCGCGTCGAGGGCGGCCTTGTAGCGCTCGATGGCGCCGTCGCGGTCGCCGCGGGCCTCCAGGAGCTTGGCGGCGCGGATCCACTGCTCCGCCTTGGCCTCGGGGGTGGTTGCCTTGGCCGCCAGCGCCTCGATGGCCCCGAGGGCGGCCATCGCGTCGCCGCTCTTCTCCCGGAGCCTCGCCAGGGCCTCCAGGGCGCCGCTGTGGTCGGGCTGCTGCTCGAGGACTGCCTCGTAGGCGGCCATGGCGCGCTCGGGGCTGCCCACCTGGTCGGCGAGGACGCGGCCGCGGGCCAGCAGCAGCTCGATGCGCCGGGGGCCCTCGGTGATCTTGAGGTGGCGCTCGTAGAGGGCGGCGACGTCCTCCCAGCGGTCCAGCGCCCGGTAGTGGCGGACCAGGGCCGTGAGGCTGTTCTCGTGGGCGCCGTCGATCTTGAGGATCTGCTCGTAGGTGGCGGCGGCGGCCTGGTGATCGAGGAATTCCTCGTCGTGGATCGACGCCATGCGCTCCAGGAGGTTGATCTTCTGGCGCGGGGTGGCGGCGATGTGGAGCTGGCGGTCGAGGTTGGAGAGCAGCTCCTTGTAGCGGCCGGTGCGGTTGAAGATCCGGTCGAGGCCCTTGAGGGCGTCGAGGTACCGCTCGTTGACGGCGATGGCGGCCTCGAAGCGCTTCACCGCTTCGTTGAGGTCGTCGAGCTGCCCCTCGTACAGCTCGGCGATGCGGCAGAGCACCCGGGCCCGATCCTCCCCCCGGAGCGCGTCCGCCTGCTTGTCGAGCATCCTCACCAGGTTCTGGTTGTCGCCGGTGCGCTCGTAGATCTTCGCCAGCGCCTCGATGGACGCCACGTGGGTCGGGTCTTCGGCGAGGATCTGCTCGTAGATGTCCTTGGCCCGCAGCGGCTCGTTCAGCTTCGTGTCCAGGATGTCCGCCGCCTTCGCCCGGAAGTCCCGCGAGCGGGCCGGGTTCGGCGCCACGTCCGCCCGCCGCAGCAGCACCGTCCCGAGCTCGGGCCACTGCTGCGCCGTCCGGTAGATGCTCGCCATCCCCTCCAGCGCCGCGTCGTTCGACGGCTCCACCGCCACCACGCTCTGGAAGCAGGCCAGCGCCAGGTCCGGGCGGCTGATCTTCGCCCCGTACCAGCCCCCCAGCCGCAGCATCAGCGCGTTGCGCGCCTCGGGGCTGATCTCCCCCTGCACCGCCTGGGAGAGCTGCCCCAGCGCCTCGTTCCACAGCGCCGGGTCCGTGCCGGACAGCCGCTCCAGCTCGGAGGCCAGCTCCCCGTTGGTCGGGTCATCGGAGAGCGCGTGGGCGTAGGCCACCACGGCCTGCTCCTTGTCGTCCAGCTCGTGGGCGTAGAGGCGGCCGATCTCCGCCATGGCCCGCGCCCGGTCGGCCCCGGTGACCTGCTCGCTCCGGGCGACCAGCATCTCGACCAGCTCCTCGTACTTCCCGAGCTGCCGCCGCAGATCCTCCAGCGCCACCTGGGCGATGTCGTCCCCCGGGTCCAGCGACACGAGCTGGCCGTAGACGTGCTCCGCCTTCTCGGGGGACTTCAGCGTCGACTCGTAGAGCCTCGCCGCCCGGAACAGCAGCGACTTCTTCGACTCCGTCTTGTCCGCCCCTTCCCCCTCGATCTGGTCCGCGGCCATGGAGAACGCCTCGGCGATCTTGCCCGCGTCTGCCCCCTCCTCCACCGCGCTCTCCAGCTTGAGCGCCGCCTCCTCGTCCTCCGGCGCCGCCACCAGCGCGTCGATCAGCTCCGTGAGCTGCTCCTCGGACATCTTCGGCGCCGTCCGCGGCGCCGCCGCCCGCCCCAGCGTCTCCACGGCCTCCAGCAGCGCGCGCCCGTCCTTGGGCCGGTCCGTCGGCTCCTTCTTCAGCAGCGAGAGGATGAACGTGTCCAGCTCCTTGGTGACCCAGCCGCGCGGGGCCACCTGGGAGGGGGGATCCGGCTCCTTGTTCAGGTGCAGGAGCGCCGCCTCCACGGGGGAGGTCGCCAGGAACGGCGCCTTCCCCGTCAGCACCTCGTACAGAAGCACCCCGAAGGCGTAGACGTCGCTCCGGGGGTCGGCGACCTTGCCCCGGTGCAGCTCGGGGGCGGCGATCTTCGGGGTCACCACCATGCCGAGCACGTCCCCGGCGGCGCGGGCCCGGCGGCGCAGCCGGTCGGCGCCCGCGTCCACCACGTAGACCCGGGCCACGCCGTCGGGGGAGCGCCCGAGGAGCACGTTCTCCAGCTTGAGGTTCCCGTGGACCAGGCGCTTCTCGTGGAGCAGGGCGAGAACCTCCAAGATCCCCTTGAGGATGGGGCGGGCCTCGTTGAGGTGCAGCGGCCCGGAGCGGCCCAGGCGCGCGGCGAGGGACTGGGCGTCGAAGAAGGTGTAGCCCATGACGACGCGCCCCTCGATCTGCTCGACGAAGCCACCGGTCGGCAGCCCGTCGTGCTGCAGGCGGTGTACCAGGCGAGCGTGGGTGGCGTAGCGCCGCACCCGCCTCCGGTCGAAGGCGACCTCGTTGCGCAGCACCCGCAGCGCCACCTCCTGGCCGTCGCGGCGGGCGTGGTAGGTGTGCGCCAGGGGGCCTTCGCCGATCTTCTTCGTGACGGAGAAGGGGCCGAGCTGCGCCCCGGCGCCCAGCTCGTCCACCAGCGGGAAGCCATGGACCGTCGCGTCGCGTACCCGCGGATCCACCTCGGAGCGCAGCGCCACGATGGCGTCCACCAGGGCATCCAGGCTCTCCTCGCCGCGGCAGCGCTCCACCAGCGCCCGGGCGAAAGAGGCGGTGGCGGTGCCGCCTCCCACCTCGTCCGGCCCCACCCCCAGCACCACCCGCGAGAGCTCCCCCACCTCCTCGAAGGAAAAAAGCCGCTCCAGCTCACCGCACAGGACGTCCATCTCCATTGTCGTGCTTTCTCGCTCGCTCTTGGCTGGCGGCCATCCCTGGGGCCGCAGCGGGCGGCGATGCTACCCTCTCCCGGCGCCGTCCTGCCACATCCTCCGCACAAAATTCGCCCCTCGCCCCCCCCCTGTGCCACAAGCTGGGGCGTGATCGCCTCGTTCCTGGAGCGCACCCTCCCGGCGCTGATCCTCGTCGTCGCCGTGGTCGGAGCGCCGATGATGATCCTCTCGGCGGAGGGCCTCCCCAGGCTCCGGGCCCTGGAAAAAGAGCTGGCCCAGGTCCACCGCGAGAACGGCGAGCAGCGCCGCCAGATAGAATTTTTGCGCAAGACCGTACAAAACCTCAAGGATAACCCCGACTCCGTCGAGCGGATCGCCCGGGACGAGCTGGGGCTGGTCCGCAAGAACGAGGTGGTCTTCCAGTTCTCCACCGCCAAGGGCGGCCCCTTACCGGAGGGGCGTGGTACAGTGGGACCCCCTTGTCGGTCGACCTTACCCGCAAGCTCCTGGCGCTCGGGCTCGTGCAGCGAGAGGAGATCCAGCATGCGCTCTTCCAGCACGTGACGCGCCGTGTCCCGCTGGCCAAGCTCCTGAGCGAGATCCGACTCCCTGGCGCCCAGTCCCTCGACGACGAGCTGGCCAAGAGCGACGCCCCCTTCGTCCGCACCGTCGCCCCGGTGCTGCGGCTGGTCGAGGCCCTCCCGGCGGGGCTCTGCCGCACGCTCCTCGCCCTCCCGGTCCGCCAGGACATCCTCACCCGCACGGTGGACGTCGCCACCTTCGACCCCCGTGACCCCCACGTCGAGCGGGAGTTCAGCTACCACCTCCAAGCCCCCATCCGGCTGATCCGCGCCCCCCTCGCCGCCATCGAGGAGGCCCTGCGCAGGCTCGACGAGAGCCCTCCGCCCCCGGAACCTCCCCGCCCTGCCCAGGACCGCGTCGCGCGCCGCACGCCTCCCTACCTCCTCCGCTCCCAGATCGAGGCCGCCGCCGGCGCCGTCCCCCAGCTCCGCGCCCCCTCCGAGCGCCCCATCCCTCTGGTGCGCCGCGCCGAGGGCGTCCCGGTGAGCAACGCCGTCGTCGGCGCCCTGCGCGCCTCCACCGACCGCCCCTCCGGTCCCTTCTCCCAGAGCGCCCCCCGCGGGCCCTTCCCGGACCCGGGGCCGCTCTACGACGCCATCCGCGGCGCCTCCAGCCGCGACGAGGTGATCGACCTGCTCCTCAACGGGCTCGCCATGATCGCCGGGCGCACCGGCACCTTCGTCGTCCGCAAGAACGAGTTCCAGGGCTGGCGGTGCAACGAGGCCCTCGCCCACGGCGACGCCTTCCGCGAGGTCCGTATCCCCACGGACGTCCCCAGCATCTTCGCCACCGCCGCCGCCGCCGGCTTCTACCTCGGGCCTCTCCCTTCCAACGCCGTCCACGCCGAGCTCCTCGGCGTCATGGGCGGCATCGCCGGCGAGGTCGCCGTCTCTCCCCTCCGCGTCCAGGGCCGCCTCGCCCTCCTCCTCTTCCTCGACGACATCGGCGACACCATGATCGCCACCCGCCGCGCCGAGGAGCTCGGCCGCGTCGCCGGCGAGTGCCTCGGGCGCCTCGTCCGGGGGGGGTGAGGGTCTGTCCGCGATTCGTGAGGCGGAGGGATTCCTCACCCCCCGGGCCCCCTCTCCGTCTCCCGCGGAGAGGGGGAGATCCTCAGCAGATCGAAAAGAAAGACAGTATTGTGGTGCCGGATTCTGCGATCCCAAGCTGGGCTGTGTCGGCCTTGTCCACAAGGCCGTCCACGGCCACGTCCACGGCCACGGTTCCCGTCCACGTGGACGGACTCCGTGGACGAGGAACGTGGACGGGCTTCGTGGACGTGGACGTGGACGTGGAACGTGGACGGGAACCTGAACAAGGCCCAGTCCGGCCTTGTTCAGATCCCCGGCCACCCGACCGGTTGGTCAAGCTCCAAGCCCAGATTTTCTGGGGGGCCGGGGCTTGTCGTACCTGGACACCCCCCAAGCCTGGCCGGACTTGTGAACAAGGCCGGCGTGCCGCACAAACTCATCAAGGTCGCGAAGGTCGATAGCGACTACTTCGAGGAAGGCTGACGCGAGCCATTCCGTGCTGTTTTGGGCTTTGTTCGGCCCTGCTCGAAGCGACCAGCACAGGCCGCAGGTAGCCTTCGGAGGGAAACTCAGTGCCGACCCTGGAGAAGGCCCACTGCGGGATGGTGTGGCTGTTCTTGAGCACCTCGGTCCGTTGGCACAACCGGCAGGTATCGATAAAAAAGGGGGAGCGTAGGAGGGGCGCTTCGACCCGGCTCGTGATCGACCTTCCCGGGGCCTGCAAGCACCCTCCTTTCCCTGCTTCGCCCCCCCCACTGCTGTGGATCTCCCCCACTGCTGTGGATCTCCCCCTCTCCGCGGGAGACCTACGCTT
>CAZSDX010000328.1:0-8105 GCA_964605685.1 uncultured Polyangiaceae bacterium
CCGGACGGGGCAGCGCCGGAGCTCCCCCCGGCGGCGGGGTCGAGGGAGGAGCCGGCCTGGCCCCCTGGGGCGGCAGCGGCGTCCGGTGCGGGAGCGTCCGGTGCGGAAGCGTCGTCGCAGCGGAGGGACGCGGAGGCGAGCAGGAGGGCGGCCCAGCGAAGAGAAGGCACGGGAGGCAATTCAGCAAGCAGTATGCCACAGGGGGAGTCGCCGGTTCGCCCGGGGCGGAGAGAGGGTGGTCAAAGAATGGCCGGGAGGAGCGCGGCAAGGGTTTGCGGCGAGGGGCCAGGGCGACTAGCGATTAACTAAGGTGTCCATGACGCAGTCGACGAACATAGATCAGAAGATTCCGGTGAACATCCAGGACGAGCTGAAGGTGTCGTACCTGGACTACGCGATGAGCGTGATCATCGGGCGGGCGCTGCCGGACGTGAGGGATGGGTTGAAGCCGGTGCACCGGCGGATCCTGTTCTCGATGTCGGAGCAGAAGATCAACGCGACGGGGCCGTTCAAGAAGTGCGCGAGGGTGGTTGGCGACGTGATCGCGAAGTACCACCCGCACGGGGACGCGGCGGTGTACGACGCGCTGGTGCGGCTGGCGCAGGATTTTTCCATGCGCCACCGGCTGGTGGACGGGCAGGGGAATTTCGGGTCGGTGGACGGAGATCCTGCGGCGGCGTACCGGTACACGGAGTGCAAGCTGACGAGGATTTCCCAGGAGCTGCTAGCCGATCTCGACAAGGAGACGGTGGACATGCTCCCGAACTTCGACGACTCGGAGCACGAGCCGTCGGTGCTGCCGGCGAGGTGGCCGAACCTGCTGGTGAACGGTTCGGAGGGGATCGCGGTGGGCATGGCGACGAAGATCCCGCCGCACAACCTGGGGGAGGTGATCGACGCCACCATCGCGCTGATCGAGGATCCGAAGATCAGCGTCGAGGCGCTGATCGAGAAGGTGCCGGGGCCTGATTTCCCGACGGGGGGGCTGCTCTACGGGCGCGCGGGGATCGAGCAGGCGTACCGGACAGGGCGGGGGAGCCTCTACATCCGGGCGCGGACGGTGGTGGAGAAGGCGCTGGGCAAGAGCGACCGGGAGCAGATCGTGGTGACGGAGATCCCGTACCAGGTGAACAAGGCGCGGCTGGCGCGCTCCATCAGCGAGCTGGTGCGGGATAAAAAACTCGATGGCATCTCGGAGGTGAGGGACGAGAGCGACCGGGAGGGGATCCGGCTGGTGATCGAGCTGAAGAAGGACGCGATGCCCCAGGTGGTGCTGAACAACCTGTTCCAGCACACGGACATGCAGATCACCTTCGGGATCATCAACCTGAGCATCGACCGCGGGCGCCCGGTGATCCTCGGGCTCAAGGAGACCCTGGAGCGCTTCGTCGATCACCGCCGCGACGTGGTGACCCGTCGGTGCAGCCACGAGTTGCGGAAGGCGGAGGCGCAGCGGGAGCTGATCCTGGGGCTGGGGATGGCGACCACGGACATCGACGCGGTGGTGCAGACCATCCGGGAGTCGCCGGACTCGGAGACGGCCAGGGAGCGCCTGATGCGGCTGCCGCTCAAGGGGCTGGAGGACTTCGTGCGTCGCGCCGGGCGCCCGGAGGCGGAGCTCCAGGAGGCCCGGGGCAAGACGCCGTTCCATTTGACGGAGATCCAGGCGAAGGCGATCCTGGAGATGCGCCTGTCGCGGCTCACGGGCCTGGAGCGGGAGAAGCTGGCGCAGGAGTACGGTACGGTCTCCGACGAGATCGCCCGGCTCAAGGCCATCCTGAGCAGCACCGAGCTGCTGATGGGGCTGATCGTCAGCGAGCTGCGGGACGTGAAGGCGCGCTACGCGGAGCCGAGGCGCACGGAGATCGTCCCCACCACCGCGGACATCAACCCGGAGGATCTGATCCCGGTGCAGGAGATGGTCGTCACCGTGTCCCGCGGGGGGTACATCAAGCGGACGCCTTCCAACGAATATCAGCCGCAGAAGCGGGGAGGGAAGGGGAAGATCGGCCACAAGAGCGTGGACGAGGATGTGGTCTCCAAGCTGTTCATCGCCAGCACCCACGACCACGTGCTGATCTTCTCCGACAAGGGGAAGGTGTACGCGAAGAAGGTGTGGGAGATCCCCGAGTCGGCGCCGAACTCCAAGGGGCGCGCCATCGTCAACTTCGTCGGGATGGAGCAGGGCGAGCGCATCGCCGCGGTCGCCACCATCCAGGGGTTCTCCCCCGGAAACTTCGTCGTCACCCTCACCAAGAAGGGCCTCATCAAGAAGACCGAGCTGACCGACTACGGTCACATCCGGGAGAAGGGGATCATCGGCGTCAAGCTGGACGAAGGCGACGAGCTGCTCTCCGCCGAGGTCACCGATGGTACCCGCGAGTTCCTCATCGCCACCCGCTCCGGGATGTCCATCCGGTTCCCCGAGCAACAGGTCCGGGATACGAGCCGGGGTACCTTCGGCGTCAAGGCCATCACCCTCGACGAAGGCGACGAGGTGGTCAGCTTCACCGCCACCGAGGAAGGGCGCTCCCAGGTGCTGGCGCTCTGCGCTCGCGGCTACGGCAAGCGCACCGAGCTGGAGGAGTACCGCGTCCAGAAGCGGGGCGGCAAGGGGGTCACCCTCATCAACACCAGCGAGCGCAACGGCCCCGTGGTGGGTGTCCTCCTGGTGCGCGACGACGACCAGATCATGCTGGTCACCGAGCACGGCCAGACCATCCGCACCACCGTCGACAAGATCCGCATCGCCGGACGCAACACCCAGGGCGTCCGGGTGATGGATGTGGCCGACGGAGACCGCATCAGCGCCATCGAGCGCCTCGCCGAGAAGGAGGAGAACGGCGACTCCAACCCGCCCCCCGGGCCCGAGAACGGTGAGCCCGCCGCCAACGGCGAGCCCACCCTCCCCGAGGCCACCGAGCCCATCGGCGACGCCTGAGTGGTCAACCCCGGGGGAGGATCTCCTGGAGGATGGGGTCGATCTCCTCGTTGAGGGAGGCCTCCTGCGAGGCGCCGAGGAGGCCCCCCACGGAGAACAGCGCGAAGGCGACGTACTCGTGGAGCAGGGTCTTGAGGCGCTGCTCCGGGTCGACCTCCTCCTCGCGGGAGGCGCCGGCCACGACGCTCTCCGGGTCGAGGGAGCCGTCCTCATCGGCACCGCTCTCCAGCAGAGGGCCATAGCCCTCGGTGGTGACCAGGTAGTGACGGAGCCCTTCCCGGAGCGCCGTGCCCTTGCCGGCGGCGTCCGCGCGCTGGTGGAGCAGGCGCAGCGCGGCGTTGGCGCGGGTGACGAGGGCCGCGGCGCCGCCGGAGGTGCGGGGCGGGTGCAGCACCGCGAAGCGGGCCTGGAGCAGGGCGTAGATCTCCTTGGTGGTGGCGAAGTCGCCGCGGCCGGTCTTGCGGCCGATCTCCTCGACGGTGGCGTGGCCGTCGATGGCGGACCAGGTGGGCCGGAGCTCCGCCGGGGGCTCGCCCCGGTCGGTGCGGGCCGGGATGAAATCCGAGCCGGGGATCTTCTGGCGGAAGTAGCGGATCTCGTCCATGCGCGCGAGGCCATCCATCAGCAGACCCGTGGCGCTGGCGGCGTGGCGCGCCACCAGACGCGCGTCGTCGAAGTCGTCGAGGAAGTAGTAGGCACCGTCGGCGATGGCAAAGGTGGGGAAGAGGATCTCCTCGAGCTGCTTGCCGATGTAGGTGAAGAGCTGCTCGCGGGTGAGGTAGCCCAGGTCGACGGCGGTCTGGCCGAAGCGCGCGCCCTCCTTGACCCTCTCCATGACCTTCGCATGCTGGTCGGCGTCGAGGAGCCCGTGGCGCCAGAGGATCATCCCGATGCGCTCCGCCTCGACGGAGGTCTGGGCGCCAACAATGTTGCCCTGGTCGAAGAAGATCGAGCGGGTGTGCTCCCCGTCGTAGATCACCAGCTCGCCTCGCCACCCGGACTGAGCCACAAGCCCGAGGATGTCGCAGAGCACGCCAGGGGCGGTGACCTCGCCGGCCAGGCGGACCACCGCGCCGTCCTCCTCGTCCCGCCGCCCGTCCTCGCCGGTGAGCCGGAGGAAAACCACGTGCTCCGGGGAGGGGAGCATGCGGAACGCCCCCTCCCGGCTCCGGAGCCTCCCCGCCGCCGCGCGCCCCGCCGCGCTCACGACGCCGTTGCTGTCGATGCGCACGAGCTGGTCCCTGGCCAGCCGCAGTTTCCGGCTCGTCGCTCCCCCGGAGAAGGTCTCGTCGCTCATGGTGCCGCCAGCTTAGGCGCAGCGCAAGGCGTCCGGCGTGGGTCTAAACGGACCTCTTCCGGTAAAAAATGGGGGGAGGGGGCTCCTGGCTCGCACCAGGGCGCGAGGGGCGCGTAGCATGGGTTCATGGCCCGCAAGCACCTTGTCCTGGCGAGTCTCGCCGGCGTTTCCTTCCTCGGCATCGCGCCGCCTGCGCTCGCGTACAACGGCGGCATCGCATCGAATCAGTTTGGAGCGAGCGGGTGCAACCAGTGCCACTCGGGGGGGACGGCGCCGGGGGTGGTGATCACAGGGCCGACGACGCTGGCTCCGGGGGCGACGGGGACGTTCACGCTGGACATCACCACGCCGGCTTTTCAGGGGAACGGTGGGTTCAACGTGCGGGCGCCCTCGGGGGATTTCGGGCTGGGTGGGCCGGACACAGCGCAAACCAAGCTGATCCTGAACACGACGACCAACCGCAACGAGGTCACCCACACCTCGCGCAAGAACGACGACAACAACCATGTGAAGTTCTCCTTCACCTGGAAGGCGCCGACCGGGGCGTGCACGACGGTGGCGCTGACCGGCTGGGGGAACGCGGTCAACGGCCTCGGGAGCACCCTCGGAGACCGGGCGACGCAGGCGACATTGTCGGTGACGGTCTGCGGCGTGCAAGGGGCCCCGTGCACGGTGAACGCGGAGTGCCAGAGCGGCTTCTGTGCCGACGGCTTCTGCTGCAACGAGGCCTGCGGGGGGAGCACCGCGGACTGCCGGGTGTGCTCGGCGGCCAAGGGGGCGCCTGCCAACGGTACCTGCGGGAACGCGGCGGCCGGGATCATCTGCCGCGACACCGCGGGGCCCTGCGACCTCCAGGAGACCTGCTCGGGCTCCTCGGGCCAGTGCCCCGCGGACGCGAAGGCGAAGGACACGATCTGCCGCAGCGCCGCGGATCTCTGCGACGCGGAGGAGCTGTGCGACGGGGTGAACAACCAGTGCCCTGCGGACGCGAAGCTCCCTGCCGGTACCGTGTGCCGTGCCGCCGCCGATCTCTGCGACAAGGCAGACACCTGCGACGGCGTCTCGGTCTCGTGCCCGGACGAGCGGCTGGCGACGGGGGCCGTGTGCCGCCCTGCGGCGGGCGACTGCGACGTGCCCGAGGTGTGCGGGGCCAACAGCGTCTGCCCGCCGGATTCGGTGAAGCCGAGCTCCGAGGTATGCCGCGCCGCCGCAGGCGACTGTGACGTGGCGGAGACCTGCAACGGGAGCTCGGCCCAGTGCCCCACCGACGGGAAGAAGCCGCTGAACACCGTGTGCCGCGCGGCCAACGGGGCCTGCGACGCCCAGGAAGTGTGCGACGGGGTGAGCAACCAGTGCCCTGCGGACGCGAAGCTCCCCGCCAACACCGTGTGCCGCGCGGCCAACGGGGCCTGCGACGCCCAGGAAGTGTGCAACGGTTCGAGCAACCAGTGCCCTGCGGACGCGAAGCTCCCCGCCAACACCGTGTGCCGCGCGGCCAATGGGGTCTGCGATCAGGAGGAGAAATGCGACGGGGTCAGCGGCCAGTGCCCGGCGGATGCGGTGCTCTCCGCCGGTACGGTCTGCCGTCCCTCCCAGGGGCCCTGCGACCCCGCGGAGACCTGCAACGGAGCCTCCGGTCAGTGCCCGAACGACGCCCTCGCCTCTGCCGGCAGCGTGTGCCGCCCGAAGAACGGCGCCTGCGACGTGGCGGAGACCTGCAGCGGGAACTCTCCGAGCTGCCCGCCGGACGGCTACGCGGGCACCTCCACCGTCTGCCGGACCCCGAGCTGCAGCAACAACATCGAGACGCAGGGGGCAAACTGTCCGGGCAACAGCCCGGATTGCCCAGCGGCGATCACCAAGCCCTGCAACCCCTTCCTTTGCGGGGCGAATGCCTGCGCGACCTCCTGCAATGGCCCTGGAGACTGCGCCATCGGGAGCTTCTGCGACGGCGGCGTCTGCAAGGAGCGCTTCGACAACGGGCAGGTGTGCTCCTCTTCGGGCCAGTGCAAGTCCGGGATCTGTGTGGATGGGGTGTGCTGCGACAAGGGGTGCAACGGCCAGTGCGAGGCCTGCGACGTGGCCGGCAAGGTCGGCACCTGCTCCCCGGTCTCCGGCGCCCCCAAGAACGGACGCCCCGCCTGCGCCAGCGACGGCTCGGTGTGCGGAGGGACGTGCAACGGGACGCTCACCACCGCCTGCTCCTTCCCGGGGGCGAGCACCTCCTGCCGCGACGCCTCTTGCTCCGGCGGGGTTGCCACGCTGCCGGCCTCCTGCAACGGGAGCGGAGCCTGCCCGGCGCTCCAGACCCAGAGCTGCGGTGCGCAGGGCTGCGAAGGCGTCCAGTGCAAGGGCGACTGCAAATCAGATGCGGACTGCGGCAACGGAAAGTACTGCTCCGCGGGGGTATGCAAGGACAAGCTGGCCAACAGCACCGCCTGCTCCACGGCTACCCACTGCCTCTCCGGGATCTGTGTGGATGGGGTGTGCTGCGACAAGGGGTGCAACGGCCAGTGCGAGGCCTGCGACGTGGCCGGCAAGGTCGGCACCTGCTCCCCGGTCTCCGGCGCCCCCAAGAACGGACGCCCCGCCTGCGCCAGCGACGGCTCGGTGTGCGGAGGGACGTGCAACGGGACGCTCACCACCGCCTGCTCCTTCCCGGGGGCGAGCACCTCCTGCCGCGACGCCTCTTGCTCCAACGCCCAGGCCACCCTGGAGGCCGCCTGCGACGGCAAGGGGAGCTGCCCTCCCGCCGAGTTCAAGAGCTGCGCCCCCTACGGCTGCGAAGGGCCCCTCTGCGGCGGCGGCTGCACCGTCGAGGCTGACTGCCAGCTCGGCTTCTTCTGCGAGGGCGGCTCCTGCTCCCCCAAGAAGGCTCAGGGCCAGGCCTGCACCGGGAACGCCCAGTGCTCCACCGACTACTGCGTCGACGGGGTTTGCTGTGACAAACCCTGCAAGGGCCAGTGCGAGGCCTGCAACTCCCAGGGGAACCCTGGCGTTTGCCTCCCGGTCGTCGGGGAGCCCCAGAACGGACGCCCCGCCTGTGCCGGAGAGGGTCCCTGCGTCGGCTTCTGCGACGGCGCCAGCGGCGTCGCCTGCGCCTTCCCTGGCGCGAGTGTCCTCTGCCGTGAACCCTCCTGCACCGACAACGTCGCGACCCTCCCGGCCTTCTGCAACAGCCAGGGGGGGTGCCCCGCCAAGCAAACCCAGCTCTGCTCCCCCTTCTCCTGCGCCGAGACCCAGTGCGCCGGCGACTGCCAGATCGACAGCGATTGCCTCAACGGGACCTTCTGCTCCGCGGGCATCTGTACCGCCAAGAAGACCCTCGGCGACGCCTGCGCCGACGATTCCCAGTGCGCCTCCGGCTTCTGCGCCGATGGCGTCTGCTGCTCCTCCGCCTGCGACGGCCAGTGCGAGGCCTGCAACCTCCCCGTCACCAAGGGCACTTGCTCCGTCATCCTCAACGGCCAGCCCAGCCCGGGCAAACCCGCCTGCCCCGGCTCCGGGGAGTGCCAGGGCTACTGCGACGGGTCTTCAAAGACCCAGTGCTACCTCCCCACGCCCAAGAAGCTCTGCTCGCCCGTCTCTTGCGACAACAACCTCTACAGCGCCGCGGCGTACTGCGACGGCGTGGGCAACTGCGACGCGCCCAAGGTCTCCAACTGCGGGGCCTATAGCTGCGGTCCGGGCGGCTGCAAGATCCAGTGCCTGACCAGCGCCGACTGCGCCGAGGGCTACGCCTGCAACAGCGACAACACCTGCAAGCCCATCCCCGGCGCCGGCGGCAACGGAGGGAGCGGCGGAGCCGCCGGCGAGGCGGGTCAGGCGGGCGGCGGGGAGGCCGGCGACGGCGGGGAGGCTGGCGAC
>CAZSDX010000329.1:0-8092 GCA_964605685.1 uncultured Polyangiaceae bacterium
CGCGCCGGCGTGGAGCCCCGCCACCACCGCCAGCCCCTCAGCCTGGAGCCGGGGCGCCCCGGGAGGATCCTCCTGCCCCAGCCAGGCCCGCAGCGCCACCAGGCCCGAGGCCGCCGTCCCCAGCAGCACGCCGCACCCCACCGCGACCGCCGCCAGCAGCCAGGTCGCGTCCAGGACGTGGTGGCCGAAGTGCCTCTGGATGGCGTCGGTCATGTGGGAAGCCTCCACGCCGTTGACCCGGGTGTCCCCCGCCGAGCGCCTCGCCGCCCACCCGACCCAGGCCAGCAGGTACAGCGCCCCCAGCACCGGAGGGCGGAGCACCTCCAGGAGCCCTCGTAGCCCCCCTCGCAAGCGCGTCAACTCCCCGCTTCCGCCCGGGCCTGGAGCGCCTCCCGCTCGAAGCGCTCCTCGCCGGTGCGGCGGTAGAGCGCCTCGTAGAGCCGGGCGCCCTGCTCGCGCTCGCCCAGCTCCCGCAGCTCGGAGGCGAACCAGGCCAGCGCCTCCACCGAGCCCCGGAGCTCCAGCGCCCGGGCCAGCTCGACCGCCTGGGGAACCTGCTCGGTGGCCACCAGCCCCCGCAGCAGCGCCTCCAGGGCGGGCCCACCAGGGTCTTCGTCGACCTTGCTCCGGAGCAGAGCGAAGCCGGCCTCCCGGTCGCCGGCCACGTCGAGGGCCTGGGCGCGGAGTACGTCGTCCTCGGGGCCCGGGTTCTCCAGGTGTTCGAGGATGTCGAGGGCGCGCTGGCCGTTGCTCTCGCCGATGGCGGCGGAGGCGGCGATACGGCGGGCGTCATCGCGGACGGAGGGCTCGGTGGTGAGCATCATGGCCTCGCCGGCGCGGAGCACGGCGTCGGCCAGGCGACCGGCGTCGAGGGAGCGCCGGGCCATGGCGAGGCGCTGGAGGGCGGTCTCCTCGCGGGCCTTCCGCTCGGCCTCGAAGTCGCCGTAGGACAGGGCGCCGCGGGCGGACTGGTAGGTGGAGAGGCCGAAGAGGATGCCGAGGAAGAGGAGGTTGAGCTTGAGGAAGAAGACCGTGAGGACGGCGCCGAAGAGGGCGGAGAGGATGAGAACGAGGCGGCCGTGGCGGGGGCCGAGGACGTCGCGCATCACCAGCCCGCCGTCGAGGGGGAGGACCGGCATCAGGTTGAGGATGCCCCAGCCGAAGGTGCAGAACTGGGCCTGCCGGAGCACGTCTTTCCAGAGGCCGGTGGTGGGGTAGCTGCGATCGATGCCGAGGACCACCAGGCCGAGGAGGAAGCCGGCACCGGGGCCGGCGAGGGTCATGAGGATGTTCCTGCCCCGGGTCAGGGGTCTCCCTTCGGCGATGGTGCGGCCCCCGAAGCCGTGGAGGACGATGCGGGTCTCGGTCCCGAAGGCCCGTCCCGCCAGCGCGTGGCCCAGCTCGTGGACCATCACGGCCACGAAGATGACGACCATGGACGCCAGGATGCCGGGCAGCGTGGGCGAGCGCTGGAGGAAGGCGAACAGCAGCGCCGTGATCAGGAAGCCACCCTGGACCTCCACCGGGATACCTAGCCAACGGAAGTTCACCTCACGCAGCTTACTCATCCCTCCCGCCGCGACCACACCCCCGGCGAAAATTTTCTTGACCGCCGGTGTTGTCGCGAGCTAGAAGCCCCACCCTCACCGCTGCGGGAGTAACTCAGTGGTAGAGTGCCACCTTGCCAAGGTGGACGTCGAGGGTTCGAATCCCTTCTCCCGCTCCAGATTTCCCCATCCCTTGCGGATTCCAACGACCACCGGAAGCGTTGACGCAAAGGAAGGGGTGAGCCATCGAAGGGGTCATGCGCAAGATTCTGGTGGCCAATCGGGGTGAGATTGCCTGTCGTATCCTCCGGACCTGCAAGCGTCTGGGGATCGCCACGGTCGCGGTGTACTCGGACGCGGACGCGAGCTCCCTGCACGTGCAGCAAGCCGACGAGGCGGTGCGGATCGGCCCGGCTCCGGTCAAGGACAGCTACCTTCAGATCGAGACGCTGGTCGAGGTGGCGAAGAAGACCGGAGCCGAGGGCGTCCACCCGGGCTACGGGCTGCTCAGCGAGCGCCGCGCCTTCGCCGAGGCCGTCACCGCCGCCGGGATCACCTTCATCGGGCCTCCTCCCGGAGCCCTCGACGCCTTCGGCGACAAGCTCAAGGCCCGCGCCGTCGCGCGCTCCGTGGGCGTCGAGCCCCCGCCCGGCAGCGACGGCCCCATCTCCTCCGCGGATCCCGCCGCCCTCGCCGCCGAGGCCGCCCGCGTCGGCTACCCGGTGCTGCTCAAGACCGCCGGAGGCGGCGGCGGGATCGGCCTCCAGATCGTCCAGAAACCCGAGGATCTGGAGCGCGCCGCTCGCTCCAGCTCCGACCGGGGCAAGAGTGCCTTCGGCGACGACCGGGTCTACCTGGAACGCTACGTCACCACACCCCGCCACATCGAGGTCCAGGTCTTCTGCGACAACCACGGGGGCGCCCTCGCCCTGTTCGAGCGCGAGTGCAGCGTCCAGCGGCGCCACCAGAAGATCGTCGAGGAGGCCCTCTCTCCTGCCCCCTTCTTCCAGGGCACCGAGGGCGCCGCCCGCCGCCAGCGCCTCTACGACAGCGCGCTCCGCATCGTCACCGCCGTCGGCTACCGGGGCGCCGGCACCGTCGAATTCATCGCCGACGGCGAGGGGAACCTCTGGTTCCTCGAGGTGAACGCCCGCCTCCAGGTCGAGCACCCGGTCACCGAGATGATCACCGGCCTCGACCTCGTCGAGTGGCAGATCCTCGTGGCCCGCGGCGAAAAACTCCCTGCCTCCCCCCCCGCCCCTCGCGGGCACGCCATCGAGGCTCGCCTCTACGCGGAGGACCCGGCCAAGAAATTCGCCCCCCAGCCCGGCAAGCTCGCCAGGCTCCGCTGGCCCGAGGCCACCGCCGACCTCCGCGTCGAGACCGGCTTCGCCGAGGGCGGCGAGATCACCCCCTACTACGACCCCCTCATCGCCAAGCTCGTCGCCCACGGCGCCGACCGCCCCGCCGCCATCGCTCGCCTCGACCAGGCCCTCGCCTCCACCGAGCTGGAGCTGATCGGCCCCCGCGGCCCCGCCTCCACCAACCTCGCCTACCTCCGCCAGGTCCTCGCCGACGCACGCTTCGCCAGCGGCCAGTACGACACCGCCCTCGCCGAGGCCCTCGCCGCCGGCAAGTGATCCCCGGATCCGCTCGCGGCGAGTAAGCTGCACCGGATCATGACGACGAACGATGACCTCCTCGCCCGCGCGACCAAATGGGTCCACGACGACCCAGACCCGCAGACCACCGCCGAGCTGCGCTCCCTGATCGAGCGCGGCGACACCAGGGAGCTTGCCGACCGGATGGCGGGCCCGCTGGAGTTCGGTACCGCGGGGCTCCGGGGGGTGCTCGGCGCGGGCGAGAGCCGGATGAACCGGGCGGTGGTGCGGCGGACCTCCGCGGGGCTGGCGGCCCAGCTCCTGGCCTCTCGCCCGGCGGTGCGGCAGGAGGGCGTGGTGGTGGGCTACGACGGCCGGAGGATGAGCCGGGAATTCGCCCTGGATACGGCCCGGGTGCTGGCGGCCCGGGGCATCCCGGCGCTGCTGTTTCCGGAGCTCTGCCCGACGCCGCTGGTGGCCTTCGCGGTGCTCGACCAGAAGGCCGCCGCCGGGGTCGTGGTGACCGCCAGCCACAACCCGCCGGAGTACAACGGGTACAAGGTGTACGCGGCCAACGGAGCCCAGATCATCCCGCCCCAGGACAGGGAGATCGCCGCCGCCATCGCCGCCGTGGGCCCCGCGAGGGAGATCCCGCTGGCGGACGAGGAGGAGGCGCGGGCCGCAGGGCTGATCCGCGACGTGGACCCCGCCGTGATCGCCCGCTACCTCGACGCCACGCTGGCGCTCCAGCGGGATCGCCGCGGGCGGGATCTTGTCCGGATCGTCTATACACCGCTCCACGGCACCGGCGACCGCCTCGCCCGGGAGCTGCTGGCGCGGGCCGGGTTCTCGCGGGTGTGGACCGTGCCCGAGCAACAGGAGCCGGACGGGAATTTCCCCACCGTGGCCTTCCCGAACCCGGAGGAGAAGGGCGCCCTGGACCTGGCCTTCGCCCTCGCCGCCCGCGAGGACGCGACGCTGGTGCTGGCGAACGATCCGGACGCGGATCGGCTGGCGGCGGCGGTGCCGGACGGGCGCGGCGGGTTCCGGCAGCTCACGGGGAACGAGCTGGGGGCGCTGCTGGGAGAGTACGCGCTGCGCCACGCGGAGGGCGGCGAGCGGAGGCTGGTGGTGACCACGGTGGTCTCTTCGCCGATGCTCCGGCAGATCGCGTCCCAGCTCGGGGTCCGCTACGGCGAGGTGCTCACCGGCTTCAAGTGGATCACCAACCTGGCGATGCGCCGCGAAGCCGAGGAGGGGGCCTCCTTCGTGTTCGGCTACGAGGAGGCCCTGGGCTACACGGTGGGCACCGCGGTCCGCGACAAGGACGGGCTCTCGGCGGCGCTGGTCTTCGCCGAGCTGACCGCCGCCGCCGCCGCCGAGGGGCGCACCGTCCTCGACGAGCTGGAGCGCCTGGGCCGCACCTACGGCCTCTTCGTCAGCGCCCAGCGCAACGTGACCCGCAAGGGCGCCGCGGGGGCCGCGGAGATCGGGGCGATCCTCGACCGGCTCCGATCCTCGACGCCCCGGGCCATCGGGGGGCTGGCGGTGCGTTCCCTGACGGACGTGCTCCGGGGGGTGCGGCTCGTCGACGGGCGCGAGGAGCGGGTCGATCTCCCGGCGAGCAACGTGCTGATCTTCGAGCTGGAAGGGGAAGCGCGCGTGGTGGCGCGCCCGAGCGGGACGGAGCCGAAGATCAAGTACTACTTCGACCTGCGGGAGCAGGTGCATCCGGAGGAACCCTACGAGGAAGCCCTCACCCGCGCGGAGGCCCGCCTTACCTCGTTGATCGATGGGTTTCTGGCGCTGGTCTCCTGACCCACTTCACCGTCGGCGCCGCCCTGCAGGGTCAGGTTGCGGGGCAGACGGTGGAAGAGGTCAGAACGTGGAGGTCACCAGGCCTGTCTCCGAGGTCAGCGCAGGGCTTCGTCGGCACTCGCGGCGGTGATGGCAAGGTCGAGCCAACGCTCAAGGAGGTCGAGGTCGCTGCACGCTTCCACCCGCGCCTGCTGCTCTGCCGACACGGCGAGCCCGCGACGCACCAGCACCCGCAGCACCGAACGACGCGCCTCCCCCAGTTGCCCGGCCTTCACGCCCTCATCGAGCATTTCTTCGCGGAGCTTGGGGAAGACCTTGACCAGCCCCCGTGCGATCTGCTCCCGGTTCTCCAGCACCTCGGGGTCATCCGTCGGTGGGAAGTACCGCAACAACTCTTCTCGCTGCACTTGCGTCGTTGGCACATACTGTAGCATGCGCCACACCCACGCCACGGGGCGATGCACCAGCGCCCACGCGCAAAAATCCACCAGCGGCCGCCCCCGTCGCGTCACCAAAAACGGGATCAACGATTCGTCCAGCGGCAGTTCGTTGCTCGCGATCCAGAGCAGGGAAAACCAGGTGGGTTGGAGTGCGTAGCCCCCGGGGGCGACCTGCTCCCAGCGCCAGGGAGAGGCCGAGGAAGCCGCCCACTCCGGCACGTTGCCCGCGACGACCCAGGCCCCGGGTTGCAGGGCATAGGAGCCGTCCCTACGGAGCTGGGTGGCCTGGTAGGACTGGCGGCGATGGAGCAGCAACTCAACGGAAGGGAGGTCGAGGTGATCGCGCTGCATCTTCAGGTCCACGATCACCGGAAGGGAAGGACGAGCGAGGGACCAGGGAGCCGGGAGCGCGAGAAGTCGAGCCACGTCGCGGGCGAGGAGAAGACCGTCGATGCGGTGCTGGAACCAGAAGAAGCGCTTCGGCGTGGACATGCTCTACCCGCTCAGGCGCTACGTCGACGGCCTGACCCAGACCAAGGTCTACGATCGCAACGGCCTCCTGGTACAGAATCCTCTCTTCGATGACCTGCCCTTTCTTCAGGCAAAGAATTCGGGGACCCCGCTCAACCGTCCCCAAATGCTGCCTCGCAACCCATCCCTCGTGATCTTTACTACCATCGTTGGGGTGCCCTGGCAGGACATCGCCAACGACCCCAAGGATCTATCCAAAGGGTACAAACCCACCGTCCCAACCCAGGAAGGCAAGACCGGCATCGACTGGGATCTCATCCTCGGCACTCCCTTCGAGCTGGACAAATCCAAGCGCAAGGACCCGAAGGATCCGCTCATGATCGAGAGCGTCGTCCCTCGCAGCGGCACCCCCCCGATCACCAACGAGCCCATTGGCCCCACCGGCTGGAACAGCATCAACGGCCACGAGTGGAACCCGGGCACCAGCGACCTCCAGTACACCTGCATCTTCGACCTGGAGGCCGAGACCGACTGCAAGAACGCCACCTCCTCCTGCGACTGCGGCGGCGACGACATCGCCACCCAGCAGAACCCGCTCTGCGAGACCTCCCAGGGCAGTGGTCAGTATTCCTCGGTGCAGTACCGCGCCAAGGCCTTCCCTGGCACTCGCTTCCTCCAGGTCGCCCGAGGGGTAGGGGAAAATGCCGTCGTCGCCAGCATCTGTACCCCCAACCTCAAAAACCCCGCCAAGGCTGACTTCGGCTATCGCCCTGCAGTCACTGCTCTCATCGATCGGCTCAAGAGGAACATCGCCAAGTAGAAGCACGTTTTGCGCCAGCGATAAAGGGAGGCAACGGAGGTGACAAAGGCATAAGCGCTACGAAAAGCTAGACCCCCCACCCGCCGCGATCCGTGGTATTTTCGTCGTCCCATGCGCCTCCGCCACGCCGCCCTCGCTACGACCCTGTTCCTTGCATGCGGCGCCCCCGACTACGGGCCTTCCGTGCGCGAGCCCATCGAAGAGCAATCGCTGGAGGGCAAGGTGTGCCCCGGGGCCGAGCGGGTCCACGGCATCGACGTGTCGTACTACCAGCCGAACATCGACTGGAACGCGGTCAAGAACGCCGGGCAGGAGTTCGCCATCATCCGGGTGAGCGACGGGCTCGGCACCATCGACACCAAGTTCGAGTCCCACTGGGCCGGGGCCAAGGCGGCGGGGCTGATCCGGTCGGCGTACCAGTTCTTCCGTCCCAGCCAGGATCCGACCGCCCAGGCGAACCTGCTCCTCTCCAAGATCGGCAACCAGATCGAGCCCGGCGACCTGCCGCCGGTCATCGACATGGAAGCCACCGGAGGGCTCACCCCGGCCCAGGTCACCGCCGCCATGAAGGAGTGGATCGCGGTGGTCGAGGGCAAGCTCGGGCGCAAGCCGATCATCTACACCGGCTACTACTTCTGGAACAGCTCCATGGGGAACCCCCAAGGGTACGCCGATTACCCCCTCTGGATCGCCGCGTATCCCTACTGCTACGACTCGATCCTCAGCGGTTCCTACTGCCCCAACGTCCCCGACCAGTGGTCCAAATGGACGTTCTGGCAGTACTCCGACGGCAAGAACACCCCCAACCAGGGCTGCACCAAGGAGCCCCCCGTCATGCCCGGCGTCGGGCAGAGCTGCGACCGCAACTTCTTCAACGGCTCGCTGGCGGACCTCAAGGCCTTCGCCGCCGCTGGCTCCACCGCCGGCCCCGAGTTCAAGGCCACCTTCGTCGCCCAGAGCTACCCGTTCGCCTCCGAGACCATCCCGTCGATGGTAGGCAAGCTCCATACGGGCTACATCGACCTGAAGAACGCCGGGACCAAGCCGTGGACGCCGGGGAAGACCTTCCTGGCGCCGATGCCCCGGGACACCGCGTCGAGCCTCGTCGCGCCGAGCTGGCCCTCCCCCATCCGGGTCTCGACGGTGGACAAGGCGACCGCCCCCGGGGAGACCGGCCGCTTCACCTGGGATCTGCTCCCCTCCGAGCCCGGGGAGTTCGCCCCATACTTCGGGCTCGTGGAGGAAGGGGTCACCTGGTTCGCAGACCCTCCCCTCGGCGGAGGTCCGGCGGACGACGTGATCCAGGTGAAGCTTTCGGTCGCGCCGGACCCGGGCGGCGCAGGTGGCTCAGGCGCCGGTGCGGGCGGGAGTAGCGACGCGGGGCAAGGCGGCGAC
>CAZSDX010000330.1:0-8082 GCA_964605685.1 uncultured Polyangiaceae bacterium
CCACCAAGCTGGAAGCCCTGTTCGACCGCATCCATCTGCTGGACGCCCGCTGCGAGAGCGGCTGCTGCCGGCCTCCCGCCGCGCCGTGGAGGCCGCGCGCTCGGGGTACGTGACCGGCGCCTCGGATGCCTCCGGCTGGATCGAGGCCGCCCACGAGCTGCGGGAGGTGGAGCTCCTGGTGGTCAGCGCCCAGGCGGAACTGGAGCGAGCGCGACTGGAGCTGGTGATCGCCACCGCTCCCCTTCCCTCCCCGTCGCCCGGGCCGGTGACCGCGGCGCGAAAGGAGGCGCCATGACCACCGAGACCGGTGACGAGCTGCGGGAAGGCGAGGAGCCCCCACCCCCCGGGGTGAAAGGGATGGCCGCGGTGCGCTGGCTGCTGCTGGTGGCGGTGGGCGTGCTGGCGCTGTGGTCCGGCTGGGGCATGCTGGCCGGCCCCGGAGGCAAAGGACTCAAGTACACCTGCCCGATGGTGGAGCACGCCTTCGTCGTCACCGACGAGCCGGGCGACTGCCCCCTCTGCCACATGAAGCTCATGGAGCTGGATCCGGCGCTCATCGAGGCCCGGCGCCAGGAGGCCCAGCAGGACATGGCGGAGGCGGGACCAGCGGTCCCCGGGCTGATGCCGGTGGCGGTGCACCTGGATCGCGCCCAGAAGATGGGGGTCCGCTCGGTCCCGGTCGAGGAGGTCGAGATCGACGAGACCATCCGCGCCCCCGCGTACATCGCCTCGCCCGAGCAAGGAGAGAGCCGCGTCCACGTGCGTGCCCCCGGCTACATCGAGCGCATCGTCGTCACCGAGGTCGGCGCCAAGGTCAGCGCAGGCCAGACCCTCGCCTACCTTTACGCGCCAGAAATCTACCGTGCGCAGGAGGAGTTCCTCCTCGCTGGTCGCTGGAAAAAGATTCAGGACATATCCGGAAGCTCCGGACAATCCGGCGATCACGGGGCCGACAGGGCATCCCTCTCGGATGCCTCTCGAAAGCGCCTTGAATTGCTCGGCCTGGGCAAGCGCGAGCTGGAGGAGCTCGCCAGCAAGGGAACCCCGCTGCGCACGGTGCCTGTACGCGCCCCGGCCTCGGGCATCGTCACCCGCAAAAATGCCGCGCTCGGGGCCTACGTCACCCCCGAGATGCCCCTCTACGAGATCGTCGATCTCTCGCGTGCTTACCTCGTGGCAGACCTCCTTGCCACCGAGACACCGCACCTCCACACCGGCGATCTCGGCGTCGCCTCGTTTGGCTCGCTGGGGGAAGTCCCGGTCAAGGTGGATCTGATCTATCCCGAGGTGAACAGCAACGCGCGCACCACCCGAATCCGCCTCCGTTTTACCGGAGAACACCCGGCGCTCCGCCCGGGTCTCTACGGCGAGGTACGCTTCTCCCTCGGACACCGGAAGGCGCTGCTCGCACCGCGGGACGCGCTCCTCGACACTGGCTTGCAGCGGTATGTCTTCGAGGATATGGGGGCCGGAAAGTTCGTCCCTCGGCCCGTGATCGCTGGCGCCGAACAACAAGGGCGTATCGAGCTGCGCTCCGGCGTGAAAGCAGGCACCCTCGTCGTCTCCGGGGCGGCCTTCCTCATCGACGCCGAGAGCCGTCTGCAGGCCGCCTTTTCCGGGCTTCTACCGGCATCTTCTTCCTCGGTTGCCTCTCCACCAGCAAGCAGCGCTGCGCCCTCAGCGACAACCCGGGCCAGCCCCCCCTCTGCTCACGATCCTTCCTCGCATGGTCACGAGAAAGGGATCGGAGCGAAGACCACGAGCACGGCCACGGCCACGCCGACGGGGACAGGGACGAGTACGCCGACGAGCACGGCCACACCGACGGCCACGGCCACGACCACGGAGACGAAGCTGCGGGTTGAGTACACCTGCCCGATGCACCCGGAGGTGATCGCGCACGAGCCGGGACGCTGTCCGAAATGCGGCATGGATCTGGAGAAAAAGCCGTGATCGACCGCATCCTGACATGGTGCGCTCGCTACCGGTGGGTGGTGATGGCGCTGTACGCCGGGCTAGCGATCTTCGCCTACGCGCTGCTGAAGCGCGTCCCGCTCGACGCGATCCCGGATCTCTCGGACACCCAGGTCATCGTCTTCACCGAGTACAAGGGGCGCTCGCCGAGCATCGTCGAAGATCAGATCACCTACCCCATCACCGCAGGGCTCCTGGCCGCACCTCGCGTCACGGCTGTCCGAGGCTACTCGATGTTCGGGATGAGCTTCGTCTACGTCCTCTTCGAGGAAGGGACCGATCTGTACTGGAGCCGCTCCCGCGTCCTTGAATACCTCAACGCCATCCGGGAGCGTCTCCCCTCCGACGCCGCGCCGATCCTCGGCCCCGACGCGAGCGGCGTGGGTTGGGTCTACCAGTACGCGCTCCTCGACACGAGCGGTAAGCACGACCTCGGGGAGCTGAGAAGTATTCAGGATTTCCATATGAGATACGCCCTGGAGAGCGTCCCCGGGGTGTCTCAGGTTGCCTCCCTCGGTGGCTACGAACGGCAGTATCAAGTCAAGATCGACCCGGACCGATTGCGGGCTTACGGCTTGACCGTGAGCGATGTGGCGCAGGCGATCCGGGCGAGCAACGGCGACGTGGGGGGGCGCACGCTGGAGATGAGCGGTCGCGAGTATTACGTGCGCGGCCGCGGCTATCTGGAAGGCGTCGAGACGCTGGGGGACGTCGCGCTGCGCGCTGGCGGCGGAGTCCCGGTACGGCTGCGGGACGTGGCGACGGTGCAGATCGGAGGAGAGCAACGTCGCGGCCTGGGTGAGCTAGACGGGCGCGGAGAAGCGGTCGGAGCCATCGTGATAGCGAGGCACGGGGAGAACGCCTACGCGGTGATCCAGCGGGTCGAGGAGCGCCTTCGTGCTCTGGAAAAGACGCTCCCGGAGGGCGTGAAGGTCATCACCACCTACGATCGGAGCGGCCTGATCGAACGCTCGATCGGGACGCTCCGCCACGCCTTGATCGAGGAAGCCGTGGTGGTTGCCATCGTCATCGTCGTCTTCCTGTGGCACCTGCGCAGCGCGCTGTTGCCGGTCATCAGCATGCCGCTGGCCGTGCTTCTGAGCTTCATCCCGTTTTCCTACGCAGGGATGCCCGCCACCATCATGAGCCTGGGCGGCATCGCCATCGCGCTGGGGGCCACCGTGGATGCCGAGATCGTGATGATCGAGGCCTGCCACAAGAAGCTGGAAGACGCCCCCGATGACATGCCAGAAGACGAGCGACGACGACGGCTCGCCGAGGCCGCCCGGGAGGTGACCCCGGCGATCTTCTACTCCTTGCTCATCGTCGCCGCGGCTTTTGTCCCGGTCTTTGGCCTCGAAGGTCAGGCCGGAAAGCTCTTCGAACCGCTGGCCTACACCAAGACCTTCGTCATGCTCACCGCCGCGGTGCTCAGCGTGACCCTGGCTCCGGCGCTGCGGGACCTGCTCCTCAAGGGAAAGACCTACCCGGAGCACCTCCACCCGGTGTCGCGGGCCATCCAGCGGGTCTACCAGCCCTTCGTCTACGTGGCGCTCCGGCGGCCGCTGACCACGGTGCTGATCGGGGGGCTGGCGGTGCTGTCGGCGATCCCCCCGGCGCTGCGCCTCGGCAGTGAATTCATGCCTGACCTCGACGAAGGCGACCTCCTCTACATGCCCACGACGCTACCGGGAATATCCATAGAGGAAGCGAAGCGGCAGCTCCAGAGGCAGGACGCGGTGATCCGCCAGTTCCCCGAGGTGCTGAGCGTCCACGGCAAGGTCGGCAAGGCCGAGACACCGACCGATCCGGCCCCGCTGGCGATGGTCGAGACGGTGGTTCGCCTCAAGCCACGCTCGCAGTGGCCCGCGCGTCCTCGCCCCCGGTGGTACTCGCCCTGGGCCCCGGCGCCGCTGGCCTCGGTGCTTCGGACGATCTGGCCCGATCAGGGCCCCGAAACCCGAGAGGATCTGGTCGCGCGCATGGATGCAGCCCTCCAGCTTCCGGGGTGGAAGAACGCTTGGACCATGCCGATCCGAAACCGTATCGATATGCTGAGCACCGGCATCCGGACCCCGGTCGGCATCAAGATTTTTGCCCGGGACGCCGCCGAGATCGACAAGCTCGGAGAGCACCTGGAGCGGATGATGGCAACGGTGCCCGGAGCGCGCCACGCCATCTACGAACGAACCCTGGGGGGCTACTACGTGGACGTGAAGCCACGCCACGAGGCCCTCGCGCGGTATGGGCTGCGCATCGACGACATCAACATGCTGGTAGAAGGAGCCATTGGTGGCACCACCGTCACCACCACCGTCGAGGGCCGGGCGCGTTACTCGGTCACGGTGCGCTTCAAGGAAGATTTCCGGGACGCGCTGGATCGACTTCGCGCGCTTCCGGTACCCACTCCCGCGATCCAGGGAGCCCCCAGTCGCGGAAGCGGTCCGCCCGATCTCGCCGCCAGCGAGCAGCCCCACGTTCCGCTGGGGGAGGTCGCCGAGGTCACGATCACGCAAGGCCCCTCCATGCTCCGCAGCGAGGCCGGATCGCTCGTCGGCTACGTCTACATCGACCTGGACGCGAAGACCGACGTGGGCGGCTTCGTTGCCCGGGGTCGTGCGGCCATCGACGAGGCCCGGAGCAAGGGAACCCTCTCCTTCCCTGAAGGCGCCTACCTCCACTGGTCGGGCCAGTACGAGCAGCTCGACCGCATGCGAGAGCGCATGAAGCTCCTTGTCCCGGCCTCTCTCGCCATCATCATCACGCTGCTTTACCTCCAGTTCCGCAACCTCGTCGAGGTGCTGATCGTGCTGCTGAGCGTCCCCTTCGCCCTCGTCGGCAGCGTGTGGCTGCTCCACCTGCTCGACTACCGGATGTCGACGGCGGTCTGGGTCGGGATCATCGCCCTGGTGGGGCTGGCGACGCAGACCGGGGTGGTGATGATCGTGTACATCGACCAGGCCTACGAGCGACGGCTGCGGGCGGGGAAGATCCGCGACCTGGACGACATCATCTGGGCCCACATGGAGGGCACCGTGCAGCGGGTGCGCCCCAAGCTGATGACCGTGGGCACCATGTTCGTCGGGCTCGTCCCGCTGCTATGGGCGGAGGGCAGCGGCGCCGACGTCATGAAGCGCATCGCCGCCCCGATGGTCGGCGGCCTCTTCACCAGCGCCTTCCTGACCCTGGAGATCATCCCGGTGGTCTACACCTACTGGCGCTACGCACAGCTCAAGGCCCGCTCCGCGCGAGGCTGCGGGTGAGAAAAATTCTGTCCAGGAGGCCTTGTTCAAAAGACCATCCACACGGGAACGGTTCTCGCCGACGAGGCCACCGGGCCCAAGCCCGGCGCCGGAACGGGTGTCTTCCTACCCCTGCTGGCGCTGAGCCTCACCCGCCCGCGGCGGTCCGGGGCGCGTTTGCCTGGGTGTCGATGGCCCGGCGCACGAAGAGGTCCTCCAGGGTCTCGCGGCGGGGGCTCACCTCGACCACCTGCGCGCCCCCCTGGATGGCCGCGAGCAGGGCGTCGTTCACCCGCTCCTGGCCATGGATCTCCGCCACCAGCAGGCCGGCACGGCGGTGGACCTCGTGGCCCGCGGCGCGGAGCCTGGCCTCCAGCTCCTCGCTCGCCTGGGCCAGCGTCAGGTCAGTGTGGAGCACGTCGCCTCGGACCAGGTCGCGGAGGGGGCCGCTGACCACCGCGCGTCCTTCCCGCAGGATGGTCACCCGGTCGCAGAGGCTCTCGGCGTCCGCCAGGATGTGGGTCGAGAAGAAGACGGTGCGGCCCCCGCGGCGCTCGCCGAGGATGATGTCCCGTACCTCCTTGCGGCCGATGGGGTCGAGCCCGCTCATGGGCTCGTCGAGGATCAGCAGCTCCGGGTCGGCCACCAGGGCGGCGGCCAGGGCGGAGCGCTGGGTCATGCCCTTGGAGAGCCGCCGCACCGGGCGCTCGCCGGCGTACTCGATGCCGGTGAGGCGCATCACCGCGACGGCGCGGTCGCGGAGCGCCTGACCTCGCAGCCCGGAGAGGCTCCCGCACATCTCGATGTACTCGCGAGGGGTGAGGTAGGGGAAGATGTAAGGGCTCTCCGGGAGGAAGCCAACGCGCCGCATGGCCTCGACGCAGGGGACCGGGTGGCCGAAGAGGGTGGCGCGGCCTCCGCTGGGGCGGATCAGCCCGGTGAGCATCTTGATGGTGGTGGTCTTTCCGGAGCCGTTGGGCCCGAGGAAGCCGAAGATCTCGTTGCTTTGCACCGAGAAGGAGACACCCTTCACCGCGTCGACCCGCTTGCGGGTAACGCCGAGGAAGAAGGTTTTTTGGAGGGATTCAACCTCGATGAGGGTCGTCATGCCTCTCTCTCCTCGTCGTGGACGAGGGACGAGGGGGTCGGAGCGGGGACCGTCCCCCGGTACTCGTGGAGCTTGTACTGGATCTTCCGGGCGCTGATCCCGAGGATGGTGGCCGCCCGGGAGGTGGACCCCCCGCAGGACTCCAGGGTGCGCAGGATGGCGTAGCGCTCCAGGTCGGCGATGGAGGCGCCGGGGACCCGCGGCATGTCGTCCCTGCGCTCCTCGGGGATGACGGTGGTGGGCAGGTGGGCCAGCTCGACGCGGTCGCCGGTGGCCAGGACCGCGGCGCGCTCGATGGCGTTCTCCAGCTCGCGGACGTTGCCGGGCCAGGGGTAGGCGATGAGGGCGGCGAGGGCCTCGTCGGAGAACCCGTCGAGCCGCTTGCCGTTCTCCTGGGCGTAGCGGCGGAGGAAGAAGGCGGCCAGCGGCGCGATGTCGCCCCTGCGGGAGCGGAGCGGTGGGATCTCGACGCTGACGACGTTGAGGCGGTAGTAGAGATCCTCCCGGAAGCGGCCGTCGGCCACCTGCTTGCGCAGGTCGCGGTTGGAGGCGGCGATGATCCGCACGTCGACCTTGAGTGTCTCGTTGCCGCCGACCCGCTCGAAGGTACGCTCCTGGAGGAAGCGGAGCAGCTTCACCTGGGTGCTCACGGGGATCTCGCTCACCTCGTCGAGGAAGAGGGTCCCGCCGTCGGCCTGCTTGAAGCGGCCCTCGCGGCGGCCGACGGCGCCGGTGAACGAGCCCTTCTCGTGGCCAAAAAGCTCGCTCTCCAGCAGCGACTCGACCAGGGCCGCGCAGTTGAGCCGGACGAAGGGGGCCCGGGCGCGGGGGCTTCCCTGGTGGATCGCCTCGGCGATCAGCTCCTTGCCGGTGCCGCTCTCCCCGGTGACGAGCACGCTGGCGCGGCTGGGGGCCACCTGGTCGACGAGGCGGAGCACCTCCAGGGTGCGGGGGTCCTGGGCGACGATGTGGCCCAGCGCGTTGCGCTCCTTGAGGATCTGCCTGAGCTTGAGGTTCTCCCGCTGGAGCCTCGCCTTCTCCATGGCGCGCTCGGTGACCAGCACAAGCATCTTCATGTCGAGGGGCTTGGTCAGGTAGTTCTCGGCGCCCTGCTTGACCGCCTCGACGGCGCTCTCGATGGTGCCGAAGGCGGTCATCACCACGAAGACCGTGCCGGGGGAGGCGAGCTTGCCCTTCTCCACCAGGCCGATGCCGTCAAGCCCCGGCATCTTCAGGTCGGTGAGCACGACCTCGGGGTCGAAATCCTCGATCTTCTTCAGGGCCTTGAAGCCGTCGGCGGCGGTCTCCGTCGTGTACCCCTCCTCGTGGAGGATCTCCGAGAGCGCCGTCCTTGCGTTGGCCTCGTCATCGACGACCAGGATCCGGCCGCGGCTCGCCATGGAGCCCTTCTAGCACCTACACCCGGCGCCCCCAACCCCCTGCTGCCGCGGGCGAGCCCGCCGCCGGCCCCCTGGACGGTCCAGGCGCCCTCCCGGGATCTGGCGGCGTGGAGCAAGGGGAAACTTCCGGCCCAGGGAGCATCGGTGGTACAAGGTGGGCCGCTGCATGGAGCCGGTTGGTCGAGCGCCATGCCTGGCTCCAGGGTTTCCTTCCGTTGCTACCCTCCGAGGACCGATGCGCGCCACGTCCCTTCGCCCCCTTTCCACCTTGATCTTCCTCTCTCTCGCCGGGGTGGCCTCCACGGCGTCGGCCCAGCAGCAGCCGCCCCCCGCGTGGCCGCCGGCCCAGCCCCCCGCC
>CAZSDX010000331.1:0-8064 GCA_964605685.1 uncultured Polyangiaceae bacterium
CAGCGACCGTAGGAGAGATCCGGGCAAAGCGTAGTGCCCTTCAGGGAGAGGGGGGCGGGGGGGGGTGAGGTCTCTCCTCCTCGCCGCAGCGCTCGCCCTCCAGTTCGCCAACCACCGCTACCTCCCCGGCAATTACCCGGGCGTCCACCTGCTGCTCCTCGCCTTCTCCGGCGCGCTGCTTGCGCTGGCGATACCGCGGCGCGCGGAAGGAAACCTCCCGCTGCTGCTGCTGGGGATGGGCAACGCGGTCCTGGTGGCGCTGTTCCCCGCACCGAGGGCGGTGCGCGTGGAGCTGAACCGCCACGCCGGGGTGGCGCTGGCGCCCTTTCTAGCCGAGTTCCACGCGCGCCCGACGGCCGCCCGGGGCAGGCTCCGGGCGATCCCGCCGGATCGCCCGCCGACGCCGGGGGGGCTGGGGATCCGCGACCCGGTGGTGGTGCTTCTCACGGTGGATTGCCTGCGCCACGACGCCCTCGATACCCACGGAGATCGCCTCCCGCACATGGCAAAACTCCGGGAAGAATCCCTCGATTTTCGCCAGGCACGGACCACCGCCCCGGCGACCCACGTGGCCCTCTCCGCCATGCTGGCCAGCCGTTACTTCTCGTCGCTGCGCTGGGTGCCTGGCCCATCGAACGACGAGCTGATCCCGGCGACGGACGAGATCCCGAGGTTCACGACGCAGCTCCAGCGGAGCGGTGTCCCCACGGTGTCGGTGCTCTCCGGGGACTGGATGCGACCGGGCTGGGGCATCCTGGAGGGATTCTCCGAGGCCCTCGACTCCCCCCGGGAGGGGCCGCTCACGCCGGCCCGGGTCGTGGCGGAGCGAGCCACCGCGCGGCTCCGCGAGCACCGGGAGGGATCGCTCCTGTTTTACGCGCACTTCCTCGACGCCCACGCGCCCTACGACCTCGGCGGAACCGACGGCGACGAGCGAGAGCGCTACGTGCAGGAGTTGGCGCTGGTGGACGCGGCGGTCGGGCGGATCACGGAGGCGGTCCGGGAGGCTCCCTGGGCGGAGCGCGCCGTCGTGATCCTCACCGCGGATCACGGGGAAGCCTTCGGAGAACACGGCTACCTGTACCACGCGACGATGATCTACGACGAGGTGCTGCGGGTGCCCTTCCTGGCGAAGATCCCGGGGCAGACGCCGCGGAAGATCGACACGCCGATCTCGCTCCTCGACGTCGGACCGACGCTGCTGGACCTTTGGGGTCAAAACACACCTGGAGCGATGGAAGGCAGCTCGCTCATTCCTTTGATCCAAGGCAAATCGATGCCACTACGGGTCATCGCCGCGGACTCTGGACGACACCAGCGAGCGATGATTTTTCCGGACGGTCACAAGGTGATCCATGACCGGCGGCGCGACCTGGCGGAGCTGTACGATCTCACCCGCGACCCCGGAGAGAGCCGGAACCTCTACGACGACGAGCCGCTCACCACCCCGCACCTCGACGAGCTGAGGCGCTTCTTCGACGAGCGCACCCGGGAGCCTCCGCCCTTCCGTCCGCCCTGAGGCGGGCTTCATCGCTGGGCAGCGGACCAGCGCTTCCAGTCCCGGACGCAGTCCTCGGCGCCGGAGCGCCCTGGCCCGGCGCAGCTCGCCGGGTCCACGCGGGGGCCCAGCAGCAGCAGCATGGTCCGCGACACGAAGGGGAGATCCTCACGCCACGCCGCCTCGAAGCGCTGCATGGAGAGCTCGGCCCGCTCCGCGGTCTCCTCGGCGCGCAGCCCCCGGAGCTGCCGGAGCACGCTGGCGCGCAGCTCTGGGTCCTCGGTCACCTCGAAGATCCGCTCCAGGAAGCTGATGGCAGCGGCGCGCTCGCCGGTGCGGGTGAGCATCCGGGTGCTGGCCAGGGCATGCCACTGGAGGTTGGAGTCTGCTGCGCCGAGCTCTCCTGCGCGGGCCATCAACCGAGCGCCCTCCTGGCGCCAGGCCATCCGTTCTTCTTCGGGGAGGTGGCTGGGGGCCAGGTAGGCCATGAAGCTACCGGCCTGGAGGAAGAGCTGGGCGTCGTGGGGGCGCTCCCGCATGCCGAGCTCCAGGAAGCGCCGCGCTTCGCGCACGTCCTCGACCCGGGTCTGGGTGGCGCCGAAGGTGAGGATGGTCTCGACCAGCAGGTAAGGGTGCCGGTAGGTCGGGTCGAGGGTGAAGATGCTCTCGAAGTAGCGTGCAGCGAAGTCGAAGCGCCTCCGCTGCTTGATGTAGAGCCCCTGGTTGACCATCACGCTGGCCCAGATCGCGTCCGCCAGGGCGGAGCGGTAGCCGAGGCTGAACACCGGGAGCTGATCCGGCGGCGGCAGCGGGTAGATCGAGGAGGTCTCCCGCACCTTGGTGACGGTCGTCACCAGCCCCGGGCGGACCCGATGGATCACCAGCGCCGACGCCACCATCAGCGCCACCGGGACGAGCAGGCCGCGGACGCGCTGTGCCAGCGGGCTCGCGGTCATTCCACCTCCCGATCCACGAAGAGACCCGGCAGGATGTGGGCGCCGCCAGGGAGCGCCTCGCCGTGCAGCTCGAAGGTGGAGCGCTCCCCGTCGCCGTCCAGATCGCCGTGGGCGCGGGCGACGAAGGCGGAGCGCGCGGGCCCGAGGTTGCTGTCGAAGGCGAAGCAGAAGGAGTGCGCGTGATCCATACGGAAGCCGAGGGCCGCCCAGGTGAGGTGGTCCCAGGTGCCCGGGGGATCCTCCACCCGCTCGCCCCGGGGGACTTCCGTGGGCGTCAGCGGGGCCGACGGGGGGAAGGCCTCGGCGGGGGGCTTCCCTTCGGCGTAGCTCATGGCTCCGGCGGCGATGGCGTTGACTCCCCGAACCGCCTCGGTGAGCCGGGAGGCGTGGAGGTTCCGGAGGAACGAGGGGATGAAGATCGCCAGGAGCGAGCCCGCAAGGGCGATGCCCACCGCGAGCTGGAGCGCCGAGAACGACCGACCGAACATGGCCCTGTCCTTAGCACCAAAAGAGCCCGCGCCGACAGGGACCGCGAGCGCCGCCTGCCTCGGCGAGCGGGGGGTTCACTCGTCCGGGTTGGCTTCGAGCAGGGTGGTAGCGATCTTGGCGAAGCCGTTCTCCACCCCGCCTATCCCGGCGAATTCGCTGAAGAACGCCCCATCGCCGTTGAGGTCTCCCTGCGCCTCGGAGGCCCAGGCCATCCCGGAGGGCGCCGTGAGGCTCTTGGCGAGCGAAAACGAGGAACCTCTGGTGTACCGATAAGCGTAGTAATGAGGCTGATCCATGCTGAACCGCAGGCATTTCCACCCTGTTGTGGCGTCCCCGGTGGCATAATCCGAGCCGGGGTCGATCTTGGGCTGGTATTTCCTCCCCTTGGGCGGACCCGAGATAGGGACCGTGATGGACGAATCGCAGAGGGTGTGCGTCACCTGTACGCTGGTGTTCCCCCCTGGGAGAAGCTCGCTGGGCATCAGCTCCCGCTCGTAGGCGGCGACGGCGGCGCGGTTGATGGCGCCGATGGTGTTGCGGGCCTCGGCGCTCTTGGCCGACGCGAGGTACTTCCGCACGCCGAAGATCGCCAGCGCCGCCAGCACGCCGATGATCGCCACCACGATCATCAGCTCCACCAGGGTAAAGCCGCGGGGTCGCATCGATCGAGGAAGGGTCATGGCGAAGGTCTGAGGGAGAGCGGTTACAGACAACAAACGAGGGAGATCAGGATCAGTTTACGCGAGGTATACCGCGCCAACCACACCGTTGAAGTTTTTCCGGAACGTCCGCGGAGGTAGGGGCGCAACCTGTTGCGCCCCTACGACGTCACCACGGGCCCCCCTGGAGAACCTTCAACGGTACGGTGGGGACGGTATAACACGCCAGAGATACGAACGATTGGCTTCGCAAAACAGAACCCCCCTGCCTGGGATGCAGGACAGGGGGGTCGCAAGGAAAGCGCGGGAGCCTCGCTCCCCGAGGGAACCCCTCCCACCCCGGGGAGGATCACTCGTCGGGGTTGGACTCGGCCAGGGTGGTGGAGACCTTGGCGAAGCCGTTCTCGATGGCGCCGGAGCCGACGAAGTTGCTGAACTGGGTACCGTCGCCGTTGAGGTCACCGCGCGCCTCGGAGAGCCAGTGGGCGCCAGGAGGAGTGGGGGCCTGGGTGGCGATCTGGGGGGCAGCGTTCTGGCCGGCGCCCTGGGAGGTGTACGCGTACTGGAAGTAGTGGGCCTCGGTCATGGAGAAGCGGAGGCACTTCCAGCCGGTGGTGGCGGTCCCCTCGTTGAAATCCTCGCCGGGGCCGGTGCGGGGCTGGTACTTCTTGGCGGGCGGGGGGGTGTTGAGGGGAACGGCCTTGGAGCTCAGGCAGAGGGAGTGGTTGGCGGCCTGGCTGGTGTTACCGCCCGGGAGCAGCTCGGATTGGGTGTTCTCCCGCTCGTAGGCGGCGACGGCGGCGCGGTTGATGGCGCCGATGGTGTTGCGGGCCTCGGCGCTCTTGGCCGACGCGAGGTACTTCCGCACGCCGAAGATCGCCAGCGCCGCCAGCACACCGATGATCGCCACCACGATCATCAGCTCCACCAGGGTAAAGCCGCGGGCCTTGAGACGCTTGATTGCACGCATGGGGGATGCTCCGTATTCAGGGGTTGGGGGGGTTGGGGGGGTTGATACCTGCCGGCTTCACCGGTCAGGCGGAGGTCTGGGGAGGCGCAGGATAATTCCTGATCCTCGTTGTAAGCGACGCCGGAGGAAAACGAGGTGGCCAGCAGCACCGTGGGCTTGCCATCCTCGTTGGGATCGCCCTTCGCCTGGACGACGTACCAGGGATTGGTAGGGGTCCCGAAATTCGGGGGAGTCTTGTATTCGATGGGGACGGACACCGCGACGCCAGCGTTCCCGCTGTTGACCTTGTAGCCAAAGCGCACGGTGCCGGCCACGGAGACCCCAAGGGTCTGCCACTTCAGGTGATCGGCGTGGCCCGGGTTGGACCAGTTCATCTTCTTGCCGTCGAACGTGTTGCGGGGATAATACTCGGCCCCGGAGACGTTCAGGTACGCCATGGTCTTGTCCTTGAATTCCTCCTGGGCGGAGCGAATCCCCTGGATGACCGACAGCGGCTCGGAGATCCTAGCGCTATCGACGTACTTCCGGTAGCCGACCATGGCGAGCGCCGAGAGGATGCCAACCATGGTGACCACCAGCATCAGTTCGGTGAGCGTGTAGCCCCGGGCGCGGCGCCGCAGGAGGGCCAACGAGGAAGCGCGCTTCATGGCTGATCCTCGCTGATGATCGGCTCGGTGGAGAAAGAGGCAGCGAACAGGTGGGTCGGCTTACCATCCTCGTTGGGATCGCCCTTCGCCTGGATGATGTACCACTCATCCGTGGGAGGCGTGGGGAGCAGAGGCGTGGGGCTAAACTGGATCGGCGTGGTGATCGGGGTGCCGGGCCTCCCCGCGTTCACCTTGTAACCGAAGCGCATGGGGCCGTCGACCGCCACCTCCAGGATGCGCCAGTTGTTGTAGTCGGAATGACCGGGAGAATCCCAGGGCACACGCACCTTCCCGAAGTTGGTGTTCATCGGGTAATACGTGTTGCTCACGCTCGCGTTCAGGTAGCGACCGGTCTCACGGCGGACGGTCTCCTCGCTGACGCGGATCGCCTGGATCGTGGCCAGCGCCTCGCTCATCCGGGCCCCGTCCATGTACTTCCGGTAGCCCATCGTCGCCAGCGACGCCAGCAGCCCCACGATCACGATGCCGATGAGGATCTCCGTCAGCGTGAATCCACGAAGCCGCCTTCGCGGGCGTCGTGGGCTGAGGGGAAGAGAGGGGTTCATCGGCACCATCCTACGCTCAAGCAGCGACCGTGCCAACCAACCGACCCCCCGCGTTTCCCGGGGATTCCCCTCCCCTCCCCCCCGGACGACAAAAATTGTCATCCACTCCGGCGGACCGTCGACAATTTTTGATCCGGGATCGCCACCTGGGAGGTCGGTGGTTCCTCGTCGGGAAAGGTCGCATCCTCCCCGCTATCCAGCCCGTACTTGGCCAGCCGGTAGCGGAGCGAGCGGAGCTTGATCCCCAGCAGGGTGGCCGCCTGCTTCCGGCTCCCTCCGGCGCGGTCGAGGGCTTGGAGCAACAGCTTCCGTTCCACCTCGTTGAGCACGTCGTCCAGGTTGCACCCCTCCTCGGGGAGGTCCATTTGACCCGGCGAGATCGACGGGGAAAATCCGCTTACCTCCGGGGGAAAGTCCGAGGGACCGATGGTGGGCGAGGTGGCCAGGGCTACGGCGCGCTCGATCAGGTTCTCCAGCTCCCGCACGTTCCCCGGGAAGGGGTACCGCGAGAGCAGGCGCAGCGCGTCCGGCGTCAGCCCCCGCACGTCCTTGGCCATCTCCTGGGCGAAGCGCTTCACGAAGCTCTTGCCTAGCTCCTCGATGTCCTCGCGGCGTTCGCGGAGCGGAGGGAGCGCCAGCCGGACCACGTTCAGGCGGTAGTAGAGATCCTCCCGGAAGCGGCGCTCGCTCACCTCGCGCTCGATGCTGCGGTTGGTGGCGGCGAGGATGCGCACATCGACGGGCTCCTCCTGGCTGGACCCCACCGGGCGGACCTTCCGCTCCTGGAGCACCCGGAGCAGCTTGGGCTGGAGCGGCAGCGGCAGCTCCCCTACCTCGTCGAGGAAGACGGTCCCCCCCCGGGCGGCGCGGAAGATCCCGTCGTGGCGCCCGGCGGCGCCGGTGAAGGCGCCCTTCTCGTGGCCAAAAAGCTCGCTCTCCATCAGCGCCTCGGGCAAGGCGCCGCAGTTGACCACCAGGAACGGGCCGGGGCGCCCGGAGCGCTCGTGGATGGCGCGGGCGACCCGCTCCTTGCCGGTGCCGCTCTCGCCGGTGATCAGCACCGTGGTGCGGGAGGTGGCCACCTTGTCCACCAGCTCGGCCACCTTGCGCATCGCGGGGCTCTGGCCGAGCACCCCGGGAAGCGGCGGCGCCACCCGGGCCCGGAGCCGCTGGTTCTCGGCGATCAGCTCACCCTTCTCCAGGGCCTTGAGGGCGAGGGCGACCAGCTCCGGGGCCTGGAAGGGTTTCTGGAGGAAGTCGTAGGCCCCCAGCCGCATGGCCTCCACGGCGACCTCGACGCTGGAGTGGGCGGTCATCACGATGACCTCCGTCGACGCGGCGCGCTCCCGGGCGGCGCGGAGCAGGTCGATGCCGGAGCCGTCGGGCATCACCAGGTCCGTGAGGATCAAGGGGAACGGCTGGGGGGCGGAGGTCAGGGCCTCCAGCCCCGCGTGGAACCCGGGGGCCAGGGCCACCTCGAAGCCCTGGCGCTGGAAGAGGATCTGGAGCATCTGCCGGAGGCTCGGTTCGTCGTCGACCACAAGGATGCGCCGGGAAGACATGAGTCCAAAGGACACCTTACCACGACCCCCCGCGCCTTCGCGTATACTCGGCGCCCATGGATGCGAGGAAGGTCATCGCGCTGGGCGCGGCGTGGCTGCTCGCGGCCTGCGAGGCCGCCCCCGCGGCCCCCGTCGCGCCACCCCCGGAGCCCTCCGAGCCGGGGCCGTCGCTCTCGTTCCTCGACGAGACGCCGCTCGTCCTCTCGCCGGGGCAGCACGCGGAACTGACTGTCCAGCTCTCGCCTCCCCGGACGGCACGGGTGCGCTTCGGGCTCCTCGGGGACACGGCGGGCGCCTCCCTGTCCGCGAGCGAAGGGAACACCGACGCGCAGGGGCGGGCGTCGGTGGTGCTCCGGGGGGCGCACAAGGCGACCTCATTCCGCGTGCAGGCCTCGCTGGAGTCCGGGGCGGCGAGCGAGCAGGAGGTGCAGATCCTCTTGAGCAGCTCCGCCGCGGTGCTCCTGGGCGCGCTCTACCACGGCCACCGCCCGACCCCCCAGTGGGAGGCGACCCTGCTGGAGGACGACGCCCCTTGCTCGGCCGCCGCGCCCGGCTTCCTCCAGCGGACCGGGGGGCTCCCCCTGCGCCTCGAAGGGCTGCCGGCGGGGCAGCCGATCCGGCTGCGCCTGCGCGCGGACGGAACGGTGACGGAGGTCGGCGACCGGCTCAAGGTCTCCTACACGGTGATGGGGGTGGAGGAGAACCTGAACTTCTCCA
>CAZSDX010000332.1:0-8054 GCA_964605685.1 uncultured Polyangiaceae bacterium
GGGATCGGGTTCTGTTTGGTGTACGTGGCGCTGGGGGATCTGCTGGCGCGGTTCAGTCCATCGGCGCTGGCGGGGCTGGGGCTGGGGCACCGGCTGGAGGGGCCGGCGTACCAGGTGTGCGCGGGGTTCGGGGCGGCGGCGGCGACGCTGGTGGGGCAGCACCTGGGGGCGGGCGAGCGCGCCGAGGCGAGGGAAGCGGCGCACCGGGCGGCGCGGTGGTGCTGCGGGGTGATGGTCCCGCTGTCGGTGCTGTTCGTGGCGGCGCCGCGGTGGCTGATCGGGCTGTTCGCGGCGGACGAGGCGTCGACGGAGCGAGGGGCCTCGTACCTGCTGGTGGTGGGGCTGATCCTGGCGCCGATGGCGCTGGAGGTGATCTACGAGAGCGCGTTCGCGGGGTCAGGGGAGACCTGGCTGGCGATGGGGATCGTGGTGGTATGGACGGCGGCGCGGATCCCGCTGGCGTGGTGGCTGTCGGGGGAGATAGGGCTGACCGGGGTGTGGGTGACCATCGCGGGGACCTGCGCGCTCAAGGGGTTTTTGCTGTGGGGAGCCTTTGCGTGGCGGAGCAAGCGCAAGGGCTGGGGCGCCGGGGTGCGCCTGGCGTAGCATCGGCGGCGACATGGCCCCTCGCTACCTTGCGGTCGCCGGCAACATGGGCGCCGGGAAATCCTCGCTGGTGAAGTGGCTCCACGCGACCTTTGACCTGGAGCCGGCCTACGAGCCCCAGGACGAGAACCCGTACCTGGAGGATTTTTACCGGGACATGAGGCGGTGGGCGTTCCCGTCGCAGCTCTTCTTTCTGGCGCGGAGGTTCCGCATGCAGCGGGAGCTGGAGCGCTCGCTGCCGTCGCTGGACCGGCGCGGCGTGGTGCTGGACCGGAGCATCTACGAGGACGCGGAGATCTTCGCGGCGCACCACCGGCAGGTGGGCAACATCGACGCCCGGGACTGGGGCACCTACCAGGATCTCTACGGGGCGATGCGGGCGGAGCTGCGCCCGCCGGACCTGATGGTGTATCTGCGGTGCCCGGTGGGGGCGCTACGGCGGAGGATCCAGCGGCGGGGGCGGGGCTACGAGCAGGCGATCCCGGCGGCGTACCTGCGGGCCCTGGACCGGCTCTACGAGAGCTGGTTTGCCCGCTACGATTTGTCGCCCACGCTGGTGATCGACACCAGCGAGGTGGACTACGTGGAGGACCTCTTCCACCGGGAGGCGCTCCTCGAAGAGATCGGCCGGAGGCTGCGGTAGTTCAGGAGAGCTGACCGCAGTCGGCGATGGTGACCGGGGAGGCGGTGCGGCCCCCGCTGGAGCCCTGGGCCTCCATGGCCTTCACGACCTCCATGCCCTCGACCACCTTGCCGAAGACGACGTGCTTGCCGTCCAGCCAGGAGGTCACGGCGGTGGTGATGAAGAACTGCGACCCGTTGGTGTTGGGCCCGGCGTTGGCCATGGACAGCAGCCCGGGAGCCGTGTGCTTGAGCTGGAAGTTCTCGTCGGCGAACTTGCTGCCGTAGATCGACTTGCCCCCGGTGCCGTTGTGGTTGGTGAAGTCGCCGCCCTGGCACATGAACTGGGGGATGATCCGGTGGAAGCTGCTCCCCTTGTAGCCAAACCCCTTCTCGCCCGTGCACAGGGCACGGAAGTTCTCGGCGGTCTTCGGGACCACGTCCGCGAACAGCTCAAAGACGATGCGACCCGCGGGGGCCCGGTTGATCTGGATGTCGAAAAAGACGCGCGGATTGGCCATGGCAATCTCCTGACGCCACCTACTACCCCGGATCGCTCCCCATCGCTCCGGAAAAAGATGCCCGGTGACGCCCTCGTGGCGTCGCCTCCGGGACGCCCGCGATCCGTCGCAGAGACTGTTCCTTGCAGGCGCGGGCGGGGCCGCCGACTACACGGATCACCGGTGCCTCCGGTGGACTGTTCCTTGCAGGCGCGGGCGGGGCCATCCCGGCGGTGGGCTACGCGGAGGCGAAGCCCGGGACGACGCTGAGCGTGGTGGCGCCGATGGTCCTGGGGCTTCTGGGGGCAGGGGGCGCAGATCCTGTTCAGCGGGGAGGGGAGGCGCTCCTGGCCGGGGTGTCTCCTTCGCTGGGCGCAACTCCGAAGTGAACCTGTGCAAGGACAAGCAAAGCCTCGATCCTGGCGAGGACGCTCTGGAGATCGTCCGGTGATGGAGGATCCTTGATGCGCCCCACCGGAGAGGGATACCGGAAGGTCGTCGCGTAAGCGGAGAGGTGTTCCACTCCACGGAGGTCGGTTTTCCATGGGTTCTCGTCGGGGAGGAGATCGATCATCTCGTCGAGCTGATGCTTGATCCCCGCATGCTTCCCCTCGGCGGTCAGGATCGCTCGGAGGATCTTCTCGGCGGCCTGGGAGGCGAGGTAGACCGCGTTGCGGTTTCCGCTGCCGCTCAGATTCTGGCGCCATCCAGGTCTTCCCTGGCAACACGTAGCAACCCCGCGATGAGCCGCTCAGCGCTCATACAGCAAACCTCCCCGGTGGACGACCTCGTAAGCCAAGGTGTTGGGGGTCTCCTGGTCTTCCAGGAATTCTCCGAGCCTGCAGGGGATGATATCCGCGCGGACCTTGGCCTTCCGTCGGAGAGACCAGCCGACCCTGCTATCGAGTTCCTGCTCCGGCGTCGCGTCATCCACCACGACAAGGAGATCCCAGTCGCTATCTTCCGTGGCGTCTCCTCGCATACGGCTCCCGAAGAGCCAGATTTGCCGGGGTGACCACCGCTGGAGGATCCCCTCGATCAAGGAGCGGATAGGAGCGGTGTCCACGGTGATATACGCCATGATTTTCCCGGAAGAGTAGCCTGTCCATCCCCTGGCGGCGAGCCCTCGGAGGTCTCGCTCAGCCGGATCGATGATCGCGGTACATGCGGAGCGCATGCTGGCCGGCGGGGGTGGACCGAAGCTCGTCGATCACCGCGCGCACCGGGGCAGGGAGCTCCTCCGGGGAGCCTCGCATCCCGGGGTGCTCCGGGGGGAACAGCGCCGGGGCGGCCAGGGCGGCGAAGGTCAGGTCCGCGGCGCTGAAGCGGTCGCCCACCAGGTAGCGCCCCGACGAGGCGGCCAGTCGGCGGCTCACCTCGTCAAAGGCCGCCCGCAGCTTCCCTCGCCACTCCGCCGCGCGCTCGGGGGTCGCCCCGTAGGCCCGGACGATGCCTCGCCGCGCCAGGGTCATCGCCGCCGGAAGCAAGGCCCGCTCCAGCGGAGGTCTGTTTCGCCCCAGACGCTTTCCCAGGCTCCACGGGTCGCCGAGCATCTCGCTGTAGATCCACGAGCGGGCTGCGGTCCCCACGCGCCGGTCCGCGAAATCTTCGAGGTCGAGGGCGGCGGCGCGCTCGGCGGTGTCCTCGGGGAGCAGCCTCTTTCCAGGCGGCGCCTTGCCATCCAGGTACAGCAGGATCTCCGTCGAGTCGGTGACCACCGTGTCCCCGTCCACCAGGACCGGCACGCTCCGTCCCCCTACCGGCAGCGTGGCCAGCAGGTGCGCCATCGGCAGGTGGGCGTCCTCGGTGTAACCGAGTCCGGTGAAATCGAGGGCCCAGCGGGCCTTCTCGCTGTAGTGGCTGAAGGGCATGGTGATGAGGCGCACGGCTCCCTGTATACCGCACCCTCGGGCCCCCTGGGCGATGGCGAAGGATCCAGGTAGGTTACCGCGCCATGCGCTCCTGGATCCTGGCCTTGTCCCTGGCCTTCGCGGCGGCCTGCGCCTCCACCCCGCCCGCGGCGGCCCCTCCGCTCCCGGAATCCCCGGCCTCCCCGGCCTCCTCCGAGCCGTCGGCCTCCGCGTCCGCGGCGGCCCCGGCCCCGGAGGCCCCCGCCCCGCCGGCGTTCCCGACCGAGTGCGCCGGGACCAAGGACGACGTCTGCCTGCTCGGGGAAGGGATGGTCGAGCGGATCTGCAAGCTCCAGAGCACGGACGTGGCCCTGGCGCTGCTCCGGGGCGGGACCCCCTGGACCCGGGGCTACCTCCGGGGCAACACCGAGGCCTGGAACGCTGCCGAGGGCGGGACCGCCCGCTACAAGATGATGCTCGACGAGGAGGTGCTGGTGCTCCGCAAGCGGGCCGCCTCGGCGATGATGGTGGGGCAGGGGGCCAGCTTCGACGTGCTCCGCTGGGACGGCTCCTGCGTGTCGCTGGGCGAGGGCGAGCTCACCCTGAAGAAGCCCCCCAAACCCCGGGCCTCCCCGGTCGCCTGGAAGGAGCTGAACGGCCCCACCCGCGATGCCCTCGCCGCCGACGGCAAGGTCGGGGCGGCCTACGACAGGCGCCGTAAGGAGTGCAAGGGCGTCACCTCCGGCGACGTGTCGGCGGCCTGCGTCAAGGCCGACGGCGCCCTCAGCGACGCCATCCTGGAATTTCTCCGGGGTGGCGGCCAGATCCCGACCCCCAAGCTTCCCTGACCCTCTCCTCCATGACACCACGGCGCGTCCCGCTTCTCTCCTCGCTGCTCCTGGCGACCTCGCTGGCGGCGTCTCCTGCCCGGGCCGGCGGCCTCGCCGGGGATGGCCCCCAGCGGCGCATCGACCAGGAGGTCTTCTTCGCCGTCTGGGATCACCAGAGCCTCGCCCAGCACCTCCTCGTCGCCGCCCGCGCCGTCGGCCTGACCTCGTCGGGCGCCCACCTGATCGCCCTCCCCCTCGGCGCCACCCTGGATCGCCCCCTCGACGGCATCCCGGACGCCATCAATGCGATCCAGCCTGGCCTGAACCTGCTCCCCTCGCGCCCGGGGGAGGCCCCCGCCCTGGCCCCTCGCCCTGGCGGCCTCGAGGCCCTCTGCACCACCTGGAAGCTCACCTGCCGCGGCGAGCTGCTCGCCTGGAGCAACGAGCAATTCCCGAAAAAAGAGCTGGCCTTGATCCCGCTGGCCTCCTCCCCGGAGGGGCCTGCGGCCTCCACCTACGCGCACTTCCGCTTCGAGGCGCAGCGCCCGCTGATCCCCTTCGCCGAGCCCCCCGAGGATCGCCCCGATCCGGAGCCCCCTCCGCCGGGGCCCAACCACCCTCCCCGGGTCCAGATCTCCCTGGAGCTATCCAACGAGTCCCCCGCCGGGCTCTGGGAGCGGCAGATGGACGCCGCCGCCGACTCCCGCAGCGCGGACTTGATCGGCTGCTACAGCAAGGCCCTGGAGCAGAAGCGCAAGCTTGCGGGCGCCGTACACGTCCAGCTCCGCATGGACGCCGCCGGCGTCGTCACCAGCGAGGACGAGCGGACCGACAGCAAGGCCCTGGAGCCGGTGGCTCGTTGCTTCGCCGCCGCCTTGCTCAAGGCCCCCTGGCCCAGGAACCCCTTCAAGAAACCGATCCAGTTCGAGGCCCACGGCACGCTGCGCCCCCCGGTCGCCTCGCCGCGCCGCATGCTCGCCGTCATCCTGGCCACCCGGGACGTGGAACCTCGCCTGGGCGACCCCGACGGCCCCCGCCTCGTCCCCGAGCTGCGCCCCATCGCCAGCTTCGAGCCGGAGCCGGCCGCCCTCCGCGCCGCCTTCCCCGAGGAAACCCGGAAATCCCTCGGCCTCGACCTCTCCCGGCGCTGGCGCCTCCGCATCTTCGAGACCAGCGCCGACCCCCACGGACCCGCCGACGACGTCGCCTTTCGTCTCCTCGCGCTCCCTCCGCCCCGCCCCGGTGAGACCCCCATGCCGATCGTCGCCCGCGGAGATCGCCACGAACGCGCCCCCGCCCCGCCCCCGCCCCGCTGGTGGAAGCGCCGCAAGATCAGGCTCGCCGCCCTCGCGTTCCTCGCCCTCGCCCTGGTGGCGACCGTCGTCTGGCTTCACCTCCGGGGCTCTCCGGGGCGTCTGGGAGGCTCCGAGGGCTCTCCCCCGTGAGGCGCGCTGCCTGGTTCTTGCTCCTTTGGTCCTCGTCAGGGTATGGCCAGACCCATCCGGGGGCCTTTCCTCTCTCGGTGGAGGTCGATCCAACCCCGGGCTGCCCCTCCCGGGAGGCTATCGAGCAGGCGCTCCGGGAGCGGGATCTCCCTTTCCGCGCTCCGCGCCCCGGGGAACCCGCCACGACGCTTCGCTTCCAGTTCCACCCTTCCCGCGATCTCCCCGCGGGCACCCTGGAACTCCTGCTGCTCAACGGGGAAATCACCCGCCGGGAGCTTCAGGGGCTGAACTGCGAGGAGGTCGCTCACTCCCTGGTTCTGGTCGCGGTCCTCGCCCTGGCCCCGCTCCACGCTCCCCCGCTCCCGCCGCCGTCGTCCTCGCCCCCGCCATCGTCCTCGTCGCCGCCTGTGCCCGCCCCCTTGCCTCGGGCCCCGACGCCCGCTGCCACCGCCCCTGTCCGAGCGCGCCTCCCGCGGCGGTGGAGCGCCGGGGTCGAGGTGGGGATGATGAGCGGGCTGGGGCCGAGGGTGGCGCCGGGGGTCGGTCCCTGGGGGCAACGCCGGGTGGGGCCGGTGGCGCTCCGGCTCGGGGCGGGGATCTGGCCTCACGGTGGGGTGAACGTGGACGCCTTCCGAGCCCGGTTCACCGCGTACCTGCTGGACGCCAGCGCCTGCCTCCCGACCCGGCTGTCCCGGGAGGTGGAAGGGATGGCGTGCGGGGGGGTTCACGGGGGGATCCTGGAGGCCCAGGGCCAGCAGATCGACGAGCCCCGCGCGGAGCGACGGCCCTGGCTGGCCCCGCGGCTGGCAGGACGGCTGTCCTGGGCTCCGGAGACCGGGGGGCTGGTCGAGGCGAACCTGGGGGTCTTCTCGCCGTTCTTCCGGGATTCCTTCCTCTTCGAGCAGCCCCGGGTGGAGATTCACCGCCCGGCGGTGCTCGGGTTCTGGGGGAGCGTCGGGGGCGGCTTCACTTTTTGATGGGTTCGAGCCCGTCCTGTGGCTTGCGCTGTGCCTCCAGCTCGGCGAGGCGTTGGCGCAGCACGCGCACCTCGGCCTCTGCCGTCTCGCGTGCCTGCGCTTCTGCTGCCTCGCGAGCCCTGGCATCCCGGGCCTCGCGGGCCTTGGCCTCGACCTCGCGGGCCTTGGCCTCGGCCTCGGTGGGCCAGAGGAGCTGGCCCCAGCGGTCGTCCGACAGCCGCAGCCTCGTCGCTCCGTCCGTCAGCACCAGCCACGCCTGCATCTCCTCGCTCCAGGCCGGGCCGTTGCCTGCGTGCGTTCGCTTGAGCGTGCCGCCCGGTTGTTGCTGCCACACCTGCAAGAGAAAGGGACCGCCGCCGCGGGTGGGGCCGTGGAGTTCCGGGTCGAAGACCCAGAGTTCGCGGGTGCCCGCCTTGGCGTGAGCCCAGGGGGCCTCGTCGTAGTCCTTGTCGGCGGTGGATTCGCTGACGACCTCGATGGTGACGCGGGGAGGGTGGTGACCCGGTTCCCAGAGGCGAAGCTGCTTGAGGGATTTTCGTCCCTCGGACAGCGGAGGATGAGGAAGGGTCAGCAGCAGGTCGGGGTCGATGCCGATGCGGGCGTCGGACCTGTCCCAGCGGCAGGCGAGGTTGCGAGCAACGAGGGCGTCGAGCCCCTGGCTAGCAGCCCACCAGGAGAGGATCTGCGCAAGGAGGGCGAGGGACTGGTCGTGAAGGGTGTTCTCGGGCATGTCGTCGACGTCGAGGAAGGGGCCCGGAAACGGAGGATCGAGGGGCGCAACGACAGGCTGGGCCATGACCCCGGAGGGTAGCACCTCCCTCTTCCCGGGGGCGACCAGCCCGGGGAGCCCATGTTGGCCCCAGCCGGCAGGGTGCTACCAGGGGGAGGTACCTCCTCGGACATGCCCCGGGTACCGGAACTTCTTTTTTGGGTGATCAACGGGGTCGGGTCCGGCCATCCTGGGGAGGATGAGCCTGGCCGAGCTGCTGAAGTTGCCTCGCTGGAGGGCCCCGGAGCGCCGGGCCACCCCCGCAGAGCGCCTTCGCTCGCTGGTCGAGGTCCATTTTGACTTCATCGGGAGGTCGCTCCGGCGCTTGGGGGTCCCGGAGGCCGACGTGGACGATGCCTGCCAGCAGGTTTTCTGGGTGGCTTCCCGGCGCCTGGAGGAGATCCAGGAGGGGAAGGAGAAGAGCTTTCTCTTCGGGGTGGCGCTTCGGGTGGCCTC
>CAZSDX010000333.1:0-8052 GCA_964605685.1 uncultured Polyangiaceae bacterium
GCCACCAGCGTCGCCGCCGCCGCCGCCGCCTGCTCCGCTCGCGCCGGCTCCTGCGGCAGGCGCACCTCCGCCTGGGCCAGCAAGTCGCAGTACCTGCCCAGGTGCGGTGCCCGGGCTCGATCCCAGGCTGAAATCCGGGCCCGCCCTTCCGCGCAGTCGATCTGCTGCGCCGACGCCCCGGGCGCCGCCTGCGCCAGCATCACCACCAGAACCAGCGAAGACACCCCGCCAGCATACGCAACCTGCCGCCCTCGCGCCCCTGTTGCTCGTGAGGCAGGCTTGTGTTCTGATTTGACAGAACGGAGAGAACGATGCGATTGCCGGTGCTAGCAGAGGGCGTGGGGGAGCCGTCGGTGGGGGCGAGGGAGGAGCAGGAAGAGGCAGAGCGGGGAGGGCCGCTGCTGAGCGAGCGGGAGCGGCGGATCGTGGTGGCCATCGCGGAGGCAGCGATGCCGCAGGGGAACGTGGTGGACGGGGGAGGGGAGGTGACGGTGGGGCGGGTGGAGCGGTACTTTGCCGGGTCGCCGGCGGGGCACCGGGCGGGGCTGCGGGGGCTTTTGTGGAGCTGCGAGGGGGCGACGCTGGCGACGCATTTCCGGCCCTTCTCGGCGCTGCCGCTGGGGGAGCGGACCCGGCTGCTGGCGAGGTGGGAGGAGCGGCGGTCCTTCGCGGCGAGGGCGTGGCTGAGGAGCGTGCTGACGCCGCTGAAGGCGGCGCATTTTGACGACGAGGCGACGCTGCGGCGGCTGGGGTGCCCCTACGAGGCGGAGCGGACCAGGGCGGAGGAGCGGCCGAGGTGGCTGGGGCAGGTGACCGACGGGCGGGAGGTGGAGGAGGACACGGAGCTGGAGTGCGAGGTGGTGGTGGTGGGGACCGGGGCCGGAGGCGCGGCGGCGGCCTACGAGCTGGCGAGGCGGGGGAGGGCGGTGCTGCTGCTGGAGGAGGGGCATTTCTTCCGGCGAGGGGATTTCACCGGGCGGGCGAGCACGGCGCTGCGGCGCTACTACCGGGACCGGGGGATCACCTTTGCCCTGGGAAACGTGGGGGTCCCGGTGTGGGCGGGCCGCATGGTGGGCGGGTCGACGACGATCAACAGCGGGACCTGCTACCGGACCCCGGAGCGGACCTTCCGGGTGTGGCGGGAGGTGCACGGGCTCCCGGAGGAATTCTCGGCGCAGGGGCTCGCCCCGTACTTCGAGCGGGTGGAGAGCATGCTGGAGGTGGCGCGGGCGGAATTCCAGCATACCGGGGGGGTGGGCCGGGTGATCGCCCGGGGCGCGGAGGCGCTCGGCTACCACCACGGCCCGCTGCCCCGCAACGCCCCCGGCTGCGACGGCCAGGGGATGTGCTGCTACGGCTGCCCGACCGGGGCCAAGCGCTCGGCGGAGGTGAGCTACATCCCGGCGGCGCTTCAGCGGGGGGCGCAGCTCGTCTCTGGGGCCCGGGTCGACCGGGTGGAGCTGGTGGCCGGGCGGGCCCGGGGGGTCCGGGCGACGCTGGCCTCCGGGCGCACCCTCCGGGTCAAGGCGGAGGCGACGGTGGTGGCCGGCGGTGCCCTGATGACGCCGCTCTTGCTCGCGCGCAGCGGTGTCTGCACGCGAAGCGGCTGGCTCGGCAGGAACCTGTCCATCCACCCCGCGGCCCAGGTGCTGGCGCTCTTCGACGAGGAAATCGACATGGGCCGCGGCATCCCCCAGGGCTACGGGATCGAGAGCTTTGCCGACGAGGGGTTGATGTTCGAGGGCTGCTCGACCCCGCCGGATGTCCTCAGCATCGGCATCCCCTGGACCGGCCGCCGCCTCATGGACCTGATGGACAACTACCGGCGCCTGGCGGTCTTCGGCTTCATGATCCAGGACCAGAGCCGCGGCACCGTCCGGGAAGGCCCCGCGGGCTCCCCCCTGATCACCTACAACATGAACGCCCGCGACACGGCCCTCTGCCAGCGGGGGCTCGTTCTGCTCTCCGAGGTCTTCCTCGCCGCCGGGGCCCGCCGGGTGTTCCCCTTTGCCCTCGGCCACGGCGAGATCACCGACCGCCGGGGCCTCGACGCGCTGCGCCAGGCGCGGCTACGCCCCGGCGACTTCGACGTGGCGGCCTTCCACCCCCTGGGAACCTGCCGCATGGGCATGGATCCCAGGTCCAGTTGCGTCGGCCCCGACCAGCAAGCCCACGACGCCGAGTCGCTCTACGTGTGCGACGGCAGCGTGATGCCGTCGAGCCTCGGCGTGAACCCGCAGGTCACCATCATGGCCATGAGCCTCCGCGCCGCCGAGCGCATCGACCAGGCGCTCGCGTAGCGTATTTTTGACCCCGTGCGGAGGGGCGGGGAAAGAGGGCGTCGGGAACGGGGGAGAGGTCAGGTCCAGTGGCCCGCGCGGAGGGCCGCGGGGTCGATGGATTTGATCTTCTGGCCGAGGGATTCCCGGAAGGAGGCCTCGTCCTCGTCGTCGAGGATGGCCTCGCCGAAGCCCTGGGCGACTTCCATGGAGATGGCCAGGATGCGGAGGAACTGGGCGAAGGAGGAGGCACAGAGGCGCGGCTCCCAGCGCTCGGTGCCGCTCATGGCGGTGTAGACGTGGCAGTCTCCCTCCGCGTCAAGCTTGGAGACATCAAGGAAGTAGGGGTCTCCCAGGAGGGTGCTGCGGCCGATGATGACCCAGGTCTTGCGCCAGGAGCCGCCGTTCTCCGTGCGGGGGGAGCCATCTTCGAGGAGGGCAAAGCCCTTCTGTTCCTCGAGGAGCTCGGAGGCCGGGAACAGCCGGACCCGCTCGATGGGGGAGACGGTCTCGAGGCGCACCGGGTTGGCTTCGAGGAGGAAGGCGCGGAACCGGGAAGGGATCCGGAGCTTCTTGCGCAGTTCTTCGACCAGAGTTGCGTCCGCAGCCCCCAGTTCGAGGGGAAGCTTGCGGCGCTGGAAGATAGCTTTGAGGGCCGACAGGCTTTCGGCCAGATCGCTGTCCAACGGAGGACCTCCCATGCAGGGACAAACTCAGGAACGACCTACCTTACACCAAACCAGGAGCCGCGCGCCACGGTCGGGATGCTACGCTGGTCCTCATGGCTAGCGCTCTGGTACTTCGTTGTTCTCACTGTGGTCAAGCCAACCGGGTCCCGGTGGCTCGCCTCTTCGCCGGCGGGCGCTGCGGGGCCTGCAAATCTCCCCTTGGCGCCCCGGATCACCCGATCGACCTGACGGACGACGACCTGGAGGGGGTCATCGCCGAGGCGCCGGTGCCGGTGGTGGTGGACTTCTGGGCCCCCTGGTGCGGCCCCTGCAGGATGATCGCTCCGACCCTGGAGGACGCCGCCCGCAAGCTCCAGGGGCGGCTGCTGGTGGCCAAGCTCAACGTCGACGACAACCCCCGGGGGGCCGCCCAGCACGGCGCCCGGTCCATCCCGCTGCTGGTGGGGTTCTCCGGGGGAGAGGCGGTGCAGCGGCAGGTCGGGGCGCTGCCCCCGCCGGCCCTGACGGCGTGGCTCCAGAAGCTGGCCGGCTAGCGCTTCTTCCGCCGGGGGTTGTGGGTGGCGACCAGCGCCAGGTAATCCCGCGGGGTGTCCGCCGGAGGGGTACCCGGTGGCTCCTGGGGGAGCCGCTCCGCGAGGTGAGCGCACATCGCCTCCAGCTCCCCCTGCGCGGGGAAATTGCCCCCCTGGGCCTGGGCGTCGATGGCCTCCCGCAGCGGCGCGACCAGCCCCCCGTGGACCACCCCGCGGCGGCGTAGCTCCAGGTAGGAGCGGGCCAGCCCGTCGGCGTCGAAGCGGTGATCCAGCACCATCTCGGCGGCCACCCGCACCACCCCGCCCGGAGGCAGCAGCCCGTCTTCCGCCAGGATCAGCGCCGCCTGGAGGTAGTTGTAAAAGGGGACCACGCGGGGACCATAAGGGGCGAAGCGGCTGGGGGGGAGCTGCCGGTCCAGGTGGATCAGGATCCGCTGGACGCAGGGGCGCTCGGGCAGCACCCGGGCGAAGCGGAGCGCCTCCTCGGCGTTGTCCTCGTAGGTGCGGCCGAGCTGGAGCACGCGGGCCAGGGTGTCCAGCGGCACGAGCCCGGCGCAGATGTCCGCGTAGAGCGAGTAGACGAAGGCGTCGGCCTCCGCGTCGTCCCCCAGGAGCACCTCCGGCAGCGGCGGCCCGTCCGGCGGCTGCGACGACCGGGAGCGGAGCAGCGCCGGCAGCTTGTAGCCGAGCTGATCGCGGAGCGCCCGCAGCCGCAGCCGCAGCATGTTCTCCAGGTTGGGCTTCAGCGTGAGGGAGTCGAAGCGGGCCCCGTCGAGGCGTAGTTTTTCCTCGATGCGCCCCCGCATTTGCCGCGGGCTGCCCGACAGGATGTGGATCTCGCCTCCAGCCGCCGACAGCTCCCGGAGCAGCGAGGCGGCCCCCGGCACGGTACGCTTCTCGTCCGGGCGCTCCAGCGCCGTCTTCACCAGGTCCCGGAGGGTGTCGAAGTTGGTGCGCAGGTAGGTCTTGTCCAGATCCCAGCGCGCGACGAAGCGAGGAGCGGGGCGTTCCAGGGCATCCATGGCGGTCACCGCAGGGCTTCCAGCGACCGGAGCAGCTCGGGCTCGTTGGCGCGCTGGGCGATCCGGATCGCCTCGGTGATGTAACCGCTGGCCTCCGGCTCCCGGTCGCGTCCCCGGGCGATCTGCGCCATCGTCCGGAGGAGCTTGGCCCGATCGATGCTCGACGGGCTGGTCAGATCCATGGCCTCGCGCAGCACTCCGTCCGCGTCGGTGTAGTCCCCCTGGTGTCCCAGCACCTCCGCCAGCTTCTGGCTGAACAGCACCACCGCCCGCGCCGGGTCGTCCAGCTCGCCCCGGAAGATCTCCTGGCGGGCGACCTCCAGGGCGCGCCGCAGCGCCAGGGTCGCGCCGCCCGCGTCCCCCCGCTGCTGCGCCCGGGTCGCCACTTGATCCAGCAGCAGCAGCGCCTGGAAGGGATCCTGCGCCGCGGCGGCGTGGAGCGCCTGCACCTCGATGGGTCGCCCCCGCTGCTGCCCCAGGTACAGCGCCGAGAGGTGCAGCTCCCGGCGAGCTGCTACCGGGATCATCGCCAGGGCCACCTCCCGGAGCAGCGGGTGCGCCACCCGGGCCCCGCTCCCGTCGAGCACCACCAGCCCCTTCTTCGCCAGCCGCTGGAGCACCGGCTCCACCTCGAAATCGCCCTCCGTCACCGCGGCGATCTCCGATGCGGTGGTGCCGTCCCCCAGCACCGCCACCACCTGGAGCGCCCGCCTGGCCTCCGGGGTGGTGTGCTCGATCCTCAGGGCCAGCAGGTCGACCAGCCTCGCCGGGGGGTCCGTCCCGCCGTCCCGGGCGAAGCGTACCAGGTGCTCGGCGAACAGCGGCAGCAGCCCCCTGGACTCCGGCGTCGACGGCGGCGGCAGCAGCGCCGTCCCATCGAACAGCTCCGCCACCGTCGAGGACGGCAGCAGGGAGAGGGATCGGACCTCCGCGTTGCCCCAGCCAGCCTCGTTCCCCGGCGTGCGGCTCGCCACGAGCAGCACCGGCGCCAGCAGCGGCTCGCTCAGCGCGTCGGAGAAGGCGTTGCGGCTCGCCCCGTCGATCCGGTGCAGGTCGTCGATCAGCAGCAGCACCCGCCCGCTCGGCGCGAGCTGCGCCCCCCGCGCCAGCGCCCACCGCAGCGCCTCCGCCGCCAGGTAGCGCCGCTGCTCCGGCTGGAGCGTCGCGCTCGTCTGTCGCTCGAACACCTCCGCCAGCCCCTGCCTCGCCTCCGCGCTGGCCCCCGCCCACTGCGTCGCCGTCCCCCCGTCCTCCGGGAGGTGCCCCAGCTTGCAGATCGCCTGCTTGAGCGTCCAGTACCCCACCTCGGCCCACCAGGGGTCCGGACCTACCTCCACCAGGTCCCCCCCCTGCTCCCGGACGCGCTCGGCGAATTCCTGGAGGATGCGGGTCTTCCCGGCTCCTTCCTCCCCCACGAGCTGCACGGCGATCAAGGCCCCCCGCAGGCTGCGCCAGCGCTCGTCGAGCCAGGCGAGGTCGGAGGCTCGCCCCTTGAGCGGAAGCTGGGAGGCCTCGATGGTGCGGGCGCTCAGCCGCTGGGCGATCTCCTGGCGGCGGACGGCCACCTCGACCGCCGACGACCCGCTGACGGAGGCGGGCAGCTTGGCGCCGCACTCGCCGCAGAATTTTTGCCGCAGGGGGTTGGGCGACTGGCAGGCGGGGCAGATCAGGATCTCCCCGGGGCTGCTAGCGTCGATGGACGGGGGGATCTCCAGGCTCTCCAGCAGCGCCCGGGAGAAGGCGCTGGCGTTGGGGAAGCGCGCGTCCGGCTCCTTGGAGAGCGCCCGGAGGCACACCTCTACCAGCTTGTCCGGGAGGTTCCGCTGCGGGGCGACCTGCCTGGGATCGGGCGGCGGCATGGTCAGGTGCATCAGCACGACCTGCGTGGGCGAGTCCCCCTCGAAGGGGAGCCGTCCGGTGAGCAGGAAGAACAGGATCACCCCGACCGCGTAGAGATCGGAGCGGCCGTCCAGGGGGTCACCGCGGCCCTGCTCCGGCGCCATGTAGTCGGGGGTTCCGCAGACGATCCCGGGGCGTGTCATCGAGCGCTGGGCCTGGATCTTCGCCAGCCCGAAATCCACCACCTTCACGTAGTCGCCACCCCCGCGGCGCGGCTCCAGGATGATGTTCTCCGGCTTCAGGTCCCGGTGGATGATCCCCAGCTCGTGGGCCTCGTCCAGCGTCGCCAGAACCTGCCGGATCACGTCCACCACCCGGGGGATCTCCAGCAGCCCCGACTCGTGGAGCACCCGGGCCAGGTCCCGGCCTCGCAGGTACTCCATGACCAGGTAGAGCAGGCCGTCCTCGGTGTTGCCGAAGTCGATGATCCCGACCGAATTGGGGTGGTTGAGCTGGCTCGCCGCCCTCGCCTCGGTGATGAACCTCGCCGAGGCGCTCTCGTCGTTCAGCAGGTGGTTGTGGATGATCTTCACCGCCACCGTGCGCCCCAGCGCCTGCTGCTCGGCCCGGTAGACGCGCCCCATCCCCCCGACCCCCACCAGCTCCAGCACCGTGTAGCCCCCGGGCAGCGTCCGCCCCACCAGCGGATCGCTCGACTGCCGGGACACCTGCCCGATGGGAAAGCCACAGGCTGGACAGAACCGGTGTCCTTCGTCGCAGGGGGTCTGGCATGCGGGGCACGTCACCATCGCCCGGGGAACCCTACCACAAAGACGCCCCGTCGTTGGTGCGGTCCAATTGTCTCAAACTCGGCTAGGCTAGCCAGGCTCATGGTCCCCGTCCGTCCGCGTCTGGGTCAGCTCCTCATCGAGGCTGGCATCATCTCCCCCGAGCAGCTCGCGGCCGCCCTGCGGGCTCAGCAGATCGATCGGCGCAGGCTCGGCGCCCTCCTCGTCGAGGCCGGCGCCCTCAACGAGATCCAGCTCACCCAGGTGCTCTCCCAGCAGCTCAACGCCCCCTGGGTCTCCCTCTATCATATCGACTTCTCTCGCCACCTGCTCAACCTGATCCCCAGAGAAATCGCCGAGCAATTCTGCCTCATCCCCATCTACGTGCGCAACGTCCGTGGCCAGGGCAACACCCTCTACGTCGCCATGGACGACCCCACCAACGAGACCGCCCTCAAGGCCTGCGCCGCCGCTGCTCGCCTGCCCGCCCGGGCCATGATCGCTCCCCCCTCCGACATCCGCAACGCGCTGCGGGTCTACTACGGCGTCGGCTCCGTCCCCGAGATTCGCTCCGCCCCCGTCTCCCTCCCTGAGATCGACGCCGAGCTCCTCGGCGAGGAGGACGAGGCCGCCCCCCACGAGGTCCTCGGCGAGGAAGATGAGGTCCGCGAGCCCCGCCCCCGGGAGCCCTCCCTCGCCCAGATCGAGATCGTCGTCGAGCCTCCCCCTCCCCCGGTGAGCGCGCCGCCTCCCCCGGTCGCACCACCCCCCCCGGTGAGCCGCCCCCCTGGCCCTCCCAGCAAACCACCCCCCCCGGTGAGCGCACCGCCCCCGCCCCCGGTCGTGCCACCCCCTCCGGTGAGCGCGCCGCCCCCGCCCCCGGTCGCCCCGGCAAAGCGCAC
>CAZSDX010000334.1:0-8047 GCA_964605685.1 uncultured Polyangiaceae bacterium
ACGGGTGACCGTGTGGGAGAGTAGGTCGCCGCCGGGAAACCTGTGAAACCCCCCGCGAGCCGCAAGGCTCCGGGGGGTTTCTTTTTTGTCCTTGCTCCTGGCCTCCGGATCCTCGCCGGCCGCACCCCGCCTGACTTGGCGCCCGGCGCGCCGTCGCAGTACGGTTCCCTCCCCATGCGTCCCGGTCGGTTCCTGGTTCCCCTCGGCGTCCTCGCGCTGGCGTTGCTCCTCGCTGCGGCCGGTTTTGGCCCCGCGGTCCGCGCTCGCCTCGCCGAGAAGGCCGCCCGGTACGGAGCCACCCTCTCCGTGGAGCGGGTTCAGCCGGTCTGGCTCGGCGTGCGCCTAGAGGGCGTCGAGATCCGCCTGGCCGACGTGCCCTCCGCCTCCGCCCGGCTCCAGCAGGTCACCGTGCAGATCGAGCCGTCCGGCTCTACCCGGGAGATCGCCGTCCAGGGGGGGGAACTCAAGGTCGAAGGTGACCCTGGAAAGATCCAGGGAGAAGTGAAGGCACTGCTGGGACGCCTTTCCGGGGGAGGTGCCCCCTCGTCCGGGGGAGGCTCCCGGGTGCGCCTCTCGGGGCTCCGGGCCTTCTGGCACCACGAGGACGAGAGCGCCTCCGCCTCCGGGATCTCCGTGGAGCGAGGGGAAGAGGGGTGGGAAGTGGGTCTGTCCTCCCTGGAGTGGAAGCTGGCCCGGCAGAGCGCGACGGTGGAAGGCGCGCGGCTGTCGCTGCGCCGCGCCGGGGCCGGAGCGAGGGCGCTGGGCTGGAAGGCCCAGCAATTGAGGCTGGATCTGGCGCTGCCGGAGGAGGAACCTGCCCCGGCTCCCCCACCGGTGGTCGTGGTGGGCAAGGCCCCAGGGAAGACGACCACGACGGCGTTGGAGGGATCACGGCTCCAGGAGCGTGCGCGGCGCTGGAAAGAGCGGGCCCACCAGGCCGCACGGGAGGTATCGATGGCGCTGGCGGAGGGGTCGTTTGTGGAGATCGAGCGGCTCCGGGCGACGGTGCGGCGCGGCGCGGAGACGCTGCATGTGGGGCCCGGGGCGCTGACGGTGAAGACCGGAGCGAAGGGGGTGAACGTGGGGCTGACGCCAGTGCAGGGAGGGGAGGGGAGCGCACCGCTGCTGATCTCGGCGGAGATCCCGGTGGGGTCCGGGGAGGGGCTGGCGCTGCGGGTCAACGGAGGCCCGGTGACGCTGGGGATGCTTGGGGTGCAGGAGGGAGATTTCGGTCTGCTGGACGTGGGGAAGGCGTCGGTGGAGGCAGGAGGAGAGATCCGGCTGTCCGGGGACGCGTCGAGGGTGGACGTGGACCTGAACGGGGTGGTCCGCGGCCTCTCGCTCCAGCACAGGAAGCTGGCGACGGAGCCGGTCCGCGGGCTGGATCTGCGGTTCGTCTGGGTGGGCGGGGGGGCGCTGGATGGATCCAGCGTGAGGGTGGATCGGGGAGAATTCGGGGTGGGGAAGGTGCAGGGGGAGGTGTCCGGGTCCTTCGAGCGGCAGGGGGAAGGGCATGCGATCCGGGGGAAATTCGCGGTGCCGCTGGCGTCGTGCCAGGCGGCGCTGGACGGGCTCCCCTCGGGGCTGGCGCCCGTGCTGGTAGGGATGAAGATGGCCGGGACCTTCTCCGTGAGCGGCCGGGTGGCCTTCGAGAGCAAGCGCCCGGACAAGGCGGAGGTGGAGTTTCAGTTCCTGAACGACTGCCGGGTGACATCGGCGCCGCCCTCGGTGGAGGTGGCGAGGTTCCGGCAGCCTTTCCGGAGGCAGGTGTACGACGGGGACGGGAAGCTGGTGGAGGTGGAGACCGGCCCGGGGACCCCCGGGTGGGTGTCCCTGGGAGGGATCAGCCGGTTCATGGAGGCGGCGGTGCTGACGACGGAGGACGGAGGGTTCCGGAGGCACCGAGGGTTCGACCAGGAGGCGATCCGGAATTCGATCCGGGAGAACCTCAAGGCGGGAAAATTCTTGCGGGGGGCGAGCACCATCTCGATGCAGACGGCGAAGAACCTCTACCTTTACCGGGACAAGACCGTGGGGAGGAAGCTCCAGGAGGCGTTTTTGACGATGTACCTGGAGCAGGCGCTGTCGAAGGAGCAGATCCTGGAGCTTTACCTGAACAGCATCGAGTTCGGGCCGATGATCTACGGGATAGGCCCGGCGGCGCAGCACTACTTCAAGACGTCCGCGGCGGAGCTGTCGCTGGGGCAGGCGCTGTACCTGGCGTCGATCCTGCCGAACCCGAAGCGGCAGCACTTCGGGGCAGAGGGGAAGGTCCACCCCGGGTTCATGGGGTACCTGCGTCGGCTGATGCGGGGGATGGCGAAGCGGAACCTGATCCGGGAAGACGAGCTGGAAGAAGGGCTGTCGGAGTGGGTGGTCTTCGGTCAGCCGCCCAGCAAGCCGAAGGAGAAGCTTCCGGATGCGCTGGAGGACACGAACGAGGGGGCCGTGGCGCCGGATGCGCCGTAATTTCTGCCCCTCGGCCCGAAGCGAGGCGAAGAAGGCGCGGAGCGCGGCGGCGCAGGCCTCCTCCTCGATGCCGCGGTGGACCTCGACCCGGTGGGGGAGGCGTGGGTCATCCAGGACTGCGAAGCGGCTACGAACGGCGCCGGCCTTGGGGTCGTCGGCGCCGTAGACGAGGCGGGCGACGCGGGCGTTGAGGAGGGCGCCGGCGCACATGAGGCAGGGTTCGAGGGTGCAGACGAGGGTGCAGCCGTCGAGGCGCCAGGATCCGAGGAGGCGGGAGGCCTGGCGGAGGGCGAGGAGCTCGGCGTGGGCGGTGGGGTCGGCGTCGATTTCGCGGCGGTTGAAGGCGGAGGCGAGGAGGGAGCCGTCAGGGGCGAGGAGGAGGGCGCCGACGGGGACGTCACGGGCCGGGGAGGCGAGGGAAGCGACGGAGAGGGCCTGGTGCATCCAAGGGGACCAGGAAGCCAACGCGGAGCGGCGAGAGCGAGAAGTCATGGTATCTGTCTCCCCCATGCCAGTCCCTGTGATCAGCGAGCAGTCGTTCCGGGCGGAGGTCCTGGAGAGCCAGGTACCCGTTCTCATTGACTTTTATGCCGACTGGTGCGGCCCCTGCAAGGTGGTGGCGCCGGAGGTGGAGGCCGTGGCCAAGGAGATGGAAGGCCGGGCGAAGGTCGTCAAGGTGAACATCGACAAGTCGCCGAGGCTGGCGCAGTCGTTGCGGATCCAGTCGGTTCCGACCTTCATGGTGTTCGCGAAGGGGAGGCCGGTAGACGCGCAGGCAGGGGCGGTGAAGAGGCAGCAGCTACGGGCGATGCTGGAGCCGCACTTGCCGAGGTCGCAGGGGTCGGTGATGGTGCCGGAGCTGGTGCAGTTGCTGCAGCAAGGGCAGGTCGTGCCGGTGGATCTGAGGGAGGCGCCGGTGTACGGGAGGGCCCACCTGCCGGGGGCAGTGAACATCCCGGAGGAGGAGGTGGAGGGGAGGCTGGCGGAGCTCCACATGCTGGCAGGGGAGCCGGTGCTGTACTGCCGCTCCGGGGACAAGGCGAAGGCGATGAGCGAGAAGCTGGCGGAGCAGGGGGTGCCGGTGGCGTTCCTGGAGGGGGGGGTTCTTGCGTGGGAGTCGGAGGGGCTACCCCTGGAGAGGCCCGACTGAGGTACACTCGGGGGAGCCCTCGTGACCAAGTCCGCCAAACTCGAAGCCGGGACCATCGTCGCAGACCGCTACCGCATCGAGCGGGAGATCGGGCGGGGTGGCATGGCGCAGGTGTACGAGGCCCGCCACACGGACATCGGGAAGGCGGTGGCGGTGAAGGTGCTGGCGTCGGAGTTTGCGTCGTCGCCGGTGGTGGTGGAGCGGTTCCTGAGGGAGGCGAGGGCGGCGGCGGCGGTGCACAGCCCGTACATCTGCGACGTGTACGACTCGGGGAAGCTGGAGGACGGGCGTCCGTTCCTGGTGATGGAGCTGCTGCGGGGGGAGTCGCTCTACGAGCGGATGGTGAAGGTGAGGCAGTTTGATCCGGAGACGACGGCGCGGATCACCGCGCAGGTGGCGCGGGGGCTGACGAAGGCGCATGCGGCGGGGATCGTCCACCGGGATCTGAAGCCGGAGAACATCTTCCTGACGACGAACGAGGAGGGGGAGATCCTGTCGAAGGTGCTGGATTTCGGCCTGGCGAAGTTCTACGAGCAGACCGACGACGGGGGGGCGCAGGCGCGGTTGACGAGGGAGGGGGCGATCTTCGGGACGCCGGCCTACATGTCGCCGGAGCAGGTGCAGGGGCAGGGGACGGTGGATCACCGGGCGGACGTGTGGGCCCTCGGGTGCATCGTGTACGAGTGCCTGACAGGGCGCACGGTGTGGTCCACCGACAAGGGGATCGCCATGACCTTCGCGCAGATCGCCAGCTCCCCGCTGCCGAAGCTGCTGCGCTACCGGCCCGATCTTCCCCACGCGGTGGAGGCCTGGTTCGAGAAGGCCCTGGCCCGGGAGCCGGACGCCCGCTACCAGACCGCGAAGGAGCTGGCCGACGGCTTCATCGCCGCGGTGGATGTGCACAATTCCAGCCTGCTGATCACCAGCGAGGTCTCCCGGGTGGGTGCGTCGCCGCTGGTCCCGGAGGAGCTGCGGAGGCAGTTTGCCCAGGAGAACGGCGGGAGCGGCGTGAACTCGCCCCGGCCTGCGGCGGGGGCCCCGGCCCGTCCTTCGGCTCCGCTCTCCGTGTCGCCGGATGCGGTGACCGAGCCGCCAGCCCCCGCGACCCCTTCGTCGGCGAGCCAGCCGTTCGGAGTCTCGCCGTCTCCGTCCACGCATCCCTCGCCGGAGGTCCGCCCGGCGAATGAGTCGCTCCCCGGCGACCTCGGGTCGAGCAACACGGTGAAGCGACCCCTCGATCCGCCAAGCTCGACGAGATCCCGGTGGCCGCTGGTGCTGGTGGGGGTCCTCGGGCTGGTCGGGGGCGCCGTCGGGGTCCGGGAGTTCTACCGGCCCGGGGCGCCCGCTGTGCCGGGGAACACTCTTGTCCCGAAGAATTCCGACGGGGCGCTGACCTCCGCGCTGGGGAGCGTTGCGCCGGTGCCTTCCGCGTCGGTGTCCGCCTCGGCGGAGCCGCCGTCGGCGGAGGGGCCCCGGTGGGCGCCGCTGGTGGCGGAGGGGCAGGCCCGGGTGCTGGAGGGGAACCTGGTGGAAGCCTCCAGGCGCTTCAAGGAGGCGCAAGATACGATGTCCTCGGCGGTGGGGAAGGCGATGCTGGACCACGTGGCCGTAGCCCGGGAGAACCAGGGGACGTGCCGGCTCTCGGCGCTGGCCCGGGTGAGGGCGCCGTCGGTGGCCTCGCAGAGCACCGGGAGCCCGGTGCTGGCGAGGACGCCGAGGGGGCTCCTGGTGCTGTGGTCCGACGACCACGAGACCGTGGGCCACGATCATGTGTTTGCCCAGCTGGTCGACGAGAAGACGCTCAAGCCGGAGGGCAACCCGGTGGACGTGACGCCGGAGGCCGACCGGGTGGGTCGCTTCGCGGTGGCGGTGCAGGGGCAGCGGGTGGCGTTGCTTTACTCCAACCGGGGGCAGGGGCAGCAGGGGTTGTTCCTGCGGTGGCTGGAGGCGGACGGGCGCGTGGCGGCGGGGGCGACGCAGGTGGCGGGGGCCAAGGCAGCCGGGGCGTCGCCGACGCTGGCGGTGGACAAGGACGCGGTGTGGGGTTCCTGGGAGGAGCAGGCGGAGAACTCAAAGACCGATCTGGTGCTGGCGGGGCTGGGGGCGGGTTCGGCGCCGATCAAGCTGACGGATCTGAAGCCAGGGCGCTTCCCGTCGCGTGTTCAGGGGCCCGCGCTGGGGGTATCAGGGGGCAACCTGCTGCTGTCGTTCCGGGTGGATCGGGACTCGATCCGGTCGATCTCGCTGCTCCAGATCAACGGGGCGGATCCTGCGCTGGGGCAGGGGCTCACGGCGCCGCCCAAGCCGCCCAAGGAGGATCGCTTCCTCGGGCGATGGGTGACGCTGACGGCCCCGAAGGACAAGGGCGATCTCCCCTCTGCCGCCTGCACCCAGGCGGAGTGCTTCACCGCGTGGCACATCGACGCGCCGGGCCGTCTCGCCTCCTTCGCGGTGGCGCAGGTGAACCCCCAGCGGGGGGACGTCACCTGGACCAAGCGCTTCCCCTTTGCGGGCCACGGGGGGCGCCCCTCGCTGGGGATCAACGAGAGCGGAGAGGTGCTGGCGGTGTGGTACGACAACAACCGGATCCTGGTGGCGCCGCTCACCGGCCGCGAGGGGCTGGGCTCCCGGTCGCAGGTGGCGCATGCGGCGAGCGACCGTCCTCCGGCGGCGGTGGCGGGGCTCAGCGGCAAGGACTGGGCCGTGGCGTGGCTCGATTTCGAGAAGGGGAAGCTGGAACCCTACCTGGCGCGTGTTTCCTGCCGCTGATGGCCCGGGATCTCTACCTTCCCATGCTCCAGATCCCTCCCCGCAGCGAGCTACGCCAGCGCCCGCTGGAGACCCCCCGGCTGTGGCTCCTGCCCCTGGAGCTATCCGACGCGCTCGACCTGTGGCGCTCGGTGGAGAGCTGCCGGGCGTACCTGGAGCCTTGGCTGCCGTGGGTCCCGTTCCAGACGGCGCCGGAGGCGAGCCAGCACTACGCGGAGCTGTCGGTCAACGACTGGGATCAGGGCCGCGCGGTGCGCTTCGCGGTGAGGGAGAAGCCTTCGCGGAGGTTCCTCGGGGTAGTGAGCGTGGAGAACCTCCACCACCTGAACCTGAGCGGAGAACTCGGCTACTGGCTGCGGAAGGACGCGACCGGCCGCGGGCTGATGACGGAGGCTGCCGGCTCCGTGGTGCGGTGGAGCTTCCAGGCGCTGGGGGCGCACCGGCTGCGGGTGGCGGCGGCGACGGACAACCACGCCTCGCTGGGGGTCATCGGGCGGCTGGGGTTCCGCTTCGAGGGGATCGCCCGGGAGGCCGAGCTGGTCGCCGGGCGGTGGCTGGACCACGCGATCTTTGCCCGGCTCTCCGGGGATTGAGCGGCGGCGCGGGCATGCGCGCGGTGGCTGGGGTATGCTCCCAGGCGATGGCCGATGGAGAGCGGAAATGCCCCTCGTGCGGGCGTAGCTTCGGCGCGGATGTCCTGTTCTGCCCGACCGACGGGGTACCGCTGGCGCCCCGCTCCCCGGGGCCGTCGAGCGTCTCCGGACCGGACCCGTACCTGGGCCTGAAGCTCCTGGAGCAGATCGAGATCAAGAAGCTGGCCGGGGTGGGCTCCATGGCCCGGGTGTACCGGGCGTTCCAGCACGGGATCGAGCGGGAGGTGGCCGTCAAGATCCTTCACCGGGAGCTATCGTCCAACCCGGAGATCGTCGAGCGCTTCCACCGGGAGGCCCGGGTGGCCAGCAAGGTGGCCCACCCGAACGTGGTGCAGATCCTGCTCACGGCGCAGCTCTCCCCCCAGCTCCCCCAGGTGGGCGGCGAGCTGGCCCTGGTGATGGAGTACCTCGACGGCATGTCCCTGCTGTCCGCGCTCCGCGCCTCCGGCGGGGCCCTGGCGCTCCCACGCGCGCTCCACATCGCGCTCCAGGTCTGCGACGCGGTGGGCGAGGCCCACGCCTTGGGGGTTGTCCACCGGGATCTCAAGCCCGAGAACATCATGCTGGTTCGTCGGGGTGAGGATCCGGACTTCGTCAAGGTCCTCGACTTCGGCCTGGCCCGGCTCAGCACCCGCGACGCCTCCTACGCCACCCGCGCCGGCGCCATCTTCGGGAGCCCCCGCTACATCTCCCCCGAGGGCGCCCAGGGCCTCCCCGTGGAGGCCCCGGCGGACGTCTACGCCATCGCCACCATCCTCTACCAGTGCCTCGCCGGCCGTACTCCCTTCGAGGCCGACAGCGCCGTCGGGTTCCTGCTGGCCCACGCCAACGAGCCTCCTCCCCGGCTCAGCAGCCACGAGCGCGCCTCCTACGTCCCCGCCCCCCTCGTTGACCTCCTGGACCGCTGCCTCGCCAAGCGCCCGGAGGAGCGCCCCGCCGATGCCCGCCAGCTCGGCCGTGAGCTCATCGACGCTGCCCAGCGCTCCGGGTTGATGGTCGAGGCCCT
>CAZSDX010000335.1:0-8027 GCA_964605685.1 uncultured Polyangiaceae bacterium
CTGGTCGATGTCGTCGTCGCTGACCGCGTAGGAGAGCCGCAGGTACCCCGGAGCCCCGAAGGCGCCGCCGCCCACGGTGACCGCGTGGGCCTGGTCCAGCAGGTACATGGCGAGCTGATCGTCGTTCTCGATCACCTGATCGCCGGCCTTCTTCCCGATATTTCCCCGGAAATCCGCGAAGGCGTAGAAGGCCCCCTCCGGCGTCCGGCACCGCACGCCGGGCAGCCGGTTCAGCCCCTCCACCATGCGGCGGCGGCGACGGTCGAAGGCCTGGCGCATGGCCTCCAGTTCGCCCCGCGGCCCAAGGAGCGCCGCGGCGGCCGCCGCCTGGCAGATCGCCGCCGCGTTGCTGGTGCTCTGCCCCTGGATGGTGTCCAGCGCCTTGGCCAGCCTCGGCGGCGCCAGCGTCCAGCCGATGCGCCACCCGGTCATGGCGAAGGTCTTGCTCACCCCGTCCACCACCACCAGCCGCTCCCGCAGGTCCGGCGCCACCACCGCCATCGACCGGTGCTGGAAGCCGTCGTAGGTCAGATCCCCGTAGATCTCGTCGACGATGACCCAGCAGTCGTGGCGCCGGAGCACCTCCGCCAGCTCCTTGAGCCGCGCCTCGGTGTAGGCCCCGCCGGTCGGGTTGGACGGCGTGCACAGGAGGATCGCCTTGGTCCTCGGCGTCAGCGCAGCCTCCAGCGTCTCCGGCCGGAGCTGCCACCCGTCGTCCTCCCGGGTCTCAACAATCACCGGGGTCGCCCCCACCATCCTCACCTGCTCCGGGTAGCTCACCCAGTACGGCGCCGGGAGGATCACCTCATCCCCGGGCTCGTAGAGCGCCATCGCCAGGTTGAACAGCGCCGCCTTCGCCCCCGCCGAGACCGTCACCATCTCCGGCGTCGGCGCCCACCCGCGGTGCCGCTCCGTCGCCTCGCAGACCGCCTTCCTCATCGCCGGCGTCCCCGACACCGGTGTGTACCTCGTCGCCCCCTTCTTCGCGGCCTCGTAGGCCGCCTCGGTGATGAACGAGGGCGTCGGGTAGTCGGGCTCCCCCACCGCGAAGGCGTACACCTTGTGCCCCTGCTCGCGCAGCTTCAGGGCTCGGGTGTTCATCGCCAGGGTGGCGCTCGGGGCTACGGCGTCGAGGCGCCGGGACAGGTGCAAGGGCATGGTGCGTTCTCCAGGAAGGCCCCTCTAATGCGGCCATTTTGGAGGCACCAGCGAAATGTCGCGACGCGTTACCGCTCAGGCCTTGGTCTCGGTGGTCTTGGTGCTCGACTTGTCGAGGGTGCCGCCCTCGATCTGCTTGGGTGGGCTCTTGTCGTCCTCGTCGCCGTCCTTGAGGCCCCGCTTGAAGTTCTTGATCCCGTCGGCGAGCCCCTTGCCGATATCACTCAGGCGGCCCGCCCCGAACAGGAGCAGGAAGATGACGGCGATCACCAGGAGTTCGCCCATGCCGATACGTCCACCGAACATACCCGGGGATTACCACCCCGGTGCCACCCCCGCAATCAGCACCCCCGCGCTTCGCTGAGCTTTGTCACCCTCCCTCCGCTTTTGCGCATCCTGGAGGAAGCAGCCCGGGGGAACTTCAGGGTATTCCGCGGACAAGCAGGGCGAAGACCACGCCGCCAAGGAGGATGCGGTAGACGCCGAAGGGGGTCAGGCCGGTGTGGGCAAGGTAGCGAAGGAAGGCGGCGATCACCGCCCAGGCCACGAGGAACGAGGTGAGGAGCCCGACGGCGACGGCGGGGAGAGAGACGGCGGCGACGAGGGCCTTCCAGGATTTGAGCGCCTCGTAGGCGGTGGCGGCGCCGAGGGTGGGGAGCGCGAGGAGGAAGGAGAATTCCGCGGCGGTGGCGGTGGAGAGGCCGGCGATCTCCGCGGCCATCATGGTGCACATGGATCGGGAGGCGCCGGGCCAGAGGGAGAAGCACTGGCCGAGGCCGATCCAGAGGGCGCGCCGGGGGGTGACGTGGTCGAGCCCGTCGAGGCGCTCGCGTCCCCGGAGCAACCAGGGGAGGGCCAGCATGAAGAGGCCGCCGACGACGAGGGCAGCGGCGACGGGGGCAGGGCCGAAGAGGAAGCGCTTGATCCCCTTGCGGAGCGCCAGCCCGACCACGGCGACCGGGGCGAAGGCGACGAGGAGCGCCAGGGCCAGGTCGAGGGAGGGGGGCTCGCGGCGGAGCAGGCCAGAGAGGCGAGCGCCGAGGAGCCTGCGGTAGTGGACGACGACGGCCAGCAAGGCGCCGAGCTGGATGACGATCTCGAAGGCGTGGGCGCCCTCGCCGTCGAGGCCGAGGAGGTGGCCCGCCAGGATGAGGTGGCCGGTGGAGGAGACCGGCAAGAATTCGGTCAAACCCTCGATCAACCCGAGGAGCGCGGCCTGCCAGAGGAGCATCGGGAGCGGGGTAGTAGCACACCCGCTCGGTTTCCCGCGAACGCCTTGCTACGATGCCGGGGGTGAAGGCCCTCATCAAGGTGGGTTACGCCTGCAACGAGCACTGCACGTTCTGCCACACGCTGGACGTACGGCACATCGACGACAGCGCCGAGAGCGTGTTCGCCAAGATCCGCCGGGCCCACCGGCTCGGCCACCGGATGGTGGTGTTCTCCGGGGGCGAGCCGACGATCCGCCCCGAGATCGGGGAGTGGGCGTCGTACGTCGCCTCCCTGGGGCTGGACCTGGGCTTCGTCACCAACGGGCGCCGCTTCGCCTACCCCGATTTCGTCGAGGCCATGCTGGCCCGGCGCCTTCGCTACGTCTACCTGTCCTTCCACGGGGGCACGGCCCGGGTCCACAACAGCCTGGTCCGGGCCGACGCCTACGCCGAGTCCCTCCAGGCGATCCGGAACCTCCATGGTCGAGTCCCGGTCCTCACCGTCAACTGCGTGGTCACCAGCACCAACATCGGCAAGCTCCGCGAGCTGGTCGACCTGCTCCTGCCGCTGCCCCAGCTCACCCTGAAGTTCTCGATGACGGCCCCGAAGGGCGGGGGCGACCGCCTCTTCGAGCACATCGTCCCGAGGGTGGCCGACTGCGCCGCCGCCGTCGCCGACGCCATCCGCCACGGGACCGAGCGCCGCGGCGATCTGCCCGGCCCTCGCTTCGGTCACGACGGCATCCCCCTGTGCCTGCTCCCGGGGATGGAGGATCTCTACGACGACCTGCGGACCAACGATTTTCGTACCATGTCCGAGGTGGGAGAGCCTGATTTTTTCCCCGTGGACGACGTGATCAAGGTCCAGCCGGAGGAACCCTGCGGGGGGTGCTCGAAGCGGGGGCCCTGCCCGGGGCTGTTCCGCGGGTACGTCGAGCGGTTCCCGGAGGATGTGGGCGTGCTCCGGGGACAGCCCGGCCCCCGGGGGAATTCGTACAACCTCACGCCCTCGCGGGACATCCCGAGGCCCCCGGGGGCGCCGTGTCCGGTGAAGAGCGACGGGGTGACCAGCTACGACCGGGGGAGGTCGCTTTTCCTTCGGCTCAAGGACCGGATGAGGCTCTACGAGACCCGCACCCGCGACTTCGCCGACGTGGAGCTGCTGGCGACCAAGGAGGAGCTGGGCCAGCTCTACGTGGACATCTCGGGCAAGCTGGCCCCGGACGATTTCCCCCGCGATCTGCGGAAGCTGCGGCTGCTGGACGAGTGCGCACGCTGCGAGGAGCGCCCCCGCTGCACCGGCTGCTGGGCGCCGCTGCCCCACGACGTGTTCACCCGGGACGACGCCCGGGTCCATGAGCTGCTCCGGGGGCTCTCCGGCGACGTGCTGGACGTGGGCGCCGGCGAGGGAACCTACCTCGACACCCTCGCCCCACGGGTCCAGGCGGGGGAGGCGCGGTACACGGCGCTGGAGCCGGACGCCGCCCGGGTCCACCTGCTCCAGCGGCGCCACCCCTGGGCCCGCTTCGTCGTGGCCGCCGCCGAGGACGCGGAGCTCCCGGAGGGGTCGCTGGATCACGCCCTCCTGCTCCGGAGCTACAACCACCTGACCTCTCCAGGGGCCGTTCTGGCTCGCCTGGCGGGAGCCCTCCGCCCCGGGGGGATGCTGCTGGTCGTGGACAACGTGGCCTTCGGGCTGCTCCGGGGCCGGGAGCAGGCCGCCCGGGCGGAGCGGGGCCCCGGGGCCCTGGAGCATCACCGGAATGCCAGCGCTGCCCAGGCGCACCGGGCCACCGAGGGGCTGCCCCTGCGGCTGGTCGAGCGGAGGGATGTCGGTCCGGGCACTTCCAACCAGTGGCTTCTACGCTACGAGCGGGGTTGACCGGGCCCCACCGCGACCGGGGCTTGCGCCGGAGCCTCGCTGGCGCGGTACACTCGGGGGGATGACCGCCTTGCGCTTGCCGGTGCTCCCGCCTTCGGCCCCGATCAACCCCCTCGCCGACGAGCTGCAGAAGGTCGCGGCCCACGAGGACGCCGCCCACCAGAAGAGGAACTGGGTGCGCCTGACCTACGACTGCAACAACCGTTGCACCTTCTGCCTGGACTCCAACGCGCACGACGGCACGATGCGCGACGACCGGGAGATCCGGGTGCAGATCGTCGAGGGGCGGAAGAAGGGGGCAGACCGGCTGATCCTGTCGGGGGGCGAGCCGACGATGCACCCGCGGTTCCTCGACTACGTGGCGCTGGGGCGCCGGGCCGGGTACCCCTGGATCCAGACGGTCACCAACGGCCGGATGTTCAACTACCCGGAGTTCCTCGACACGGCGCTGCGCAACGGGCTGAGCGAGATCACCTTCTCCCTCCACGGACACACGGCCAAGCTCCACGACGCGCTGGTGGGAACCCCGGGCGCCTTCGCGCAGGAGGTCGCCGGGCTCAAGGCGGCGCTGGCCACGGGCCGGGTCGTGATCAGCGTGGACGTGGTCATCAACAAGATGAACGTGCGCCACCTGCCGGAGATGCTGGAGACCTTCCTGGAGTGGGGGGTGCGGGAGTTCGACCTGCTCCAGGTCATCCCCTTCGGCAACGCCTGGACCGACGCCCGGGATCACCTCTTCTACGACCTGGAAGACCCGACCATCGTGGCCTCGATCCGGAGGGCCCTGGAGCTGGCGAAGCGCCCCGACGTCCACCTCTGGCTCAACCGCTTCCCGCCGCCCCACGCCGAGGGCTTCGAGGAGCTTATCCAGGATCCGTACAAGCTCAACGACGAGGTGCGGGGCCGCCGGGAGGAGTACGACCGCTACCTCTCCATCGGCCAGAAGCTGATGTGCCGCCAGCCGGAGCGCTGCCAGTACTGCTACCTCCAGGGGCTCTGCGACACCCTCGACGAGGTGATCGACGCCCGCAAGGCCCCCCGCGTCGACGAGATCCACGCGACCCGCGCCCTGCCCACGCTGGGCTCCCTGCCGCCCGCTCGCCTGGCCGCCGTCGAGGCCGCCTCCCTCGCCGCTGCCCGCCCCCTCGCCGATCGCCTCGCCGCCGAGGAGCTGCGCCTCCACCTCGACGACTACCAGGGGCTCGCCGCTGCCCTCGACGGCGAGCGCCTCTGGGGCAAGCGGCTGGTCCAGGCGGTCGCCACGACGCCGGAGCAGATGGCCGAGCTGCTCGCCATCGACGCCCCCTTCGAGGTCGTCGCCCTGCTGACCCGCGACACCGCCGACGCCGTGCTGGCTCTCCCCGAGATCTCGCCTCGCCTGGTGCTCCGCCAGCCGAATTACGAGCTGGTGACCGAGGCCCGCGCCAGCGACGTCGAGCTCCGCGCCTTCTTCGCTCGCCTGGCTCGCCCCGTCCCCACCGAGAACGTCGCCCCCTGCCTGGCCCCCGGATCTCCTCGCCGCGACCCCACCCCTCGCCTCGCCGTCCTGGACACCGCCGCCCTCGCCGACGACGGGCGCATCCAGATGGCCAGCTACACCCGGCGGTATATCCTCCAGAATTTCTATACCAAAAGCCTCCGCTGCAAGGAGTGCGTCCACAGCGACGCCTGCCGCGGCATGCACATCACCTGGGTCCGCGCCCACGGCTACGCCCCCCTGGAGCCCATCCGCGGCTGACCCCGGTCCGGCACGCTCTCACGGGCGTACGCACCGGAAGCCCAGCCGGTTCTGGCGCAGGGTGCGCTGCACCCCGAAGCGGTAGGCGGTGCGTAGCTGCTCCTTCTGTCCGTCGTAGCCCCCGCCGCGGGTGAGCGCCTGGGGCGCCTCGGTGTGGATGACGCAGTCGTTGCAGTCCCCGTCCGGGTACTTGCCGATCTCGACCAGGGAATCGAGAACCCACTCGCCCACGTTCCCGGAGAGGTCAAAGTGACCCCACCTGCCCAGGCCGGCGGAGAAAGAGCCGGTCTGCGCGATGTCGTCGGCGGAGCACCCGGGCTTCTTGTCGCCGAAGCAGAACTTGTTGTTGTCGACGTAGTAGCTGGCGTAGGTCTCGTCGATGGTGACGCTGGAGGCCGGGCTGGACCAGGGGTAAGCGCGCTGCTGGTCGCCCCCGGCGGCGGCGTAGTTCCACTGGGCCTCGGAGGGGAGGCGGGCGCCATCCCAGAGGCAGAACGCGACGGCCTCGTACCAGGTGACGCAGTTGATGGGGCGTCCTTCGTTGGGGCCTCCGTCGACGTCGGACCAGGTGGTGTCGGGGCAGGCGGCCAGGGCGCTCTTCAAGGCGGCGGAGGTGGCGGGCATCAGGTCCTTCCAGGAGCCCTTCCACCCCGGGAAACCGCCGCCAGCGCCGTCGCCCTCGGCGGGGAGGCCGGAGGGGTAGGCGTCGACGAACTTCCGGAAGCGTCGCACCGACACCTCGAAGACCTCGAGGTCGAAGGAGGAGAGGGTGGCGACGGCGGAGGGGTCGCTCTGGCGGCCGATGATGGTGGAGGGATCCGTGGCGACGTCGTAGCCGCGGGCGAAGGTTCCCGCAGGGACCTCCTTGGCCAGGCAGCAGTTGGTGTTCTCGGCAGCCCCGCAGGTGTAGTCGGTGAGCTGATCGGTGCAGCTCGGGTTGCTGTTGCATTTCCCTCCGATGCAGGCTCCGGCGGGGCACTTGGTGCCGTCGGCGGCGTTGGCCTTGGCGGGCTGCATGCCGCTGCAGGACTCGACGGTGCAGGGGTTCCCGTCGTCGGCGGGGAGGTCTTCCGGATCGGCCTCGGTGGCCACCTTCCCGCCGACGCAGACGCTCTTCTTGCAGTCGTTCGCGACCTGCTTGGACGAGGGTGTCCCGTCCGGCCTGTCCTGGACCGTGCAGGCGTTGCCGACGCAGAGGGCCTGCTGGCACTCGTTGGCGGGCGCCGGGCAGTGCTCGTTCTTGGTGCAGGCCACGCACTGGCCCGCGCCGGTGCACCAGGGGAGGTTCGCCGGGCAGGCTGATTTCTCGATCTTCTGCCCGTCCGCCGAGCAGGTCTGGCGCTCCGTGTCGGAGGTACAGGACACCTCTCCCCCCTCGCACACGTCGCACTGCTTCCCCGCGGCGTCGCAGAGCCCCGCCCCGCAGGTCGTTCCTGCGTCGAAGTCGGTCTGATCCGGGAGGCATGTCCTCAGCAGATCGCCCTGGCAGACCACTTCTCCGCTCTGGCAGGCGGGAGGCTTGCATTGCCCCGCGGCGGCGTCGCAGAGCGCGGCGCTCGCGCAGGTGACCACCGGATCCACCCCGCCGCTGTCGTTGCACCGGAGCAGCTTATCCCCCGCGCACAGGTAGTCCCCGGCGACGCAGGAGACGCACTTCTCCCCGGTGCTCTTCTGGCACACCTCCGCGGTGGCGCAGGTGTCGAGGAGCGCGCTACCCAGCAGGTCAGCGCCGCAGCGGATCCTCTTCGCTCCGTCGCAGCTCAGCTCTCCCGGTTGCTTCCCCTCGCAGCCCGCGGCCACCGGCTTGCACGCCCCCTCGCTCGCCCCCGGCGAAGGATCGCACCGCTCGCTCTCCTTGCAGTCCTCGCCCTTCCCCCACGTCCCGCCCTTGCACACCAGCACGCCCCGCTGCGCCACCCCCACGCAGGCCCGCGCCTCTTCCTGGGCGCACGGATCCCCTGGCTTGGCCACGCCGCCGCTCCCCGCGCTGCCTCCCGTGTTCCCTGCCGAGCCTGCCTGGCCCGCGGCGCCCGCCTGA
>CAZSDX010000336.1:0-8011 GCA_964605685.1 uncultured Polyangiaceae bacterium
GAAGCTGTTCGAGTTCCTGTCGCGGTGGGTGGCGGCGCTGTCGCTCCCGACGCTGGCGCTGGTGACCCGGGCCGACGGCGAGGCGGCCCCCGGCGGCGAGAAGCGGGGCGGCGGGGCCGGCCAGGCGCTGATGATCCTCTTTGCCCTGGGGCTTTTTGTGGCGGCGCCGCAGGCGGGGGCCAACCTGATCAACCGGGTGTTCCACCTGGGGCTGGACCTGCGCAGCGCGACCTTCCAGCTCATCACCGGGGCGATGAAGCTCTCCATCGTGATCGGCTACCTGTCGCTGATCCGGAAGATCCCGGAGATCCGCCGGGTATTTCAGTACCACGGGGCCGAGCACAAGACGATCTCCACCTACGAGGCGCAGGAGGCGCTCTCGGTGGCCAACGCCCGGGGGAAGACCACGCTGCACCCCCGCTGCGGGACCACCTTCCTCGTCATGGTGGCGATGGTCAGCGTGGTGATCTTCTCGGCCATCGGCCCGCTCTTGCCTCGTGTCGGTCCCCAGGGCGGTCTCGCGGAGAACCTGGTGCTCTTTCTGATGAAGCTCCCCTTCATCCCGGTGCTCGCCGCGGTCACCTTCGAGCTCCAGCGGCTCTTCGCTCGCCACTGCACCACCGGGCCTCTGCGCGCCCTGCTGTGGCCCGGCTTCCTGGTCCAGAAGATCACCACCATCGAGCCGGACGACGACCAGCTCGAGGTTGCCCTTGCCTCGCTGCGCACCACCCTCTGGCGCGAGGAGGCGCTGGCCAGCGCCCCTGCCCAGGTCACCGAGCTGCGCTTCCCCTCCTACGACGACCTGGCCTCTCACGCCGGCTACGCGCCCTCCCGGGGCTGATCGCGCGCTCTCCCCATGCTCCCCATCGCCCGCCTCGAAGCCCTCGCGCGCCGCTACCGCGAGCTGGAAGCGCTCCTGTGCACCCCCGAGGTGCTGGGCGACGTCGCCCGCGCCCGGCGCCTCAACGAGGAGCGCGCTCACCTCGAACCGCTCGTTGCTGCCTTCGAGGAGCTTCGCAAGGTCGAAAAAGACATCAAGGAGAGCTCGGAGGCCCTGGCGGATCCGGAGCTGAGGGAGCTGGCCCAGGCAGAGCTACCGGGGCTCCAGGAGCGGCTCCGGGCGCTGGAGCACGAGCTTCGCTTGCTGCTGCTCCCGGTGGATCCGCGGGACGGGCGCAACGTGATCCTGGAGGTGCGGCAGGGGGAGGGGGGCGAGGAGGCGGCGCTTTTTGCGGGCGACGTGTTCCGCATGCTGAGCCGCTACGCCGAGACGAGGGGGTGGAAGGTGGAGCTCTTGCACCTGAGCGGGGCCGCGGCCGGGGGGATCAAGGAGGTGGTGGCGCTGATCTCCGGGAACGCGGTGTTCTCGCAGCTCCGGTTCGAGGCGGGGGTGCACCGGGTGCAGCGGGTGCCGGCGACGGAGGCCCAGGGGCGGGTGCACACGTCCACGGCCTCCGTCGTGGTGCTGGCGGAGGCGGACGACGTGGAGGTGGAGATCGACGAGCGGGATCTGGAGATCAACATCGCCGCCTCCGGGGGGCCCGGGGGGCAGGGGGTGAACACCACCAACAGCGCGGTGCAGATCCAGCACAAGCCGACCGGGATCATTGTCAAGTGCCAGGATGAGCGCTCCCAGCTCAAGAACAAGTCCAAGGCGCTCAAGATCCTCAGGAGCCGGCTCCTGGAGATGGAACGGGAGAAGCAAGAGGCGGCCATTTCCGCCGAGCGAAAAGGGATGGCGGGGAACGCGGAGCGGTCGCAGAAGATCCGTACCTACAATTACCCCCAGAACCGGGTGACGGATCATCGTATCGGCCTGACGCTCTACAAGCTCGACAAGATCGTCGAAGGGGATCTTAATGAGCTGATCGGTGCGCTCCGCGCTCACCACCAGGCCGAGCAGCTCCAGCGCCAGGTGGAGGGCGACGAGCGGCAAGGCCCGGGCAAACCGCCCCTCGACGCTCGCGATGGCTGATCTTCTTTCCCCCGATCCTGATGACGAAGGGTCACCGATCTCGGTGATCCCTCCTCCGCCTGCGTCGATCACGTCGCCGCCGCCGAGCCCGACCTTCCCTGACCCGGAGGCGATGGTGGTGGCGCTGGTGCTCTCGCCCACCGCCTACTCGCGCAACCGCTTCTTCTCTCTCTTCAACGTCGCGCCGCTGCGCAAGGCGCGCTGGCGGGCCGCCCAGCTCCGGGGCCTGGTGAACGCCCTCGCGCGCCCCAAGGCGCCCATCGCCGACTACAGCGTCCAACCTCACGAGACCGGCAAGGTGATCTCCTACCGGGTGCCGTCGGTGAACCTGCGGGTCCGCGCCTTCCTCCAGCCCCACGAGGCCGCCGTCGTCGAGCTGGCGGTCGCCAAGATCCGCGGCGAGGAGCCCCCCCCGGACGCCCTTGCCACGGTCGACCGCTGGCTGGGGCGCCTCGCGCCGTCCAACGACGTCCCTCCCCAGGACAGCGCCCCTCCCGCCCGGAGCGGGAGCCGCCCCTGAACATGGCGGTGCTACCGGGGCGCCGCGCCTTGCTGCTCGCCTCCGGGGCGCTCGCCCTCGGCTGCGGGCCGCGCCCTCTGCCGCCGTCGTCCCCCAGCCCGCTCCTCGGGAAGCCGGCGCCTGCCTTTCGCCGCGTCGCCCTCGACGGCTCCACCATCGACACCGCCGCGCTCCGTGGGAAGACCGTCGTGCTCAAGGCGTTCGCCCGCTACTGCGAGCCCTGCAAGCGGACCCTCCCCGCCGTCGAGGAGCTCCACCGGCGGAAGCCTGCCGTCGTGATCCTCGGCATCTCCGAGGATGAATCCGAGGAGGAGGCCCGGCAGATGGTCGCGACCTTCCGCCTCTCGTTCCCGGTGATCCACGACCGGGACAACGTGCTCGCCGGGCGCCTGCGCCTCAGCGAGATGCCCGCCACCTTCCTCGTCGACCGGAAGGGCATCCTGCGCTGGTACGGCGACGCCTCCCGGAGCGAGCAGCAGCTCGTCGACGCCATCGAGGCCATCGACCGCGAGCCATGAGCCCGCTCCGCACCGCCGCCTCGCCCCGGTTCATTTCGCAGGCACGGCGGGTTTTCTGGGGGGAGCGACCGGGTGGTGCGTCCCGTCCAGGCCGATGCGCTCGATCCTGGCGGAGGTGTCTTCGATGCGGAAGGTGTGCCCCCGGACCGTGTGATCCTCGTGGCGCTCGCCCACGTAGTACTGCCAGAAGCAGTCGTCGTCGCCCTGCTTGCAGCCGAGCCGCGGGGTCTCCTCGATGCGGACCGTCATCCAGACCTTCCCTCGCGAGAGCCTCCGCAGCATGGCGTCGTAGGCCCGCACCTCGGGGAGCGAGAAGAGGAGCTCCAGGTAACGCTCGCGGCGGCGCTGGAGGGCGCTCCATTCCTCGTAGGGGACCAGGGCCGGCGGGTCTCCCTCGCGGTCCGCGTGGCGCACCTCGATCTTTCCGGAGAAGGCGTCGACGGCGAAGCCGAGGCGCCCCTCCTGGTCGCGAGGATCCTCCTCGTCGCCGGCCTCGACCTCGTGCTTGCAGGCTCCCTCCGCGCAGGTGGGCTCCGCCTCGCGGCGCACCCAGGCGGTCGGGCGGATCTTCCGCTCCCCAGCGTCGGTGTAGGTGAGCTGCCTGGCCAGCTCCTTGACCTCCGGGAGCGCCTCGACGAGCGCCTTCGCCTGCGCCGCAGGGACGGCGAAGGGAGGGGGCGGGGAGGGGGCCGCGGAGGCGGAGGCCAGGGGGACCGGTCGGGCCGCGGGCGAGGGGGAAGGCGGCTCCGGGCGTAGCTCCTGGGGGCGGGAGCACCCGAGGACGGCGGTCAGGAGCAAGGGCAAGGGGCGCACGGTGCCCGGGACGGTAGCACGCGGGGGAGCTCAGGAGGCTTGCGCTCGCGGGGCCTTGGGCTAGCTTCGCCGCCGTGATCGAGGTCTCCCGGCTGACCAAGGCGTACGGCGCGTTCTACGCGGTCAACGATGTATCGTTCCAGGTGGGCAAGGGGGAGGTGGTGGGGTTCCTGGGGCCCAACGGGGCAGGGAAATCCACCACGCTCCGGATCCTGGCCGGGTTTCTGGGGATGACCAGCGGCAAGGTGGTGATCGCGGGCCACGACATCGCGCAGGACTCCTTCGAGGCGAGGCGGCAGCTCGGCTACATGCCCGAGGCGGTGCCGCTCTACGGCGAGATGCGGGTGAGCGAGTACCTGAAGTTCCGGGCCGAGCTCAAGGGGGTCCCCGGGCGGGAGCGCCGGGCGCGGGTCGAGCAGGCGATGGCCGAGGCGCGGGTCGATGACCTGGCGGAGACGCTGATCCACAAGCTCTCGAAGGGGTACAAGCAGCGGGTGGGGCTGGCGGACGCCCTGGTGGCCAGGCCGCCGATCCTGATCCTCGACGAGCCGACCGCGGGGCTGGACCCCAACCAGATCCGGGAGGTCCGCGAGCTGATCCGGGGGCTCGGGGAGCGGCACACCATCCTGCTGTCCACCCACATCCTGCCGGAGGTCGAGGCGACCTGCGGCCGCGCGGTGGTGATCGCCCGGGGCAAGGTGGTGGGCGAGGGCACCCTGGAGGAGCTGCGCAGCCGCCGCCGCTCGTCCCGGGCCCGGCTGCTGCTGCGCCCCGCGAAGGGCGCGGAGCTCGGGGCGCTCCGGGTGTGGGTCGAAAAGAACCCCGGCGTGCGTTCCGTGAAGGTGAGCGAGGAGGAGGGGTTCTGGGGGTGCGAGGTGCAGTGGGAGAGGAAGGTGGAGGATCCCGGGGAGGCGCTGGAGGGGCTGGTGAGGGGGCTGGTGGGGGAGGGGTACGGGGTGAGGGAGGCGACGCCGGCGAAGGCGACGCTGGACGAGGTGTTCGCGCAGCTGACGGACGACGCGGCGGAGCCGGAAGAGGGCGCCGAGGGAGGTGCGGTGTGAGAGGGTTCTGGCCGGTGTACAAGCGGGAGCTGTTCGCGATGTTCGTGACGCCGCTGGCGTGGGTGATCATCGTGGTGTTTCTGGTGATCCAGGGGCTGCATTTCTCGCTGCTGCTCGGGCATTTCGCGAGGCAGCCGGACGTGGTGGCGGACCACGGGCCGGTGCAGGCGTTCTTCGGGGGGACGATCTTTCTGTACCTGCCGCTGCTGATCCTGTGCCCCGGGCTGACGATGCGGGCGTTCGCCGAGGAGCGGCGGAGCGGCACCATCGAGACGCTGATGACGGCGCCGGTATCGACGACGGGGCTGGTGATGGCGAAGTGGCTGTCGGCGGTGACGACCTACGTGGCGATGTGGGCGCCGACGGTGCTGTACATGGCGGTGATCCGGAAGACCGGCGACCTGGACTGGAACGTGGTGGGGACGGGGTACCTGGGGGTCTTCGGGGTGGGGTGCTCGTACCTGGCGCTGGGGACGCTGATGAGCGCCATGACCCGGAGCCAGCTGATGGCGCTGGTGCTGGGGATGCTGGTGACGGTGGGGCTCTTCGTCATCGGGATCGGAGAGATGGTGCTCGATGAGGGGTGGGCCCGGGATTTTTGCTCCTACGTGTCCGTGTGGTCGCAGATGGACGATTTCTCCAAGGGGATCGTCGACCTGCGTCGCCTCGCCTTCGACGCCACGATGACGGCGGTCCCGCTGTTCGCCACGGTGAGGGTGGTGGACGCCTGGCGCTGGGGGTGAGCATGGACGCGAAGCGAGCCCTGCATGCGGCGCTCTGCGCCCACCTGGAGGCGGAGATCGCGACCATGCGCCGCCTGGCCCTGGACGCCGCCGAGGCCGTGGGCCACGAGGACAACCGCCCCGAGAGCGACAAGGACATGCGCTCCACGGAGGCGTCGTACATCGCCCGGGGGCAGGCGGCGCGGGTGCTGGAGCTGGAGCGGGAGCTGGGGCTGCTACGGTCCCTGGAACTCCAGCCGCGGGCGGGCGGCGCCGTGGGGGTGGGGTCGCTGGTGGAGGTGCGTTCCCAGGGGAAGACGTCGCGTTATTTCCTGGTGCCCTCGGCGGGGGGGATCTCCCTGGAGGCGGGCGGCGTCCCGGCGCAGACGCTGAGCGTCCAGAGCCCGCTGGGGGCCGCGCTGCTGGGGCTGTCCGAGGGGGAGGAAGCGGAGCTGAGCAGCCCCCGGGCGGAGCGCGTTTACGAGGTGCTCCGGGTGGGCTGAGCGGGGGCCATTCCCACCGGGGTCTGGCGGGGGTAAAGGGGAGGGGTACTCGGGTTCCTCCGGAGTCCTGGTCAGGAAGCGAGATCGAGAGGTCATCATGCGACGGATTGCCTTGGTTGCTTGTGTTTCGTTGGCGTCCTTGGCGGCGCTGGGCTGCAGCGCGGGGGACACCTCCACCACCACGGGAACCTCCTCGGTGGTGCAGCCGATTTACAAGGGAACGGCCGATACCACGACGGATGCGGTGATGGCGCTTGCCATCAACCTGGGCGGGGGCCAGGGGGGCTCTTGCTCGGGGACCGTCGTCGCAGTGAAGGGCAACAGCGGTTACTACCTGACCGCGGCCCACTGCGTCGTCGCCAAGGACGCGAAGGGGAACCTGACCAAGACGGTGCTCAAGCCCAACCAGCTCTTCGTGATCGCGGGGCCCGACTACGCGGACCCGAAGGCCACCGCCTATCCGGTCTCGGAGGTGAAGATCCACCCGTCGTTCAACACGACGAGCCTGCTCTACGACTTCGCCATGATCCGCTTCACCTTCAACGGCGCGGCGCCCGCGGTGATCCCGGCGATGACCCCGGCGGAGGACACGCTCAAGGCGGGCTCCCAGCTCGACGTGATCGGCTACGGCCAGACGGACAAGGATCCGCAGAACTCCAAGCGGAACCACGCGCTGATGAACGTCAGCTACATCACCGGCAACGGCGCCCTGGTGGTGCTCGGGGAGGAGAACAACACCAGCATCACCTGCCAGGGCGACAGCGGCGGCCCCGGGATGTTCGGCAGCGGCAACGCCAGGCGCGTGGCCACGGTCACTTCCTTCGGCTTCACGGAGGCCTGCACCATCGACACCGCGGGCGTGGGCCGCGTCTCCAAGGTCCACGACTCGTTCATCAAGCCCTTCATCGACGGCAGCACCGGGACGCTCTCCTGCGACGAGTGCACCAACGCCGCCACGATCTCCGGCGGCAAGTGCGCCTCCCAGGCCGAGAAGTGCGCCGCGGGGACCCCTTGCGATACGTTCCTGAAGTGCGCCGAGGCTTGCGGTGAAAACGACTCCGCCTGCATCGCCAAGTGCCAGCAGGACCACAAGGAGGGCGCCCTCACCTACTTCGCCATCTTCGATTGCGTCTGCGACGTCGGCTGCCCCGCCGAGTGCGGGACGGAGGATTTCTGCCAGGGGAACGCCTGCGGCTTCACCGTCTCTCCGGAGGGCTTCCCGACCTGCAACGCCTGCGTCGAGGCCAAGTGCTGCGACGTCGACAAGGCCTGCTTCGACGATGTCGCCTGCAACAACTGCGCGACCTCCTCCAGCCCCGATGCCTCCTGCAACAGCAACGCCAAGTACAACGCCTTCCTCGACTGCATCGGCGGTTCCTGCGGCGAGGAGTGCGGCGCCGGCGGCAGCGCCAAGTGTGGCTTCACCTCCCAGACCCCCGCCTGCCAGACGTGCTTCGAGGGCTCCTGCTGCGCCGAGTTCACCGCCTGCTCCAACGACACCCTCTGCACCGAGTGCGCCACCGGCAAGAAGACCGGCGCCGAGTGCCAGGGGAACAAGCCCTACGCCGACGCCACCGGCTGCCTCAGCAGCAAGTGCGGCGCCGAGTGCGGCGGTGGCGGTAGCGCCAAGTGCGGCTTCACCGCGGATGCCGCCTGCCAGACGTGCTTCGAGGGCTCCTGCTGCGCCGAGTTCACCGCCTGCTCCAACGACACCCTCTGCACCGAGTGCGCCACCGGCAAGAAGACCGGCGCCGAGTGCCAGGGGAACAAGCCCTTCACCGACGCCATCGGCTGCCTCAACGGCAAGTGCAGCGCCGAGTGCAGCGGCGGGAGCGGTGGCTCCGGCGGCGCGGGCGGCTCCGGGGCGGGGGGCTCCATCGGGAGCGCCGGGAGCAGCGC
>CAZSDX010000337.1:0-8011 GCA_964605685.1 uncultured Polyangiaceae bacterium
GCGGGGCGCGTCGGGAGCGTGCCCAGGCCCGCCACCCGGCGCGCGAAGGACTGCATCAGCGACGACAGCCCCGGGACACCGGCGAGCAGGTGGTGGTGGTCGATGCCGTCCGGGAAGAACCAGTCGGTGACCCGGAGCAGGTCGGTGGTGCGGGTGCCCAGCACGTTCTGGGTCTCGACCCGGGTGCCTTCTTCCGCCGGGTGGAGGCAGGTCATCACGTTGGGGATGCCGTCGACGCGCATCAGGCAGCCGTCGCAGCCGCCGCGCATGCACCAGGGGCCCCGGGGGCGGTGGAGCTTGGGGCTCCGGGCGAGGAGCAGCCGATCCGAGGCGACCAGCGCCTGCGCCAGCGGCTCGCCCCGCTCGGCCTGGAGCGGCTCGCCGTCGAGGGTGAAGGGGATCGGATGTTGGAGGGAATCCGTGCGAGACGCGGGCATCGGTTGGGGAGGCTAATCGAAGTCTGGTAGCCTCGCCGCCATGAAGAAATACCGCTGCCTTGTCTGTAGCCACGTCTACGATCCTGCCGAGGGCGACCCGTCCTCGGGCGTCGCCCCGGGGACGCCCTTCGAGTCCCTCCCGGACGACTGGTCTTGCCCTGAATGCGGCGCCACCAAGGCCGACTTCGAGCCGATGGACTTACCGCTCGCAGCCGCGGGGCATCGCCCCGGCCAGCTCCTTGACGGTGATGTCCTCCGGCGCCGGGTCCAGCGTCGCGTCCCCCAGCCGCCGCACCCGCAGCCGCCGGAGCATCTGGCTCATCGCCTTCACCGAGCTGTCGCTCTGATCGTGCCCGGGCTCCAGGACGCTCCGGGTCTCGACCTCGATGATCTTGTCCGGCATCGCCACCAGCACCCGCCCCACCACGGACCGGCCGCACCCGTCCCAGATCGCCCACTGGGAGAGCGCAGGGCGATCCGCCGCCTCGCCGGTCGTGGTCTTCACCACCTTCCCCCTCGGCGCTGCCCCCTGGAGCTTCCTCGCCAGCGCCTGCAGCTCCCCCTTGCCGGCCCCCTTCTGCTTGTGCTCCAGGATCCGGATCGTCACCGGGGCCACCAGCGCCGTGGTCTTCCCCTCCGCCACCAGGACGCCTCCTCGCTCCGTGCACCCGCGATCCAGGCACTCGGCGCGCCGCTCTCCCTCCGGGACTCCCCTCATCGACGTGGAGAACCCCAGCCCGGCGAAGGTGTACGCCGGGGGCTTCGCGGCGTCCGCTCCGCTCACCAGCGCCGACAGCCCCAGCGCGGCGCCCAACAACAGGACTCGATGCTTCATGGCCATCCCACCTTGTCTCACCTGCCGTGGAGTGGCCCAATTTTTCGCGAAGAACGGGCGTTGGTCAGCGCCCGCCGCTCTGGATCTCGGCGCGGAGCCGGGCCAGCTCCTGGCGGAGGGGGATGATGAAGTCGGCGCTGATGGTCATCTTCTTGCCCTCCATGGCGCGGGCGGCATGCCACTTGGAGAGGCCCAGGCGGGAGGCAGCGTCGACGAAGCGCTTGGCCTTCGAGCCCCCGCGGCCGGTGAGCGCCTTGAGGCGGCCGAAGGGGGAGCAGACCAGCTCGAGTTCCTCCTTGGAGAGGTTGCCCAGCAGCACCTCATCCTGGAGGTTCTTCCGGATGATCTGCCCCTCGCGGCGCACCAGGAAGATGACGATGATGCCGAAGATGATCAGGAAGAGGAACCAGAGAGGGAGCATCAGCAAGAAAAGCCAGGGGATCTTGAACCAGTCGCTCATCACGGCGGTGCCGTTCCACAGCGCGTGGAGGCCCACGGCCACGCAGTAGCCCCCGATGGGGGCGAAGAACTTGAGGGCGCCGCTGTTGGTCTCCCGGGCGATGCCGACGCCGATGCCGGTCATGGCGGTGTAGAGGGGGTGGCCCCAGGGGGCGAGGATCCCCCGGAGGACGACGACGACCCCCAGCGCCTCGAAGCCGCCTTTCTGGAGCGCCCGGCCGTAGTAGAGGACGTTCTCCGTGGCGGCGAAGCCGAGGGCGACGAAGGTCGCGTAGATCACCCCGTCGACCACCCCGTCGAACTCGCGCCGCAAGAAGAGCAGCATCCCGAGGACGAAGATCCCCTTGGTGGCCTCCTCGAAGACCGGGGCGCTGATCACGGCGCCGACGAACTCGGCGCCGTCCTTGCCGAGGATCCCCAGGGCGAGTTCCCCGTTGATCGTGTTGATCCACCCGGAGAACCCGCAGGCGGTGATCGCCCCCCACAGGAACGCCATCGCCAGCGCCCACCAGGGCTCCGGATCGTAGCGATCCACGAGGACAGGCACCCACAGGTACACAAAGCAGGCCGGGAACGCGATCCCCGCGCCGATGGCCATGCTGACCAGCACCGAGAACGGATCCTTCGAGCCGAACAGCGGCAGCATCAGGAACAACAACAGCAGCAGCCCTCCCACCAGGATACCGAGGGACCACAGCACGATGCCGATGGTCCTCATCGTCCGGTCCGCGCCACGTACAGGAGCTTCCATAGAGCCAAGTAGAGCGAAAAATACCCCGGTTGACCACCCCGAGCCGGCCCCCTCGCCTCCCTTCACGAGGGGCTTGCGTGGCCGGGGGAAGTCCGCTAGGGTGCATCCTCACTTCAGGCGCCACTAGCTCAGCTGGATAGAGCGTCGGCCTCCGGAGCCGAAGGCCACACGTTCGAATCGTGTGTGGCGCGCCCCCTTCCGAACATCCACAAGATCAACCTCCTGCGACCACTCCAGGAGGTTGTGGATCATAACCCCATGACCTTCCCAGGTCCATCCGGGGCTGTGCGGGTCGCGACGATCATCGAGGAGGCGCAACCGCGGGTCGTGCGCTCCGTCAACAGCGCGATGGGGTGGGCCGCGGCTGATCCGTCACAAGCCTTGTGACGGATCTGGAGGCTCCGGAGCGGCCAAAATTCTGCACAAGGCTGGTGCAGGATCTGGGCAGGGCTCGCCTGACCGATGCCCACCGTGCCTACCTGGAGTGGCACCGAAAGCACGAATTTGAACGCTCCTGGCGATGACTCAAAATGCGCCAACCGCGTGGAGCTTCCCTCCAAAATCGGAGAAAAAGAGCGCCCCTTCCCCCAGCGTGGCTCCCCCGGCGAAGAAGAGGGGGGATGGCTCCGCGGGGGGCTCTTCCGAGACCCACAGCGTCTGCCCCGTGAGCGGATCCAGGGCCTCGATCGCGCCGCTGGAGATCAGAACCGTCCCCCGGGCGTCGAGGGTGCAGCCCAGCAGGACGTTGGGGTGTGCGTCCCTCCGCCAGCGATCCTTCCCCTGGGCATCGAAGGCCAGGAACGCTTGCCCTGCCTTGAGGTAGATGCCCCCCTCGTCGCCGACCCAGAGGCCCGTCGATCCTCCCCCCCAGGGGGGCTCCTGCGCGTCGATCTTCCAGCGGATCGTGCCCGAGGGCTCCAGGGTGATCAGCGTGGTCTTCGTCGTCGCTTCGGTCCAGAGCGCTGCGTGAACGGCGCCGTCGCGGCCCACCACCGGGCCGTTGACCAGGTACGCCTCCTCGTCGAGGACCGTCTCCCAGGAGAGGGCGCCGTCCGGGGCCAGCGCCGAGATCTTTGTCCTGTATCCTCCGGGCTTCACCGCCCCCTCGTAGGACCCCACCAGCAGCCGACCGTCGCGCCCCAGGGCCAGCGGGGAAGGGAAGCGACCGAGGGGCGCCGAGGTCCACCGGGGTATCCCTTCCGGCCCCACCGCCAGGACGCTCGCCGGTTGATCCGAGGACGGCATGAGCAGGAAATGGAACGACCCGTCTGGCCCCACCACCGGGTCTCCCCGCACCGAGGCCGGCAGCGACGCGCTGGCCAGCAGTTCGCCCCCCAGGGAGAGCGTCGTCAGCACCCGCTCGCCAGCGCCGGACAGCAGCAACCGGAGCGTCCCGTCCGAGGCGAGCCAGGGAGGACCGGCGATCGCCCCGGAGAAATCCTTGTGGAACACCACCTCCCCGCGCTCCACCGCGACCAGCCGCCGGGGGATCCAGGCCGCGTCCACGTCGTTGGTGTCGACGCGGACGAAGAGGCGACCTCCCGGGGCGATGATCAGCGGATCGTCCGGGAGCGGGGTCCCCGGGAGCTGCAACGACCAGAGCCACGACGGCGACGGCGGCGCCTCGAAATCGCTCTGCCCTGCGCGGGTCGGGCAGTAGCTGGCGGTGGGCGATGGCGAGCCCTGCATCAGCCGGGCCGGGCAGCGCGCCGTGGAGAGGGGAGGAGCCAGCGGCACCCCCGGCGGCGGATTCGACGACAGCGGCGCGGGAGCGAGGCGCGGGCCGTCCAGCGGCGAGCGACCGCAGGCGGCCAGGAGCGCCGCGAGGACCAGGGCGTAAGGAGGCAAGCGCAGGGTCACCCCGCGGAGCTTACAGGGGTTCCTCGCCCTCCACACCAACCTCCCCTTCGAGGCGGGTCGCCTCGGGCCACCAGGGCCACCAGGGCGAGCCGGTGACGCAGCCGGCGAGCGCCTCCTCGTCGGAGCAGGCGATCCGTAGATGGAAGTGGTCATCGTGGGGGCTGCTGTCGCCGGGCTGGTGGAGGATGTTCTCCGCCTGCCAGAGCAGCGCCGTCGGCTCCCCCGAGGCGAAGGCGTACTCCAGGAGCAACCCCTTGAGGTGCGCCACCACGAAGATCCACTGGGGACGGGCCACCTCCGAGGTGAGCAGCGCCCGGACAAGCCGCCAGTTGCGCGCCGTGTCGAAGCGGACAAAGACGCCGCCCTCCGCCTCCGCGAGCCCGTCCGGACCCACCCGGACAAAGCCGGGTGCCTCCACCGGTACGCCGCCCGGTGTCGTGTAATAAAACAGCAGATCCACGTCGCGGCCGGTGCGGTGGGAGTGGTGGCCGGAGAGGGGGCCGCCTCCCCGTGCTGCCATGTCCCCCACCAGCAGCGGAGGCTCTCCTTCCTTCCAGACCCGGGCCGCCGCGTCCGTCAGCGTCCGCACCAGGGCGGGCGTCCCGTGGTACCGCCCCGACCCCGGGCGGAGCCGGCGGAACCCCGCGCCTCGCTCCGGGAGCTGTTCCGACGCGGTGAGCACGCCGAAGGACGGCGAACCGATGGACCCCCGGAATCCCGGCGTCAGCGGGCTCGGGACGCTGGCACAGCCACCTGCAAGGAGCCCCGTGGCCAGCAGCAACGCGGCCCCCCTCACGGGGCCTCCCGGGGGAAGAGGGCGCGGAGCTTCCCCTCGATCAGCCCCGCCGTCTCCTGGGTCTCGTAGGGAGGGACCAGCACCAGCTTGCCTCCTTCGTCCCGCAGGTACCCGAGATCCTGGAAGGCCCGCAGGGCGCTCTCCATCGTGGGACGCGCCAGCGCCTCCCGCCGGGAGATCTCCCCGGACAGGTACATCCGTTCGCCCACCGCCATCGCCTTGCGCGCCACCTCCCGCCGGGGGAGCGGCCCCCGGACCAGCAGCACCAGCGACCGCGCCGCGGCCCAGTAGCCCAGCAGGTACGGCAGCAGCAGGTCCGCCAGCCCACGCACCCAGCGCTCCCCGGGGGCGCCATCCCGCCCCTCGCCAAACCGGACCCGCCCGCCATCGACCCGCAGGATCCCCTCCTCCGCGAGCCGCCCCAGCGTCTCGTCGAAGAGACCCAAAAAATCCTTGTCGGCGCGGAACATGAACTCGTACTTGAAGAGCCGCGAGAGCTGTTGCACCCGCTCCCCCAGCTCTCCCCGGTCCACGCCCTCCAGCGACGGCGGGAGCCCCAGCATCGCCGCCGCCACCAGCGCCTCCGCGATGAAGAAGTGCAGGATGCTGTTCTTCGAGAGGCTGAGCGCCATCCTCCGGTCGTCCGGCACCGCGTAGATCGGCTCGTCGCCGGGGCTCACCACCCGCTCCTGGCACAGCTCCGCCCTCACGAAGAGCCGCAGCGCCTGCCGCAGCGCCTCCGGCTGGAGCCCACCATCTCCCCGCTGCAACCCCCCGCTGAAGCGTACCCCGCGCCGCCGCAGCGCCTCGTGGAGGATCTGCCCCTGGGTGAGGAGATCGCCCCAAGGAATCCCCCGGCGACCCCCGGACAGCAGCACCATCGCCACCAGCGCCGCCGGCGTCACGCTGGTGACCCGGTTGATCTCCGCCATGACCAGGTGCGCGAGGCGGGTCACGAGCGACCTCCTCTCGTCGTCGGTGAGGGGGCGCTCCTGGGGGAGCCGCATCTCGGAGCGCACCTGCTCCAGGGTGAACGCCTCGCCGAACTGCACGTTGACCCGGCCATAGAACCCCCGGAGCGCCCAGGTTCCCCGGAGCAGCGCGCCGGCGTTCTCCTGGCGCTTCTCGCCGCCGGCGAGCTCCCGCAGGTAGGAGCGCTCCTCCAGCAATCGCTCGTAGCCCAGGCTCACCGGGAAGAAGAACACGCGGCGGTGCGGCAGGGACAGGGCCGCCTCGCACACCATCCCCAGCAGCCCGGTCCTGGGCGCCAGCAGCTTGCCGGTGCGGGAGCGCCCACCCTCCAGGAAGAACTCGATGGCGTGGCCGTCGCGCACCAGGCGCCGGAGGTAGGCGTCGACGACGGCGGCGTAGAGCCGGTCGCCCTTGAAGGTACGCCGGATGAAGAAGGCGCCGCCCCGGCGGAACAGCGGCCCCATGGGGAAGAAGGCGAGGTTGTCGCCGGCGGCGATGAGGGGGAGCTGGATGTGGGCGTCCGCCAGGGCGTTGGACAACAGCAGGTAGTCCATGTGGCTCTTGTGGCTGGGGAGCAGCACCACGGTGCCCTGCTTGGCGGCCTCCCGGACCCGCTCGATCCCCTCCTGGTCCACCTCGATGCCGCCGAAGACCCGCTCCGCCATCGCTTCGAGGGCGGTCTTGATCGCCTGGTGCCCCTCGTGGGAGGGCGCCGCCTCCAGGTCCCGGAGCATGCGGTACGCCTTGGCGGAGAGCAGCAACCTGGCCCCCTCGTCGTCGCCGGCCAGCTCGCGGATCGTCGCCTGGAGCTTCGGGCTCCGGAGCACCTCCTCTCGCACCCGGTCCGCGGGCTTCTTTGCGGGCCCCAAGATGGCGCGGCGCTCCCGCTCCAGCCGGGTGAGCAGCGCGTAGGTCAGCCTCCGGGTCAGCGCCTCCGGGTCCTCGCCGGGGCCTGCATCCCGGAGGAACGCCTCCAGATCCAGCACCTCCCCCGCCCGGAAGTCGACGCTGCGGAAGTTCATCAAGAACTGGGTCACCATCCGGAGCGTCCCCGGGTATTCCCGGGGGCCCAGCAGCAGGTCGACCACGCCCGCGCCCCTGGAGTCCGGGCGGCGGCTCCACACGAAGGTCTGGGGCACCAGCAGCACCGGTTTCCCCTTGCGCCGTTGGAGGTCGATGAGCACCTTGAGCGCCTCGTCGCCCTCGGTCTTGCCCCGCATGCGGGCGCTCCGGGAGGCGTCCAGAAACGCCGGCGGGCGCTTGAGGAAGAGCAGCGCGCTGCCGCCCCCCTCCAGGGCCCGCTCCAGGCGCCGGGAGACGGTCTCTCCCCGGGGGAGCAGCGACGAGAACCAGCCCCGCCCCAGCGGCTCCAGCAGGCCCAGGTTGGTGTCCTGGGCGAAGCGGATCGGAGGCAGTTCGTGGCGGCGGACCAGGTGCTCCAGGGCGAGCACGTCCACCAGCGACTCGTTGCGCAGCACGTAGACCACCGCCCCCCGCGCCGCCGCCTCCCGCACGGAGCGCAGCCAGGCGTCGCTGACCTGGATGTGCTCGAAGATCCGCCGATCCAGGTACGCCAGTGCTGCGTTTCGCTCCAGGGCCCCGCTCATGCTTCCGGGGCTTGGCTCATCCTTTCTGAGCGGTCAACCCGGGGCAGGGACGGGCGCCGGGTCGCCAGGCGCTCCTCGCCGCGGAGGAGGCGAGTTTGTGCTACCACCCCGCCATGCGCTTGCCCCGCTTGCTCGCCGCGGTCGGCCTCGGTGCCGGGATCATCGCCGCCTGCGCGACCCAGTCCAGCCCCCTCGCCCAGGACGGTGACCCCCCCGGAGTCGCCGGGGTCGGAGGCGCCGCCGGGGTCGGAGGCACACCAGGAGGCAGCGCCGGAAACAGCGGGGCTGCCGGGC
>CAZSDX010000338.1:0-1743 GCA_964605685.1 uncultured Polyangiaceae bacterium
CCTTCCCTGCGGCGAACGGGCGCTGCATCGAGGTCGGGGCGGCGATCGACGGCGGGGCCGGCGTCGAGCTGCGGCTGCTGGACGCGGCGACCCAGGAGGAGCTCGCCCACGGCGCAGGTACCCACGCCACCGCGGCCCGCGCCTGCGCTGCGGGGGAGCCCCGGACGATCCAGGCCGAGGCCCGGCTGGCGGCGGGTCAGGGGAACGTTTTGGTGGCGATGCGCTTGCTCGGAGCGCGCTGAGCCTACACGGGCGCACCCCGAGCGGGCGCGGGGCTGCAAAGGTTGCGGAGCGCGAGCGGCATTGCCGAAGGTCCGGGGGGGTGATAGCTTGGGGGGTATACCGATGAACTCCCGAGGACGCCTGCTTTCTTCTGTACTCTTCGCGCTGGTCGCCGGGTGCGGCATCGACGCGGAGGGGACCTTTGACATCAACAGCCTGGGCCCAAGCAGCCAGGGAGGCTCCGCGGGGGGAGGAGGGTTCTCCGGCAGCGTTCAGGTGGGAGGCAAGGGCGGCGACGGGGGCGGGGGCGGGACCGGCAACAGCGGGGGGGTCTCGGGCACGTCGGGGACGGGGGGAGCATCGGGCTCGGGAGGGGCGAAGGTCTGCAAGTTCCCCGGGGAGTGCAACGACAACAACCCCTGCACCAAGGACGCCTGCGTCGACGGGATGTGCAGCTACACGGCGCTCCCCGGGGCGAGCTGCGCCGACAGCGACAAGTGCAACGGCGAGGAGAAATGCGACGGCACCGGCCAGTGCCTTCCGGGGACGCCGCTCCCCGTCGACGACGGCAAGACCTGCACCGTTGATTTGTGCGACCCGGCGACCGGCACCATCAACCACAAGGGACAGCCCGACTGCACCTGCGAGACCGACGCGGATTGCGACGACAACAACGCATGCACCATCGACGTCTGCAAGCCCGACGGTACAGGGAAAAACACCTGCTCTTACACCAACGCCAACGCCGGCACCCCCTGCGACGACAAGAACAAGTGCACGGACGGGGATCTGTGCGACACCGGGGGCAAGTGCCAGGGATCGCTCATCCCCGTGGACGACGGGAACCCCTGCACCGCCGACTCCTGCGATCCGTCCACCGGGCAGCCGGTCCACAAGGGAAACGTGGGCCAGCCCTGCTCGGACAACGACGCATGCACCATCGACGACGCCTGCGACGCCAAGGGGAAATGCGAGGGCTTCGCCCTCGACCCGGACGACAACAACCCCTGCACCGTCGACCTGTGCGACCCGATCACGGGGAATTTCACCTACAAGGGCGTCGCGGGTTGCAAGAGCTGCAAGGGCAAGGATAGCGACTGCGACGACGGGAACCCTTGCACCGTCGACACCTGCAAGGTCGACATCTGCGACTACCAGGATGTCCCCCCGGGGGGCGACTGCAACGACGGCAACGCCTGCACCCTCGGCGACAAGTGCGACACCAGCGGCAAGTGCGTCGGCTCGCTGAAGAACGTGGACGACGGGAACCCCTGCACCGCGGATTCCTGCGACCCCGCCTCTGGAAACCCTGTCTACACGCCCGCCCCGGGCCAATCCTGCACCGACAACAACCTTTGCACCCTCGGCGACCTGTGCAACGAGCTTGGGCAGTGCGTCGGGATCAACAAGAGCGTGGACGACGCCAACGAGTGCACGACAGACGCCTGCGACCCCGCCTCTGGCAACGTGTCACACACGCCCCTGCCCAACTGCAAGCCCTGCTCCGTCAACGCCGACTGC
>CAZSDX010000338.1:1843-7998 GCA_964605685.1 uncultured Polyangiaceae bacterium
AACGACAACAACCCCTGCACCACCGACTCCTGCCAGGCCGGGAAGTGCGCCTACGCCAACGTCGCCAGCGGGACGAACTGCAGCGACAACAACCCCTGCACCGAGAGCGACAAGTGCAACAGCTCCGGCCAGTGCGTCGGTACGCCGAAGAACGTGGACGACGGGAACCCCTGCACCGCGGATTCCTGCAACCCCACCAACGGGAACCCGGTCAACACCCCCTCCTCCGGCGCCGCCTGCAACGACAACAACGGCTGTACCCTCGGCGACCAGTGCGACGTCGGCGTCTGCAAGGGGACACCCAAGAACGTCAACGACGCCAACGAGTGCACGACGGACTCCTGCGACCCGGCCACCGGCAACGTGTCGCACACGCCCCTGCCCAACTGCAAGCCCTGCTCCGTCAACGCCGACTGCAACGACAACAACCCCTGCACCACCGACTCCTGCCAGGCCGGGAAGTGCGCCTACGTCAACGTCGCCAGCGGGACGAGCTGCGACGACAACAACCCCTGCACCGAGAGCGACCAGTGCAACGGCTCCGGTCAGTGCGTCGGCACCCCCAAGGTCTGCAACATCCCTCCCAACGCCTGCTTCACCAGCAGCGGCACCTGCAACCAGGCCGACGGCCTTTGTACCTACCCGCTGGCTGCCAACGGGACCCCTTGCTCGGACAGCAACGCCTGCACCCTCAACGACGCTTGCCAGGCCGGCACCTGCGTCCCGGGCGCCCCGAAGAGCTGCAATTCTCCGCCCAACGACCAGTGCTACAACTCCCCCGGAACCTGCAACCCCAGCAACGGGAACTGCTCCTACACCACCAAGACGAGCGGGACGAGCTGCGACGACAGCAACGCCTGCACCGAGAGCGACCAGTGCAACGGCTCCGGCACCTGCGGCGGCACCACCATCCCCGGGTGCAAGACCTGCAACGTCAACGCAGATTGCAGCGACAACAACCCCTGCACCGACAACGTGTGCAGCGGAGGCGTCTGCAGCAACCCCAACAACACCGCCTCCTGCAACGACAACAACCCCTGCACCGATAACGACATCTGCGGCGGCGGCACCTGCGCCGGGACCCCCATCAACGGCTGCAAGCCCTGCAACGTCAACTCCGACTGCAACGACGGTAACTCCTGCACCCAGGACATCTGCGACGCCAGCAAGAAGTGCGTCAACAACAACCTGAACAACGGCACGGCCTGCCTCGACGGCAACCAGTGTACCCTCAACGACACCTGTCAGAACGGGACCTGCACCGCGGGCCCCCCGAAGGTCTGCCCCGACGTCTGCAACGTCGCCACCAGCCAGATCACCACCGGCTTCACGTGCCAGACCTCCAACGGGAACTGCATCGGAGGCACCACGGCGGCCTGCCCCGGGAACCACGCCTGCGAGGACAACACCAAGTGCTGGTCCCAGTGCAACGCCGCGAACACGGACCTGCGCTGCGCCGACGGCTTCTACTGCCCCGATGCCAGCGGCGCCTGCGTGGCCAAGCTCCCCAAGGACTCGGACTGCACCCACCCCGTCCAGTGCCTGTCGAACGGCTGTGTTGCCCAGAAGTGCAAGTGACGTAAGCTCCGCAGCCGGTCGAAGATCTGCTGGGAGCGGCGCCCCGCCAGCTCCGCCTCTTCCTTGAGCGACTCGTCCTTCTGGGCGTCCAGGTAGCGGGCCAGCGCCTCGCAGGAGCGTGCCTCCTGGATCTCGTTGCCGATCTCGCGGAAGATCTGGATCGACTGGAGGAAGTAGTCTCGCGCCTTGCGCCGGTGGGCGTCGCCCCAGCCCCCCGCCGCGGTGATCTCCCCCAGGGTGCGCAGCGCCATGCCCAGGTGAGCCTTGCTGCGCACCACGGCGAACAGCTCCACCGCCCGGGCGATGCAGGTCCGGGCGCGGCACAGATCCCCCTGGAGCAGGTACGCCTCGCCCAGCCCGCGCACCACCTCCGCCAGCCCCAGCTTGTCCCCCAGCTCGTCGCACAGCTCCTCGGCCTGCTTGAGGATCTCCTCGGCGTCCTCCGGCCTCCCCAGCCGGTCGTAGGTCTCCCCGATGTTGGTCAGCACCAGGGCGATCCGGTTCTTGTCCCCCACCTCCCGCGCCACCGACAGCGCCTCCTGGAAGTACGACAGCGCCTTGGTGTAGTCCTTCTCGTCCTGGGCCAGCGTGCCGATGTTGTTCAGGCTCGCCACGATCCCCAGCAGGTCCCCGATCTGCTTGCGTAGCCCCAGCGACTGCTCGAAGGCCTCCCGCGCCTCGCGGTAGTGCCCCGAGTCCTGGAGCGCCAGGCCCAGGTTGTTGAGCGACAGGGCGATGCCCCGCGGATCGTTGAGCTTCTTGCGGCCCTCCAGCCCGGCTCGGAACGACTCCAGCGCCTTGGCGTAGTCCCCCCGCAGCCAGTGGACCTTGCCGATGTCGTCCACGCTCGACGCGACTCCCCGGTCGTCCTGGGCCACCTGGAACAGCGTGAGCCCTGCCTCCAGGTGCCGCATCGCCTCGTCGATGTGCCCCGTGTCTCGGAGCAACCTCCCCAGCCGGTTGTACGCCGCTCCCCCCTTCGACGGGAGATCCAGCCGCCACGCCAGCGCCAGCATCTGCTCGAAGCACCGTTGCGCCTCCGTGATCCTGCCCAGCAGCAGCAGCGCGTCGCCCAGGTTGTGCAGCGCCTCGATGCGCCTGGCCGCCTCCGACTCCCCCAGGAGCTCCAGCCCTCGCTGGTAGTACTCCACCGCCCGCCCGTTGGCGAACCTCCCCCGGGCCACGTCCCCCGCGTCCAGGAACCGCAGCGCCGCCGACAGCGGCGCCCCCGCCTGCTCCAGCTGCCTCGCCAGCAGCGACACGTGCTCCTCGTGGCTCCGGAGCTGCGCCTTGTGGCCCAACCAGTCGGCGATCACCTGGTGGAATTTCCGCCGCTCCCCTGCCCCGAGCCCCTGCGCCAGGCGCTCCCGCTCCAGGCTGTTCTGGAAGACGTACTCCACGTCCCCCGGGAACGTGCTGTCCGGCAGCCTCAGCAGGTAATCCCGCTCCACCAGCTCGTCCAGACGTCCCTTGAGCGCCTCGGCCTCCGTGTCCTGGTACACCCAGGGCCACGGGGGTTCTCCCCCCAGCCGCTCGATGGCCAGCAGCCCCCGCAGCCAGAAGACGTTTCCCATCACCGTGGCCCGCTCCAGCAGCCGCCTGGCCTCCGGCTCCAGCGCCCCCAGCCTGGCCTCCACCACGTCCTCGGCCGTCAGCGGAAGCTTCACGTGCTCCAGGCGATCCAGCTGGATGCGCCACGTCTTGCCGCCGGGGGCCGGGGCCAGCACGCCTTCGTCCAGGTACAGGCGCACCATGCGCTCCAGCAGCATCGGGTTACCACCGGCCAGCGACGACGCCGACGACAGCAGCACCTCGGGGATCTCCCCGCAGGGCGCGAGCATGGCCTCCAGGACCGACCTCGCCTCCGGCGGGGCGAGGGGTCCCAGGTCGATCCGCGCGTAGCGCCCCTCCAGCGCGTGGAACAGCGCTTCCGAGCGGTGGAACAGCTCGGCCCGCCCGGAGAGCACGAAGAGGACCGGGCCGGCGACGCTCTCCAGCAGGTACGCCAGGATGTTGAGGGCATCCGGGTGGGCCTCGTGGGCGTCGTCGACCCACAGCACCGTGACCCCCGCCGCGGCGTCCGCCTCCACGAGCTGACGGAGCACCGCCCGGCGCAGTAGCTTCCCCTGGAGCGCGTCGTCACGGATCGTCCGGGTCAGCGGGCTCTCCGGGAACGGAAGCTCCAGCAATTGGCCGAGGAAGTAGAGGTGATCCTCGATCTTGTTCACCCCGAGCAGCGCCGACACCTGGGAGCGGACCCACATCTTGCAGGTCTCCACGCTCATCCCTTCCACCAGCCCGAAGCGCTCCCGCAGCATGGATGTCAGCAGCGCCATGGGGCCGGCGGCGCTGATGGCGGTCCCCCGGTAAAACCTCGACGGAGATCGCTTCTGGAGCGGCGCCAGCGCCTCGCTGAGCAGCCGGGTCTTCCCGACCCCCTGGGCCCCCGTCACCACCGCCGCCAGCGGGCGCCGCTCGCCCTCGCACCGCTGGAGGGTCGTCGCGATCCGCTCCAGCTCCCGCGAGCGCCCCGCCAGGGGCGCCCGGGGGATCATCACCGTGCCGTGTTTCTTCGGGGGCTCCTTCGCCATGCCCCCACCGTACACAACCCGCGGCCCCCCCCGCCAGCCCCCGGCGAGGGCAGCGAGCGACCTGCAGGTCGCTCGCCTGTCCGCCCTGTGGTCCCCGTGGCGCCCGCCCCCAGGCCTCACCAGGAAATGATCCAGGTCATGATCCTGGAGGGTTCCAGGGAACCACAATCGGGGACCCCAGATGCCTGCCCCCCACGAGGAAGCTGTACTCCTGGAAGCCTACCTCCACGCGATGAGGGGCCCCCCCGCTCGCCGCGAGCCTCCCGCCATCCCCTCGCTCCCCGCCCGGCCGCTGCCGCCGCTCGACGCCGAGCTCAAGCGCCGGCTCCGGGTCGCCTCGCTGGCCGCCAACGATCGCTACGTCCAGGCCTTCCTGGAGGAGCATTCCATCTGCCCCTTCTCCCGCGGCGGCAGGCTGCAAGGGCAGACAGCGCGCCACGTACATTTCGCAGAGTCGGCGGACGCGAGCCCCATCGTCGAGCAGATGGCCGAGGCGGCCGCCCAGCCAGGGAAGGTGGTGGTGCAGCTCATCTTCCCGCTGCTGGACATCGGCGCGGACGATTTCAGGCAGTTTTGCCACGACGTCACCTCCGCAGGGAACGCCCGCATCGGCCCGGTGGAGACCTACGCGGTGGCCCCGCTCCACCCTGACCTGGCCTACCTCCCCCGCAACGCCTACACCATCATCCCGCTGTTCCGCAGGGCCCCTGATCCGACCATCCAGTGGGTGAGGCTGGACGCTCTCGAGTCGATCTACGAAGGTCGCAGCGACAAGGATATCTACGTCTCCCCCTCCGAGATCCAGGCGTACCTGGCCCGGCCCAAACGGAAGCCTCTCTTCGATATGATCGCCGAGACCAACCTCAAGATGGCTCATCGTCTCGGCATCGAGAACGTGGAGAAGACGCTGCGAGGCATCGCCCGGGACGCCAGGCACATCTACGAGCGCATCCTGCTCGGCGAGGACCTCACCGAGGCCACCCAGCACGACGCCGCGGGCCCCGCGCTCCGTCGATTCGAGCACCGCGAGCCGGTGCCGCCCGCCCGCGTGGAGGGGGACCGGATAGCCCTGGCGTCGCTCCGCGATCTGCCGCTACGCAAGCCGCTTCGCTTCCTCGCGGAGGGGGTCGAGCTGGTCGCGATCCGCAGGAAGGACGACGTGGCCGTGCTCTACGGTCGTTGCCCCCACCGCGCCGCCCCCCTCGATGCGGCCGTCGTGGAAGAAGAGCACCTCGTGTGCCCCTACCACGGCTGGGATTTCAGGATCGCCGACGGCCAGAGCAACGGCGTCCCGGGGGAGCGCATCCACCGCTTCCACGCGGAGATCGAGGGGGGACTGGTCTGGTTGACGGTGGAGGAACTCCATCGAATCCGCGAGCAAAACCGCGAAGTGTTCACCGAGAAGGACGTGGTGCTCTGACTCGACTTTCGCCGTTTTGTTCGAGGTGTTGTCGAGAGGATCGGGAGGCAGCCGGGGTGAACCCCGGCGCCGGAACGTGCGTTTTCTGAGGTCGAGGAGGTCAAGGCCGCCTTCGCGGCCTCGCTCCGTCGTCTCCTGTCGAGCCCTCGAAGGAGGGCTTTTTCCCTCCGTTTCCCCCAGCCCATGTCCCGGCGCCGGGGTTCACCCCGGCTCCCGAACGCTCTCGAACCAAACGGCGAAGGCCGAGTCTGATCGAGGACCGCCATCTTGATCAGCATCAAGCGCAGGAGCAGGGTGAGGGGTTACAAAGTGCGCAGTAGCACTCGCTACTATGCACGAAGGAGAAAGCCCGATGAGCCAGGTAGAGAGTCACAAGCAGGCCCGCCCTCGGACGCCACTGTTCCGGGCGTTCCGCCGGATCGTTGACGCGGTGGAGGATGTGGTGGATGACGTGGTAGAACGGGGCGAAGGGGTGGAGCGGGACGCGCGTCAGCTGGTGCAGAACCTCGTGCAAGAGCGCGAGGAGAAGAGCGACAAGAGCGACAAGAGCGACAAGAAGGCCTGAG
>CAZSDX010000339.1:0-7975 GCA_964605685.1 uncultured Polyangiaceae bacterium
GCGCCGCGGGCGCCGGCGGCGACGCAGCAGGCAACGGAGGGGCCGGAGGGGGCGCCGCAGGAACGGGCACCGCAGGGGCAGGCCAGGGCGGCACAGCCGGCCAGGGGAACGCCGGCTCCGGAGGCACCCCGACCCCCTGCGACCCCCTGGAGCCCTCGGTCTGCGCCCTCAAGTGCACCGTCGTGGGCCAGCAATTCGCATGCGATCCGTCCGGGTCCGTCGGGGACGGCGAGGCCTGCGGGGCGGACCAAGTGGGCGACAACTGCGGCCCCGGCTTGCTCTGCGTCCAGGGGAAATGCGCCCGATTCTGCTCGACCAGCGCCGACTGCGTGGGCGAGCGCACCTGCTCGCTCGTCATCGACGGCCCCGCGCCTGGAGCTTCCTTCAAGGTGTGCGAGCCCAAGGGCAACGAGTGCGACCCCGCCAAGCAGACCGGGTGCGGCGCCGGGCAGGCCTGCTACCCGCAGACCTCCGGCTACAAGTGCGACAGCCCCGGCGCCGCAGCGGTGGGGGCCGCCTGCACCTTCGCCAGCGACTGCGTAGCCGGCTCCTCGTGCTTCAAGCTCGGCGGAGAGACCCGCTGCTACAAGCTCTGCGACCTCGCCGCCCCCGACTGCGGCGCCGGGCAGAAGTGCAGCAAGCAGGACGACGTCTACGGCATCTGCACCGGTGGATGAGGCTCAGCCGGCCCGCGGAGCCGGAAGCGGCCAGAGGTCATCCCTGACCCATCCTTCCCCGATCTCGCGGAAGCAGGCGCGGACCCGGAGGCCCCCGAGGATGCTGGCCAGCCCCCACTGGAGCCGGTTCACGAAGGTGAAGTCCTGCTTCATGTGGATGGGTTTGGGGAGGTTGGGGAGGGGGTCGCCCTCCTTGAAGACGATCTTCTTGAGGCCCCGGGCGAGGTAACCGACGGTCTCGCGGGCGACCTCCGGGGACCACTGGAACGGGGCCCGGGAGGTGAAGGGCATGAGCAGCTCGATGGAGTAGCTGCGGTAGAGGTCCCAAGCTTCCTTGTCGAAGGGGTCGTAGCCGAAGACCTCGACGCAGGCCCGGTCGAAGGCCTTCCAGTCGGCGTCCATGCCGGCGGAAATGTAGGTCTTGATGCCGGCAACCAGCTCGGGGGGGAGCTGCTTGATGCAGCCAAAGTCGAGGATACCGACCCTTCCTCCGCCGAGGAATCGGTAGTTGCCGGGGTGAGGATCGGCGTAGAGCATCCCGTAGCGCAGCAGGCTGAGGAACATGAAGGACCAGAGGGTGACGCCGGCGGCGTCGCGCTCCTCCTGGGGGGCCTGCTCGCAGAACTCGTGGTAGCCGAGCCCCCCGAGCAGCTCGGTGGTGAGCACCCGGCGGGTCGAGAGCGCGTGGTGCACCCTGGGGATCACCACGCCGGGGAGCTCCGCGGTCATGGCCCGGAACTGGTCGGCCATCCGCGCCTCCCGGGTGTAGTCCAGCTCCGCCAGGAAGACCGCTCGCAGCTCGTCGAGGGTCTCCTTGGAGTGGTACGGGCGGGCCAGCGGGGCGGCGAACTGCTCCAGCATTGCCATGCTCTTGAGGTCGTTCTCGATGGCCCGGTCGATGCCCGGGTACTGGACCTTCACCGCTACCGCTTGCCCCGACCGGGTCACCGCCCGGTGGACCTGGCCGATGCTGGCGGCGGCGAAGGGCTCCCGCTCCCAGCGGGCGAACAGCTCCTCCGGGGGGGCCTTCAGCTCGGCGCGGATCACCTGCTCGGCGGCCTTCGGGTCCAGCGGCGGCGCCTTCTGCTGGAGCTTCCTGAGCGCCTCCTGGAACCTCTCCTCGTAGCCGGGGGGGGCGAGCCCGTCGATGTAGCTGAGCATCTGGCCGATCTTCAGCGGCAGGCCCTTCATCTCGCCGAGGGTCTTGAGCATCGCCTCGGCCACCTTGCGGGCCTCCTCGGCGGTCTTGCGGCGTTGCTCTTGCAGTTCCTCCTCGGAGGGTTCGCCGCCGAGCACCCGCCGGGCCTGGGCGACCGCCACCGGCAGGGCACTGGGGGCCAGGGCTCCGAGCCGCAGCAGCCTGCCCAGCCGCGAGGTCGGAGGCGCGTCGGGACGCCCATCATCGCTCATGCCCCAAGGAAGGCATGGCCCCCGGCCGCCCGCAAGGATAGCTTCGCCCCCATGCGAACCACGCTTCGTGTCTGTACGGTGTTGCTCCTGGCAGCGGCTCCGGCGCTCCTGGCGGCCTGCTCCAAGAAGGACGAGGATCCCCCGCCGCCCATCGCTCCCACGCCCCCGCCGATGGCGACGACGACCAGTACGCAGCCGGTGGCCACCACCGCCGCCCCGACCACGCCCATCCCAACCTTCGCCCCCACCACGACCACGACCGCAGGAAGCCCTGGCTCCCCCGGGGTCCCCGGGACTCCGGTGGCCTCGGCCTCCGGGTCCGCCCCGGCGACCGGCGGAGGGGGCGGAGCGCCTTCGCCCATCCCCAGCCCCCTGGCCTCCATGCTGCCCCCGGGGACCAAGCTCCCGGCGGGGCTGCCGACCCAGCTCCCGGCCATCCCCGGGTTCCCCGCCAAGTGAGGTGACCCCGCGCTCCTTGCCGGGCGCGCAGCGGGGTGTGCCGTCGCCCGTGGCACGCTGGCACACCCTGGCACCACCAAATTCGGTGAAAATCCGGGAGATTTCAGGCCCCAACGGTGGTCAGGTTCCTGCACGAAGGTCCTGGCGCTGGTGACCACCCCCGGTGAAAACCATGAGGAAGACGAGGACGCCGTGGTTGCTCGTGGCAGGGGCGCTGTTCTGGGCGGGAGGCTCCTGGTCCTTGCCGGAGAGACGATCTCCTTCGGGTCGTTACGATCAGTTCGACCTGCCTCCGGGGGACACTGCGTCGCCGGGCTCTGCCGCGCCGAGCGCATCGTCCTCCCCCCTTCCCCCGCCGGAGCCGTCGGCCTCCGTGCCGGGCCCCCCGAGCGCCCCCCTGGCGGTGCCGGGGTACACCGCACGCACCGGGGTGGTCTGCCTGGTGTACGGGTCCGTCGGGCTCTCGGAGGAGCAGATCCGGGGGCTCCAGGTGCTGCTCTGCGACGAGGCGGAGAACTGGCGGCGCCGGGAGATCGGGGGGCCGTCGGAGCGGTACCGGGTCGAGCTGACGGCGTTCGGCAACCTCCTGGTGGCGCGGCTGACCTGGGAGAACCCGGCGGGGAGCGTGGTCGCGGCCCGGAGCGCGCAGATCAACGATCTGGAGCAGCTTCCTGCAGGTCTCCTGCGGCTGATGCGGTCGCTGCGTTCCCGGGAAGAAGCCGCCCGCGCGCAGCCGGAGGCGCCGCCTCCCCCGGCGCCACCGGGGAGGTTCCAGGGCGATGCGTTCGTTGAAGCCACGCTGGGGGGGTACAGTTTCCCAGGGGTGAAGGGGAACACCACGAGCGCCGCGCTGGGAGCCTCGCTGGGGTACTCTTTCCTCTCGCCGCAGTGGGCCTGGCTCCTCACAGGGCGCGTGGTGTTCGGCAACGAGCGAACCGACAGGAACGCGGACATCACCATGCTGGGGATCGCCCTCGGAGGGCGCCGCATGGGTTCTCCCGAAGGGCTGACCTCCTTGGTGGGAGGGGGATTTTCGCTTCTGGCGTTCTTCATCACCCCCCCGCAGCCCGAGCCAGTTCCCCCCGAGGAGAACCGCCATCCGTACCATAGCATCGGTCTTGGGGCTTACCTGGAAGGCGGACTTGGCCTGCGGAACAAGAAGGGAGGCGTGTTGCTCGGGGGGCGCCTGGATCTCCCCTTCTTCCGGGTCCGGCAGCCGGACTTCTCCCGCTGGGATCCGAACCGGCCCCCCGGGAGCCGCAACGAGCCCACGGTGATCCCGGGTTCGTCGATGCGCGTCATCCCCATTTCCCTCTTCCTTTCGGGGCAATTTCGCTGATTCTCTCCGGAGTCATCGCCGACCCATCTGGGCCCTGGAGAAGCGGCCGACGACGTTGCGCATCCTCTGGAGCTGCGCCTCCGAGAGCCCCTCGGCGCGGACCATGGGGAGCCCGTTCTCCAGGCGGGCGGTGACGGTGGCGCGGTCCACGTCCCGGAGGACATCGCGGGCGTCCCGGAGCAGGGACGGAGGCACCTTGCCCCGGAGGACGGTGACCTTGCCCCGGTCGACGCCGAGGGTGAACAGCTCGTTGGCGCGGCCCAGGATGGCCAGGAAGGGGAGGACCAGGGCGGCGACGAGCAGCAGGAGGATGAGCAGGTTTCCCGGGTCCACGGGGGGAAAATGGCCCGAAAGCGGGGCCGTGTCACAGGGATTCTTCCCGGGGCGGGCGGGTCAGAAGAGGCCGATGCTGAAGTGGAAGGCGCCCCGGTCTTCCCAGGGGCGGCGCAGCAGGTTGAAGCCGTAGTCGAAGGCGACCGGGCCCACCGGGGTGGCGAAGCGGAGCCCGCTGCCGCCGGTGTAGCGGAGCCGGAAGGGGTCGACGCGCCGGGGCTCGACCCACACGTTGCCGGCGTCGACGAAGAGGGCGGTCTCCAGGGGGCCCGCGAGGGGGATGCGGAACTCGACCCGCGGGTTGAGGAACACGTCGCCGCCGCGGATCGCGACGTTGTCGATGGTGAGGCGGGTGGGGTCGGTGGGATCCTTGTCCCGGTCCTCGGCGATCTTGTCGGCGATGTCCTGGGGGACGAGGGCGTCCCGGAGGAACCCCCGCATGGAGTCGACGCCCCCGAGGAAGAAGAGCCGATCCGGGTAGGTCCGGGAGCCGTCGAGGAGCTGGTGGTTGTAGCCAGCGCCGAGGGTTCCGGCGAGGACGAAGCCCCGGCTGGAGAGGCTGACGTAGGCCCCGGCGCGCCCGTTGAAGCGGAGGAAATCGCTGGTGATGGTGTTGGGGTTGTTCTCGGAGGGGAAGGCGCGGACGTGCTCGACGCTCCCGGCCAGCAGGGTGCCCCGGGTGGCGCCGAGCGGGTTGTCCCGCCGGTCCCAGGAGACGCTGAGGCGCTGACCCAGGGCGAAAGTCTCGCCGTCGGGCACGCGGAGGAGTCGGCTCAGATCGTTGGTGACGCCGGGCTGCTGGAGGTACTGCTGCACGCTGTCGCCGGAGAAGATCTTGACGTTGTTGAACTCGAAGGAGACCCCCAGCGTGGCGGAGATCTGCCGCGCCGGGGTCCAGGTGAGCGACGGCAGGAGCGCGTCCTTGGTCAGGCCGAAATCCCGGGAGTTGCTCCGGACGTCGATGGCGTCGATCCCCGCGCGCATCGTCGGGTGGAACACGTTGGGGAACTGGAACCCGACGCTGTTGCGCCGCTCCAGGCGCTCCAGGTAGGAGAGCCTGCCGAAGTTCTCCCTCACCCGCTCGTCCGGGATGAACGCCAGCGGGAGGAAGCTGAGCTGCACCCGCACCGTGATCTGGATCGCCCGCCCCCCCAGGTTCCGGTGGCCGTACTCGAAGGTGTTGCGCACGCCCTCGCCGGTGGAGAGGCCCGGGCGCAGCTCCAGGTACTGGGGGAGCCGCTCGACGACCGTGACGATCACGGTCTTGCGGGTCGCCGGCACCGAGGGATCCTCCAGCGCCACGGACACGGTGGAGAAGATCCCCAGGGTGGCGAGCTGCTCCTCGCTGCGGCGCACCGCGCTCTGGCGGTAGAGCCCCTCGGGGGTCAGCCTCAGCCGGGCCCGGATGACGCTCTCCTGGGTCTGGTTGTTGCCTTGGATCAGGATCCGCTCCACGCGCACCTGCTGCCGCTCCAGGAGGGTGTAGCGGACCCGGGCCAGCTTCTTGTCCGGGGACAGCTCGATGTTCGCGGCGACCTCCGCGTAGGCGAAGCCCTCCTCGCGGTAGTGGTCCAGCAGCGCCCTGCGCCCCTCCTCGATCTTGACGTTGGAGGCCCAATCGCCCGGCTTGATCCGGGAGATCTTCAGCAGCGCCGTCTCGGGGAACGAGGTCGCATGCTCGAACACCACGTCGTGGATGATCGCCCGGGGGCCAGGCTTGAGCGGGATGCGCACCTCCAGGTCCGGGGAGCAGGAGATGTTGCGCTTCGGGTCCGGGCGGCAGGTGAATTCGGGGCCCAGCGGCGGCTCCTCCAGGGGGACCTGGAGCGGGTCCAGGGTGCAGCGATCGGCGGGCGTGGGCGCCGGCAACGGGACGCACTGGTTCGGCGGCGACGAGGGGGAGCAGCGCCGCCTCAGCAGCTGCACCGGCCCCACGGTGGCCGACAGGTAGCCCTCCGAGCGGTAGAGATCCCTCAGGTGCTTGAGGGCTCGCTCGTAGACCTCGGCCACGTAGACCTTCGACGGGTCGAGGGGCAAGGGAGACGGCCTCGCCCCGGTGACCCCGGTCGGCCCCAGGGACCGATCGATCTGCGACGGCGCCGCGGCCCCGAAGAGGGTGGCCCCGGGGAACTCCTCCTCGAGGAAGCTGTCGATCTCCCGATCGAGCTCCCGGGGGCTGCGGTGCGCCTCGCCCCCTTCCCGGGAGGAGGGCAGGCAAGGGTAGTGGCGGGCCACCACCCGGGCCCGCGTGTTCTCCCGGATGGTGAGCACCAGATCGTGTACCGGATCCCCCTCGCCCCCCAGCTCCTGCCCGGAGACCTCCGCGTCGAGGAAGCCGATCCGCTGGTACTCCTCCCGGACCTTCTGCACGGCCCTTGCCAGGCTCCGCTCCGCCTCGTGCTCGAAGTCGATGACCTCGGCGAGCTGATCCCCGTCGAGCTGCTTGTTGCCCTCGAAGCGCAGCCGGAAAAGAGGCCCCGGGTGCACGCTCAAAAGCAGGTAGGTGGCGCTCCCCACCTCGTAGGTCCGGTGCTCCACCCGGGCCTGGTGGAAGCCCCGGGCCTGGATGCGGTTCTGAAGGCGGCGAGCCTGATCCCCCAGGACGTCCTCGTCCAGCAGATCCCCGGCGCGTACCGGGTACCCCCGCAGCTCCTCCCGCAGTTCCTCCCGTAGCTCGGTCGCGTGGACCTCCGTGCGCACGCCGCTGATGCGCCGGGGTTCGCCGGGGTTCAGCTCCACCAGCACCAGCACCGAGCGCGGGTCGTCGGTGCGGCGGGAGCTCACCTGGGCGCGAGCGCCGGGGTATCCCTTGCTCCTCGCGTGAGCCACGAGGGCGCGCTCCGCGGTCCGGAGCGTCTCCGGGATGATGGCGCGACCGCTGTCCAGCCCCACGGAGCGGAGGACCTCGCGGATCTCCAGGGGGCTCTGGACCTTGATGGCGCCGACGATCCGCTGGGGCGTGGCCAGCAGGAGCAGCGCCACGCCGTCCCCTTCCGGGGAGATCTCGAGGGTGACCTCGGCGACGGATCCGGTCTCCGTGAGCTTCCGGGCGGCGCGGCGGGCGAGCCCCGGGGAGAAGACCTCCCCGAGCTGGAGGCCAAGATCGGACGCGAGCACCTCCCAGAGCGGGTCGGCGCTTTTGACCTCGAAGCGACGCAGGATCTTCCCCTCGCCCTGGTCGCCCTGGCGCGGGCGGATCGTGGGGGTATCCACCTCGCTGTCGGTGGGGTCGGCAGCCCGAGCCCCCGGGGAAAACAGCCCGAGGGCGAGCCCTAGCCAGAGCCAAGCGCCCCTCAAGGATCGCTGCCAGCCGGAGCCGTGAGCGCCGGGAGGCCCGACAGGAGCCGGGAAGCCGAGGCCAGGGGCGAGGGCGGCGAGCGGCGCGCCATGGAAGCGAAGTAATCGCCAGCCCACGGTCGCTGTCAAGAACCCCCCTACGACAACGAAATCTTGCGAAACGGGGCCGTCATGCGACGATCCACTCCCTGAACATGATCCGAGCCTACCTTCGCCGCAGCCTGTACCTTGTGTCCCTCGTCGCCGTGGCGGCCTGCGGGGGGCGTTCCTTCCCGGGTTCCCAGGACGACCCCTCCGAGCTCTTCCCCGTCGACGGCTCGCCCGGCGGAGCCGGCGGGGTCGCGGGCGGCAGCGGCGGGGCCCGAAAACGAAAGCGGCTCGACGAACTGCCGCCGCCGGGGGGAGAGGCTCGACACGCCGCAGGGCGCGTTCGCCGCGAGAAACGGCAAGTGGCCCATCG
>CAZSDX010000340.1:0-7964 GCA_964605685.1 uncultured Polyangiaceae bacterium
GGCCGCCAGCAGGCGCGCGCTCGGGGCGACCAGGTGATCCTCCAGGTGGCGCCGCAGCGCCCGCGCCCCGTAGCGCTCCGAGTGGCCGCTGCGGGCCAGAAGCGCCAGCGCCTCGTGGCTGATGGCGAAGAGCACGCCGAGGTCGAGGAGGCCGCGGCGCGCGCAGATCTTCTCCAGGGTGAGGCGGGCGACGCGCTGGGCCTCCGACGCCAGCAGCGGGCGGAAGGCGATGATCCGGTCGAGGCGGTTGACGAACTCGGGGCGGAAGGCCGCCGCGACCTGCCGTGCGTAGTAGGCCTCGTCGTCGTCGCCCGCCCCGGCACGGAAGCCCGCGCCGGGGCGGTGGTGCGCCGCGCCGAGGTTGCTGGTCAGGATGATGAGCGCGTTGTGGAACGACGCGGTCTTCCCCCGGGCGTCCGTCAGCCTCCCCTCGCCGAAGACCTGGAGCAGCAGGTCGAAGACGCCCCGGCTCGCCTTCTCGATCTCGTCGAGGAGCAGCACGCAGAAGGGCTGCTCCCGGACCCGCCGGGTCAGGAGCCCGTCGGCCCGGTCCGTGCCGCGGATCAGCCGCTCGGCGGCCTCCGTGTCCATGTACTCGCTCATGTCAAAGCGCACCAGCCGCTCCGGGGAGCCGAAGAGGTAGGTCGCCAGGGCCCGGGCCAGCTCGGTCTTCCCCACGCCCGTCGGCCCCACGAAGAGGAAGGTCGCCAGCGGCTTGCCCGCGGGCTGGAGCCCCGCCTTCACCACGCACACCGCCTCCGCCACCCGCCGCACCGCCTCCTGCTGCCCGACCAGCTGGCTCTGGAGGCGCTCGATCACGTCCGCCACCCGCAGCGCCCGGTCGTCCCGCAGCAGGAACGCGGGCACCCCGGACCCCAGGGAGAAGTGCTCGTAGAGGTCCTCGCTGCTCAGCGCCTTCCGCTGCCCCCCGGCGGACGATCCCCCCTCCTCGTGGACCGAGCGGAGCTCCTCGTAGAGCCGCATCGCCTTGCCGGGGAACGACCGGTACGGCAGGTACCGCTCCGCCAGATCCACCAGCGGCTCCACGGCCCGCTCCTCCAGCCACGGCCCGTCCGGGTGCTCCCTGCGATCGTGCGCCGCCCTCGCCCGGAGCGCCCGCGCCGTGCTCGCCGCGCTCAGCTCCTCGACCTTCACCCGGCTCAGGCACGCGAGAAAACCCGCCTGCCGGGTCTCCGCCAGCTCCAGGAGCTCCGGGCTCAGCTCCCCCACCAGCCGCACCCGCCCCTGCTCCAGGTAGGGCTTCATCGCCCCGGCCAGATCCACGTTCCCCTCCACGCGTTCGGCGAACAGATCCCCCAGGTTGTCGAAATAGAGCACCGCGTCGAGCTGCTCCGCCGCGTCGAACACCCGGCGGATCCGCTCCTGCCACTGCCCCATCCCGCTCATCCCCGCGACCAGCTGCGCCCCGGAGGTCTGGTACACCAGCCGCTCCTTCCCCTCCGCCGCGTACCACGCCCGCAGCAGCTCGCTCTTCCCGCTCCCCTCCGCGCCCAGCAGCAGCACGCTCGCCCGCTCCTCGCCCCCCAGCAGCGCCCCCACCAGCCTCAGCTCCGCCTCTCGCCCCTCGATCGGCCTGGGCCGGGTGCGCTGCGGCTCCCGGTGCCATGGTGTCGATATTGACTCCAGCACGTCCGCGGAGCGCTTCCGCTTGCTCCGCTCCGCCAGGGCCTTGCGCAGCGACGCGGCGCGCCCTTCCGGGAGCTGGTCGGCCCGGGTCACCGCCAGCGTGATCCGTTCGAGCCGCTGGTCCCTGGCCGGGAGCAGCCGCAGGTAGTCCTGAGGCGACCGCTCCTCCGCCGCCACCATCCTCAGGATCTCCCCCCGGACGGTCTCCTCGAAGGGCTCGTCCCTGGGGATGTAGAGCGTGTACCGCAGCGGCAGCACCACCACCCAGGAGTCCTCCCCCGCCGGGATGCGGACGCAGGGGATCGCCAGGGGGGTGTCCACCGCGAGGCGCCTCGGGAGGTCTTCCCGGGGGACGAGCACCTCGAACACCTGGAGCCTCGTCCCCTCCGGCATCGGGAAGCGGGCGATGCCCGCCGGCGTCGCCTGGGCCAGGTGCTCTGCCAGGAAAATTTCCTGCTCCAACAGCGCTTCGGACTCCTCGTTGTAGCTCGCCAGGGAGGGGTCCGCGACGGGGGCCACCAGGGCGTTGCCGCTCCACAGCTCCTCGATCAGCAGGACCGTCGAGATCGGGAGCGTCGCCGTTGCTTCTTCTGCCATGCTTTGCCGTCCGGGCTGGCGAGCATAACCGCTCGCGCCCCGCCGCGCCGGCCCCCTGGGTCACCTTTTTCTCGCGCCCCTGGGTCACCAGGTCTGATTCGTAGTTTCGCCCTTTTGTGAGGGCGGGCTCCGACCAGTGGCCCCTGGCTCCGGGCTCCGGCCTCCGGCCCGGGGCTGCGGAGGAGGCGACCAAGATGGCCGTAGACAAGGCCCCAACCCCAGACCCTGCCCCCGCGAGAACGAATCCGACCTGCCCGGGTCACCCAGGGCAGAGCGCCAGGGACGCGAAGCTGTTACGCTACCGCCATCGCGCCGCGGGGCGACTTCCCCGCGAAGGATCGCATCTCCAAGCAACGCCTCCGGAGCCCCATGCTTCACCGACACGCCACCCTTGTGCCTGCTCTCCTGGCCACCTGCCTTGCCGCGGCCTGCGCCGTCGGCGGCGACGACACGCTGAACAACACGCCTGGGCGCCAGGTCCCCGACCCCCAGGGGGGCAGCGGCGGGTCGTTCAACCCGGGCAACGGCGGGGTTCCTGGCTCCGGGGCGAGCTACGGCTCCGGCGCGTCGTCCTCGGTGGGCACCGGAGGCAGCGGGGGAAGCGGGGGAGGGGACGCCGGCGCCGGCGGCAGCGACCCCAAGCCCCCGGAGTGCACCGACGATCTGAAGCGGTGCCCCCGGGAGTTCACCTACCCGGACGGGGGCGAGACGTCGGTGGAGCTGCGGGGAGATTTCGCCCCGGGGGCCTGGGAGAAGGGGGTCGCCCTGAGCAAGAGCGGCTCGCTGTGGAAGACCTCGGTGGAGGTTCCCTACAACAAGCCGGTCACCTACAAGTTCTACGTCAACGGGACGACCTGGGTGACGGACCCGGATCCGTCGGTGACCCAGGTGGACGACGGCTTTGGCAGCAAGAACTCGGTGTCCACGCCGATCACCTGCGATTTCTGGTCCTGCGAGGCGCCGCCGACCACCGGCACCTTCGACTGGCGCGACGCGGTGATGTACTTCGCCTTCGTCGACCGGTTCTACAACGGGGATAAATCCAACGACAAGCCGCTGGGGATCGACCCGGCGATGGACTACCAGGGCGGCGACTGGAAGGGGCTGCTCCTCAAGGTCAACGAGGGCTACTTCAGCGACCTGGGCATCAACGCGCTCTGGCTGACCGTGCCCATCGACAACCCCTCGGTCTCCGGGCTCGGCAGCGACGGGCGGCAGTACAGCGCCTACCACGGCTACTGGCCCTCCAACCTGGAGTCTTACGAGGAGCACTTCGGCACCAAGGAGGACTTCGCCGCCCTGGTCGACGCCTGCCACAAGCAGGGGATCAAGGTGCTCGTCGACTACGCGATGAACCACGTCCACGACAGCGCGCCGATCTACCAGCAGAACAAGGGCTGGTTCTGGCCCAACGACAACGGCAAGGGCGGCAACTGCGTCTGCGGCGAGGGCTGCGGCTGGGACGGCTTCGACGGCGTGCGCTGCTGGTTCCGCGACTACCTCCCCGACTTCAACTTCGACATCGCCGAGGCCCGCAAGGCCTCCGTCGACAACGCGCTCTGGTGGATCAAGGAGACCAAGGTCGACGGCTACCGCCTCGACGCCATCAAGCACATCAACGAGCAGTGGGTGAAGGACCTGCGCGCCCGCGTCAAGGCGGAGATCGAGCCCCTCACCGGCGAGTATTTCTACATGGTCGGCGAGACGTTCACCGGCGACAAGGGCGTCATCAAGAAGTACGTCGACGCCTCCATGCTCGACGGCCAGTTCGACTTCCCTCTCCGCATGGAGATGGCGTCCAAGCTCCTGCTGCGCCAGGGCTCCATGGGCGAGCTCGCCGGCTTCCTCGACGGGAACGACAACTACTACGGCCCCGGCTCCATCATGAGCACCTTCATCGGCAACCACGACATCCCGAGGCCCATCCACCTCGCCCAGGATGCGCCGCTCTGGGGCGACCCCTGGGCCGACGGCAAGGACAAGGCCTTCGACAACAAGCCGGGCCTCCCCGGGGAGAAGTCCGCCTTCGAGCGGCTGGCCAATTCCTTCACCATGCTCTACACGATGCGGGGCGTCCCCCTGGTGTACTACGGCGACGAGATCGGGATGCCCGGCGCCGGCGACCCGGACAACCGCCGCTTCATGCAGTGGGACAACCTCTCCGCCAACCAGACCTTCCTCAAGAACCACCTGAAGAAGCTCGCCAAGATCCGCGCCGACCACCCGGCGCTCCGCCGCGGCAACCGCACCGGCGTCTCCTCGTCCAGCGACGTGCTCGTCTACCGGATGTCCACCACCGGCGACACGGTGTATGTCGCCATCAACCGCGCCGACGGAGAGCGCCAGGCCACGGGCCTCCCCGCCAGCGCCACCGACCTGCTCTCCGGCCAGACCATCAGCGGCCCCAGCGCCAGCGTCCCCGCCCGGAGCGCCCTCGTCCTCGTCGAGAAGTGACCCGCACCGCATGAAGACCCTCCGCCACTGGGCCCCCAACGGGGCCGGTTTCCGCCTCGCCCTCTACCAGACCTACGACGAAAACCGCCTCGTCCCGGGGCGCCGCCCGGTGCTCATCGTCCCCGGCTACGGGATGAACTCCTTCATCTTCAGCTACCACCCGGGGGGGGTCTCCCTCGAAGGGTTCCTGGCGGAGCGCGGCTTCGAGGTCTGGCGCGCCGACCTCCGCGAGCAGGGCGAGACCCAGCGCGACGGCGGCGCCTCCAACTTCTCCCTCGAAGACCTCGCCCTCACCGACCTCGGCGTCGCTGTCGACAAGGTGCTCGCCGAGACCACCACCGGGGCCGACCGCGCCGACATCCTCGGCTGCTCCCTGGGCGGCGCCCTCATGTTCACCCACGCGGTCCTCAACCCGAAGCACCGCATGGGCACCCTCGTCTCCATGGGTAGCCCGGTGCGCTGGGAGCGCATCCACCCCCTCATCAAGCTCGCCTTCAGCTCCCCCACGCTGGTTGGCATGGTCCGCGTCCGTGGCACCCGCAAGATCGCCGAGCTGGCCCTCCCGGTCCTCGCCCGCCGCACCCCCTGGCTCCTCTCCGTCTACATGAACCCGGAGATCACCGACGTCAGCGCCGTCCGCGAGCTGGTCCGCACCGTCGAGGACCCCAACCGCCACATCAACCGCCAGATGGCCGAGTGGATCCAGCGCCGCGACCTCGTCGTCCGCGGCGTCAACATCTCCGAGGCCATCGCCGCCCTCGATAATCCCTTCCTCTGCGTCGTCGCCAACGGCGACGGCGTCGTCCCCAGGGAGACCGCCGCCTTTCCCTTCCACAAGCTCCGCTCCCCCCGCAAGAAGCTCCTGGAGGTCGGCACCGACACCATTGCGATGGCTCATGCCGACCTCTTCATCTCCCGCGAGGCCCACGAGCGTGTCTTCGCTCCCCTCGCCGACTGGCTCGCCCAGCACGCCGGCTGACCGTGCGCGAACCCTCCGGCAACCCGCACCTCGCCCTCCTCGCCTACGCCCTCGGCGCCCTCCGCCGCCGTCGCCGCCGCACCCTCGCCGTTGCCTCTGGCCTCGCCGCCGCCGTCGCCCTCCTCTCCGCGGTCTTCTTCCTCACCGACGCCCTCCAGGCCGAGGCCGCCCAGGAGCGCCGTTTCGCCCCCGACCTCGTCGTCCAGCGCCTCGTCGGCGGTCGCCCCGCCCTCGTCCCTGCAGGCTGGCGCTCCCAGATCGAGGGCAGGCCGGGGGTGTCCAGGGTGACCCCGCGCGTGTGGGGCTACCTGTTCTTGCCCGCCTTGCAGGGGAACGTCACCGTGGTCGGTCAAACGCCGCAGGGAGAGGCGTTGCCTCCGGCGCTGCTCGCGGAGGGGCGGCTGCCCGCGGAGGGCGAGGCGGAAGGCTGCGCCCTGGGGCGAGGGCTGGCCAGGGCGCTGGGGGTGAGGACCGGAGACCGGGTGCGGTTCCCCGGGCCCAACGATCGGGGGCCGAGCTGCGTGGTGACCGGCGTGTTCTCCTCGGAGGTGGACCTGTTCACCAGCGACGTGGCGCTGGTGAGCGAGAGGGAGGCGCGCCGGCTGCTGGGGCTCCCCGACGGCGAGGCCACGGACCTGGCGGTCACCCTCACCACGCCGGATGAGTCCCCGGTGCTGGCGGCGGCGCTGGCGGCGGCGCTCCCCGGGGGCCGCGTGCTGGAGAAGCGCCTGCTGGAGCGGGTCCACGGGCTGAGCTTCGGTCGGCGCTCGGGGCTGGTGCTGGGGGCGAGCCTGCCGGCGCTGCTGGTGCTGCTGGTGCTGGCCCAGGACCGGAGCGCCGGGCTGGGCGCCCCGGAGCGCCGGGAGATCGCCGTGCTCAAGGCGTCGGGCTGGTCCAGCGGCGACGTGCTGGAGGCGAAGCTCTACGAGGCGACGCTGGTGGCGCTGGCGGCGACGGCCCTGGGGATGGCCCTGGGGTTCGCCTGGGTCTTCGCCCTGGGGGCCCCCGGGCTCCGGGAGGTGCTGGCCGGGTGGGCGACCCTCTACCCGGCGCTCCGCCTCACCCCCCAGGTCACCCTGGGTCAATTGCTAGGCCTGCAGGCGCTGGTCGCGGGGCCTTTTGTCGCCCTCTCCGTCGCCCCCGCCTGGCGCGCCGCCACCCTCGACCCGATGGAGGCCATGCGCGACGGGGGGTGACGATTCCCGGGAAGCTCCGGTGTAGAGAAGATGTATACTGGTCCCCAGAGAGGAGTTCACATCCCATGTCCCAGTACGGCCCACCCCCTGGCTTCGGCGGCCCCTCCGGCTTCGGCGCGCCGGGCCCGGTGACCCACGGCGTCGCCCAGCTCGCGGCCCTCAACGAGCGCAGCTTCATCAAGGATCTCCTACTGACGCTCGTGACCTGCGGTATCTACGGCTTCTACGCCTTCTACGTCGTCGAGGAGGAGCTGGCCAAGGCCAGCGGCGACCCGAGCATCAACCCGGTCAAGGATCTCCTCCTCTCCATCGTCACCTGCGGCATCTGGGGCATCTACGCCTACTGGCGCAACGCCAAGAAGTACCACGAGCTCGCGCTCAAGTTCGGCATCCAGCGCAACGACCAGTCGACCATCGTGCTCATCACCATGGCGCTCGGCGTCGGCGTCATCGGCTGGTACCTGATCCAGGAGGAGCACAACGCCCTGTCCGCCGTGGGCCACGGGCGCGCCCCCCGGTGATTCAAAAAAACTGCCCTCGCCCCGAGCAAGCGGCACTATTAACGCGCCATGGCAACGCCGCGCGTGGTGCGTGCCCCGAGGGGTACGACGCTCTCTTGCAAGGGGTGGGTCCAGGAGGCCGCCCTCCGGATGCTCTGCAACAACCTCGACCCGGAGGTCGCCGAACGTCCTGATGACCTCGTGGTCTATGGAGGCTCCGGGAAGGCCGCCCGGTCCTGGGAGGCCTTCGACGTGATCGTCCGGGAGCTCCGCGCTCTCGAAGGCGACGAGACGCTGCTGGTGCAGTCGGGGAAGGCGGTCGGCAGGCTGCGGACCCACCCGGACGCGCCCCGGATCCTCATCGCCAACAGCAACCTGGTGGGCCGCTGGGCTACCTGGCCCGAGTTCCGCAGGCTGGAGGCCCTGGGCCTGACCATGTACGGGCAGATGACCGCCGGCTCCTGGATCTACATCGGTACCCAGGGGATCCTCCAGGGCACCTACGAGACCTTCGCGGCGGCGCGGCGCAGCTTCGAGGCGCGCCAGGGGAGGCCCGCCCGGTGGCTGCTCACCGCGGGCCTCGGCGGCATG
>CAZSDX010000341.1:0-7932 GCA_964605685.1 uncultured Polyangiaceae bacterium
CGGCGGGCCTCGGAACCAGGGGCTGCGTCCCCGAGGGGATCCCGGCCACAGGCACGGACGCCGTCGCCACGGTCCCTGGCGCCGCCGGGGCAGGCGCCGGAGCGGGAGCGGCCTGCAGCGGCCCGCCGCAGGCAACGCAGAAACGATGACCGGGTTGGTTGCGGGTCTGGCAGGTGGGGCAGGCTTGCCAGCCGTCGCTGCGGGCGACGGCCGGCTCCTGACGCTCCCCCAGACGCAGGGGGGGAGCCTGGGGGCGCTGCTGGCTCTGGCTGGCGGCAGGAACGGAGGGGACCGGGCGGATCGCCAGGGTGCCCGCCATGTCCTTGCGGACAGGCTTGAGGTTGTAGCCGCAGTCCTCGCAGAAGGTCAGGTGTTCCGGGTTCTCCCGACCGCAACGGTCACATCTCACAGCCCAAGAGGAGACCGGGTTGCCCCCGCAGAGTCAAGTATTCACCACCGGGCGACCGGCGTGCGGACCTCCAGGGTCAGCTCGATGGCGATGAAATGAGCGAAGGCGTCGGGCCGCTCCTGGCCGGCCTTGTCTCGCCACCCTTCCAGCCGGAGCACCCGGTAGGCCAGGGCCCCGCCGAAGAAGATCCCCCGGGAGATCTCGTACTCCACCCCGCCGCCCAGCGAGAGCAAGGGGCCGTAGGTCTCCACGCCCCACTCGCTCCCGTACACGGCGAAGCCCGCGGCCCCGGAGAGGTAAGGCTCCAGCCGACGCCCTGGCAGCAGGTAGTAGCGGGCCTCGCCCCGGGCCTGCTGCAGGATCGGCAGGTGGAGCAGGTTGGCGGAGTCCTGGCGGGAAAATTCGTAGGCCCCCCCCAGGTACCACCCCTGATGCGAGCGGCGCCCGAGCCGGAGCGCGAAGCCACCGCCGGAGCCCAGGATGCAGGGGGCCCTGGCGTCCCGGGGGCAGACGTCGCCGGCCCTGGTCCTCCCCTCGGAGACCAGCGCCGCCCCGTACTGCACCCAGCTCCGCTCCGTCCGGGGCTGGTTGGGCAGCGGCAGCGCAGCGCTCTCTTCCCCGCGCGCGGCGGCCTCTTGCGCGAGGACCCCCGCAAAAACAGGCACCCATTTCGCGACAGGAAGGCGAAAAATCCCTCGATTGGGCGGATTTTGGGCTGACACCTAGGTGGTTTCCGCTATCTTCCGGGGGCGCCACCCGGGCACCCCCTCCTCCAAGCCTCGCATGCCGGCACCCAGCATCCAAGAACTGAAGAAGACCATCGTTCAGGCCGGTTTCGAGGTGTACCGGGCTCGCGGAAGCGAGATCCAGCTCGCCGAGCGGCCCAGGGATAACCTCATCATGGACGCGGGGCTCACCGTCCTGCTGGAGGAGCCGCTCCGGCTGCGGCTGGTGGTCCGGGCGCAGAAGGCCGATTTCCCTGGAGAGAGCGACGACGACCTGTTCCGCCGCGCCTCGTCGCTGGCCGCCTCCCAGGTGGCCCGCGGCTTCGCGGAGACCTCGCGCCGGACCCGCCAGCTCCCGGACCCGGGCGACCCCTCCCGTATCCTCGACACCTGGTACGAGGTGATCTTCGAGCGCGCCATCCCCGGGGGGGTCACCGAGCTGATCGCCGAGCTACCCGCCCTCTTCCGGCTGGACAAGGCCGCCTCCCGCTGACCCCCGGCCTCCCGCCGGGGGGGCGTTTCGGGCTTGGGTCGCAGGGGGGCAAATGTGCTATGCCCCCGCCTCCCTCATGGATGCACTCAGGAGTCAGGGCCTCAAGAGCGCCGTCTACGGCACCCTCGTCATCGCCATGGGCATCGTCTTCGTTGTCCAGTTCAAGCCAGGCGGCCCGGGCGGTCCAGGCATGAAGGCCGAGTGCGCCGCCGAGGTGCGAGGCGAGTGCGTCTCCTCCCGTGATTACCGGGCCACCATGTCGCTCATCGCCCCCCGGGACGACGCGGCGCTCAAGATGTTCCAGCTCCGTAAGCGCATCCTCGACGGCCTCGTCGAGCGCGCCCTGCTGGCCCAGGACGCCGAGCGCCTCGGCGTCACCATCTCCGACGACGACCTCAACAACGAGCTGACCTCCGGCCGCGCCCTGGTCTCCTTGGGCGTCGAGACCCCCCCGCTGGTGATGTACCGCCTCCAGCTCCCCATGGAGCGCCCCATGCGCGTGCTCCCGGTCAAGACCAACGGCCAGTTCGACAAGAAAGCCTACTCCAAGGCCCTCCGCATGAACGTCGGGCGCGGTGAGGCCGAATTCCGCGAGATGCAGCGCACCGAGAACCTCGCCGCCCGCATGCGCGACCTCGTCAAATCCCGGGTCAGGCTCGCCGACAGCGAGGTCCGCGACGCCTACGACCGGGAAAAGACCAAGCTCTCCTTCAAGTACGTCAAGCTCGATCGCTCCTGGATCGCCCGCTCCCTCGTCCCCAGAACCAAGGCCGCCATCGACGCCTTCGCCGCCGAGCACAAGGCCCAGATCGACTCCGCCTGGGAGGGCCGCAAGAAGCAGTACCTCCCCGAGTGCCGCCGCGCCCGCCACATCCTGGTCAAGGCCGGGCTCACCGCCACCGACGACGAGAAGATCGCCGCCCGCAAGAAGATCGAGGAGGCCATCGAGCGCGCCAGGAAAGGCGAGCCCTTCGACCAGCTCGCCCGCGAGATCAGCGAGGACTCCAGCGGCCCCGACGGCGGCGAGCTCGGCTGCGTCGCCAGGGGCAAGATGGTCAAGCCCTTCGAAGAGGCCGTCTTCTCCATGAAGGACGGCGAGGTCTCCGGCGTCGTCGAGACCGAGTACGGCTTCCACGCCGTCAAGATCGAGGGAATCTTCAAGGACGCGGAGGCCGAGGTCCAGGGCCGCCACGACCTCACCCGCGAGCTGATGATGAACATCGAGGCGGAAACCAAGGCCGCCGAGATCGGCAAGAAGCTCCTCGAGGCCCTCCACAACAAAAAAACCTTCGAAGAGGCCCTGTCCTCCGTCCTCGCCGCCTACCTCCCCCCCGCCCCCCCCGGCAAGGACGACAAGAAGGACGACAAGAAGGACGACAAGAAGGACGACAAGAAAGAGCCCCCCAAGCCCAGGGATCCAATGACGGAGCCAGACGCCCCCAAGGTGGAGGTCGCCACCGACCTCACCGCCGACGGCACCTCGCCCCTCGGCGGCAGCGAGGCGCTGAACATCGCCTACACCCTGGCGCAACCGGGCGACGTCCCCCGCGACCTGATCAAGCTCGACAACGGCTACGCGGTGCTCCAGCTCACCGGACGCAAGGCCCCCAGCCCCCAGGACTTCGACAACGACCGGGAGCGCTACAGCCGGGCCCTCCTCGCCGTCAAGCAGCAGGACGCGCTCATCGCCTACGTCAACCGGCTCCGTGATGCAGCCAAGGACAAGATCAAGATCAACCCGACCTACCTCCAGGACAAGGCATCCCCCGAGGAGTCCCCCGAGTGATCGTCGCCCCCTCCCCTGCCCTCTTCTCCCACGAGGAACGCGTGCTGCCGGGGGGGCTCCGGGTCCTCCTGATCCACCAGCCGCACCTCCAGCGCGCCACCGCCTCCCTCTACCTCCGGGCAGGCGCCCGCTACGAGACCCGGGAGACCAACGGCCTGTCTCACTTCCTCGAGCACATGCTCTTCCGGGGCACCACCAGCTACCCCACCTGCCACGCTCAAGCCCTCGCCTTCGAGTGCCTCGGGGGCACCCTCGAAGCCCTCACCGGCACCGACCACGGCGCCCTCTCCGTCACCCTCCCCGCCGAGACGCTGGTCGACGCCCTCGTCCCCCTCGGTGAGGTGGTCCTCTCCCCTCTCTTCTCCGGCATCGACATCGAGCGCGGCATCATCGAGGAGGAGATCCGCGAGGATCTGGACGACGACGGGCGGCAGATCAACGCCGACATCCTCGCCCGCGAACTCCTCTACCCGGATCACCCCCTCGGCTACGCGGTCACCGGCTCCGTCGAGCAGCTCTACCGCCACGACGTCGGCGCCCTCCGCAGCCACCACGCCCGCCTCTACACCGCCTCCAACATGGTCCTCGCCCTCGCCGGGAACTTCCCCCCCGACGACACCTGGAGCGCCCTCTCCCGGGCCTTCGCCTCCCTGCCCACCGGCGAGCGCCTCCGCGCCATCCCGGCCCCGCCCCTCCCGCAGAGCGCCCGGTTCCGCTACATCGACAGCGACAGTAGCCAGACCGACCTGCGCGTCGCCTTCCGCTGCCCCGGCGAGCGCCACCCGGACGAGCCCGCCGTCGACATGCTCCTCCGCGTCCTCGACGACGGCATGGCCACCCGCCTCTACAGCCGCCTCTGCAACGAGAAGGGCCTCTGCTACGACGTCTCCGCTGCCGCCGAGACCTACGAGGACGACGGCGTCTTCGACCTCGCCGCCGAGACCCAGCACGAGCGTGCCCCCACCGTCGCCCGGGAGATGCTCGACCTCTGCCGCGACCTGGCCGAGCACGGCCCCACCCAGGACGAGCTCGACATCGCCCGCGCCCGCCTCGCCTGGTCCACCCGCGCCATGCTCGACGATCCGGAGCAGCTCGCCTCCTTCTACGGACTCGCCGCCCTCGCCGACGTCCCCCTCTCCCCCGAGGTCCGCTGCCGCCAACTCCTCGCGGTCACCCGCGAGCAGATCCGGGACGCCGCCGCCGCCCTCTTCCGACCCGAGCGCCTCGGCGTCGTTGCCGTGGGCTCCCTGCCCCGGACGCTCCAGCGTGAGCTGGAAAAACTCACCCGCTCCTTTCGCTGAGCCTCCCCATGCTCTCCCCGGACGAACCCCCCCCCTTCGAGGTCGTCAACCCGGACGGCGCCTCGGGCCTCTTCCTCACCTGCGACCACGCCTCTCCCCTCCTCCCTCGGGCCCTCGGCACCCTTGGTCTACGCCCCGAGCAGATCCTCGACCACATCGGCTGGGACATCGGCGCCGCTCGGGTCGCGCGCCGCCTCTCCACCCTCCTCGACGCGCCGCTGGTCCTCTCCGGCTACTCCCGCCTCGCCATCGACTGCAACCGCCCTCTCCACGTCCCTTCCTCCATCCCCGCGGAGACCGGAGGCATCCCGGTCCCGGGCAACGCTCACCTCGACGAGGACCAGCGCCGCGCCCGCCAGGAGGCCCTCTTCTGGCCTTACCACCGGGCCATCGAGGCCCTTCTGGCTCGCCGCCCTCGCCCCCTCGCCCTGATCAGCGTCCACAGCTTTACCCCGACCTTTCCGGGTCAAGTAAGACCTTGGCCCGTCGCCGTCGTTTACGGCCAGGATCGCCACCTCGCCGGGCTGATGTTCGACCAGCTCCGGGCCGACGACCCTTCCCTCCTGGTGGGGGACAACGAGCCGTACCAGGTCACCCCTGGCAGCGACTACGGCGTCCCGACCTACGGCGAGCAGCGCGGCGTCCCGGCGCTGCTCCTGGAGATCCGCCAGGATGGCATCGCCTCCGAGGAAGGCGCCCTCGCCTGGGCGGACCGCATCGCCCGCGCCTACCTCGCCTTCGAGCCGAAGATCCGGCGGGGGCCTCACCCCCCTGGCCCCCTCTCCGTCTCCCGCGGAGAGGGGGCCGGGGGGTGAGGCCTCACGCCGCGGACGATTTCCTGACCGCGGGGCTCCAGGCGGTGGAGCGGTTGCGTCCCCCGTGCTTGGAGGCGTAGAGGGCCTCGTCGGCGCTCTTGAAGAGGGTCTCCCAGTCCTTGCCGGCCTCGGGGAAAGTGGCGACCCCCAGCGAGCAGGTGACCCGCAGCGGCCCCTTCGGCGTCGGGAAGACCGTGCGACCCAGCTCCTCCCGGATCCGCTCGGCGAGCAGCATGGCGCCCTTGCTGTCGGTCTCCTCGCAGAGCACGACGAACTCCTCGCCACCGAAACGGGCCACCGAGTCGGTGTTGCGCTTGCAGCGGCGCAGCACCTCGCCCAGCCCCTTGATGACCACGTCGCCGACGTCGTGGCCGTGGGTATCGTTCACCTTCTTGAAGAAATCGATGTCGGTGACGACCACGCTCAGCTTGCGGCGGAAGCGCTGGGCCGCGGCGAGCTTGCTGGCGGCCATGTCCAGCAGCGCCCGCTTGTTGAGCAGCCCGGTGAGGCCGTCGGTGGTGGCGAGATCCTCCAGCTTCTTGAGCATCCGGGCGTTGGCCAGGCTCACGGCGACGTGGCGGGCGAGGACCTCCAGGGTGGGGCGCACGGCGTCGCCGAAGACACCGCGGCGGCGCGCGCCGAGCACGAGGGTGCCCAGGGGGCGGTCGTGGACCATCAGCGGGAGGACCAGGACGCTGGCCACCGGAGGCATCTGGAGCCGCTCGCTGAAGACCACCTGCCGCCGCTCCTCCAGCTCGCCCTTGTAGGGCAGCGTGTGCCGGTTCTGGATCACCATGGAGACCAGCCCGTTGTTCCCGTGGAACCGGGCGCCCAGCAGCGGCTCGGCCCCGTCGCCGCTGACGGCGCGGATCTCGTGGGTATCGTCCGCCGGCTCGTGGACCGTCACCGCGGCGAAATCGAAGCTGGCGAACTCCCGGGCGCTGCGCACCGCCGCCTCCACCACCTCCGCCTCGTTGACCGCGGCCCCCAGCGCCTCGCTGGCCCGGTACAGCTTGCCCTGCTCCACCTTGGCCCGTTCGAGCTGGATGAACAGACGCTCGTTGGAGATGGCCCGCACCGCCTGGCGTACCGCCGACGCCAGCACCTCCTGCTCCCGCTCGGTGAACGGCCCCGGGGCCACCCGGTCCGCCACCAGCAGCCCTCTCAGCTCGTTCTGCTCCAGCACGGGCAGCACGCACACCGCTCCTACCGGACAGGGCCCCCCGTAGTACGGCAGCTTGTAGCCCGGCTTCAGCCCCGCCAGCGTCACCCTGTCCTTGCGCGCCAGCGCCGCCCCCAGCACCCCGTCCCCCGCCAGGAATGGCCCATCAAGCACCTCTCCTTCCGTGGACAGCTCCGCGATCCGCAGGTGCGACCCGCTCTCGTTCTGCCACAGCAGCATCGCCGTGTGCAGCCCCAGCGTGTTCCTCACCAGGTCCAGGGCGAAGAGCACGGCCTGGTGGATCTCCTCCACGCTGGAGCGCGCCAGCCTCTCCTCGTCCGCCTTCGAGCCGTGCTGGGTCCGCGGCGCACCCAGCAGCCGGTAGCGCCGGGCCGCGTCGTGGAGCCGCTCCAGCTCCTGCTCCACCCGCCGCTGCGCCTTCGCCCGGAGCCGCCCGATCTCTGCCCGCAGCGTGACGTGGTTCAGCAGGGCGAAGATCGCCGCGAAGCCCACGTGCCAGAGCAGCGGGGCAAGGTCGGGGCTGACCCTCCCGGAGAACATGCGAAAGGAGCCCTCCAGGGCGGCCAGGGCGACCAGCCCGAGGGCGGTGGCGGCGGGCCGAGCCAGGGCGGCGGCGAGGCCGACGACCACGTAGACGGCGCCGTAAGCGGGGCCATCCAGGTGGCCATCGAAGCCCAGGGCGGTGCCGACGACGGCGACCAGGGCGAGGGCGATCAGCTCCAGGTCCGCGAGGGTGCGCTCCAGGTCGTCGACGGCGCGCTTGCGGGCGTCGATGCGCCAGGCGCCGAGGGCAACCAGGCAGCCAGCGCCGCCGACGTTGTGGAGCAGCGAGGGGGGCGAGGAGGGGAGGGTGGCGGCGGCGCCGAGGGCGGCGGTCGCCACCAGAGGCACCCCGCGCCCGAGCGCCTGCCTCGCCTTGTACGCTGCGCCGACCAGCCTGGACATGTTCCTGGCCGTTAACGGATCCGGAACACGATGGCCCAATTTCTTGCGTTGGACGCCATCCAGGCCCACGCACTCCCACATCCTTGCCCTCGCGACGACCCCGTACCGATCACGGTTGTGGTCGCCGGCGACGCAACCGGAGCATCCAGGATGCCGACGAGAGCGCTGTGGGTTGCCCCTCGGTTGCCGCCGCGGGGGGCCCCTCGTACCTTCCTCCTCCCCATGACGCCCGCCTCCTCTGCGCTCTCCGCCGCTCGCCTCCCGCCGCTGCCGGA
>CAZSDX010000342.1:0-229 GCA_964605685.1 uncultured Polyangiaceae bacterium
GGCGGCCCGTCAGCAGCAGCGGCGGCGCGGGCAGCACGACAGGCGGAGGCGGCGGTGGAGGCGGCGGCGCACCGATCTCGACACGGCCCGCCATCAGGCCGCCGGGCAAGGTGCCCGCCATGGCGCTCTCCACGGCCCCCTTGATCGCCATCGAGGGCGCGCCACCGGAAACCGACAGCGTCAGGCCGCTGATCGTCGCCGTGCCGAGGTCCAGCGCGCCCAGTTGCGA
>CAZSDX010000342.1:289-7931 GCA_964605685.1 uncultured Polyangiaceae bacterium
CGACGAGATTGTTCGTGACCGTGCCGGTGGTCGCTGCCCGGGCCGCGGCGCCTGCCGCCGCCTTCGCGGCCTCCGACGGCGCCATGCCGGACAGAACGATGCCCTGCGCTGTCTTCGCTGCGGATACCGACAAGGCAACCGGCGGGGGCGGAGGCGGCGGCGGGCAGGCGATGTCGACGGTCCCCGTGAAGCCCTCGGCACCCTGGCCGAGCCCGCGGCGCGCGGCCCGCAGGTCGAGGAGGCCCAGCAGCCCCAGCAGGAGGGCAGCCGCCGGCTCGCGGAGGAGCTCCACGCGGCGCGAGGCCCCAAGCCCCTCGGCGTGGTGGAGCGGCTGTTCCTGACCCGCTACGTCCCGCTGGCCGAGGCGGAGATCCGGGGAGAAGTCGATGCCTTCGGGCGCCAGGTCCGGGCGGACTGGGCGGCGAATTTTTCCCGGAGCTACACCGAGGCGTTTCAGGCGCTCCGGGTGACGGGCAAGCGGCCGGCGATGGTGTTCGACGTGCCGCAGATCGCGGCGAGGATCGCCCGGCTCCACGGGGCGAGGGCGGTGGAGCTGCTGCTGGTCGACGGCATGCGCTACGACCTGGGGCTGCGGGTGCAGCAGCGGCTCGGGGTGGCCCTGGGGGGGAAGGCCGTGTGCGCCGACACGATGCTCCTCTGGTCGGCGCTCCCGTCGACGACGCCGGTCCAGCTCGATCTGCTGGCTCACGGGCTGGAGGCGCTCAACCGGCCGATGACCGGGGAAGAACCGGAGGCGTTCTCCGTGGCCCGGGAGCGCCACGTCTCCGTGCCGCGGCGGGTGAAGGTGGGGCAGCGGGACGTGATGAAGATCGACGTGGTGGAGGCGAGGCTGCGAGAGGCAGGCCCCCCGCTGCCGGAGCGCCTGGAGGGGATCGCCGACGAGGTGGCCCGGGGGGTGCTCCGGCACGCCGACGGGCTCCCCGAGAGGACGCTGCTTGTGGTCTTCGGGGACCACGGCTTCCAGGTGGACACCAGCCCCACCGGGTCGAGCCCGGCGCGCCAGGGCGGGTCGTCGCCGGAGGAGGTCCTGGTGCCCGGGTTTGCCTGGTTGCTGGGCGGGGTCCACTTAGACCCACATGGATTCACCGGCTCACAGGTCGCATTTTTTCTGGGCCATGCACTGGTCGACGGCCTCGGCGATCTTGGCGCCGGTGGCCTTGGCCAAGTTTACGGAGTCCTGGGAGACGCAGGCATCCGGGCGAGCGCACTGGGCCACGCAGTCCTGAGCGGCGCCGAGGGCGCGGCAGGCAAGCACGCATGCAAGGATCTGCTCGCAGCCTGTATCCTTCTGGCAGACCGACGAGGCGACGGGGACACGGGACTGGACGCAGAGTGTACACTGGGAGGGGACGATATCCTTGGGGAGCAGGGGCTCGACGCAGGTATTTGGCTCCGCGGAGGCCTCCTTGGGGAAGTGGTCGCAGGCCTCCACGAGCGGGGTCTTGGCGGGGCAGCTGGCGTCCTTGCCCGTGGAGAAGACGAAGTTCTTGATGCGACCGGTCTGGCCGATGGAGGTGTGCTTGCAGATGCCCTCCGGCAGGTTGAATTCGAAGGCTGCATCGGCGCCGAGGGTGCGGTTGAAGGTCCAACCGCCGTCGGGGGTGCGCCAGGGGGTGGCGGGATCCTTGTCGGGGATGCGATCGAGCAGGGCATAGCGCCCGCCGGACTCCTCCCAGACTGCGGCGAGGTTGAGGCGATCCTCCTGGCCAGCCGGGACGAGGGAGGCAGGTACCCGGAGGATGCAGCGCCGGGTGTTGGTGAGATCCGGGAGCACGGCGGTGGCGGAGACCTGGTGGGCCTCGGCGAAGCAGGGGGAGGAGCGCTTGACGTCGAGGCAGGCGCTCCGGTTCTTGGAGGGGTCGAGCTGCTCGGAGTACGGAGGGAGGGCCTTCGCGTCGAGGCTGACGGGGCCGACGCAGACGCCGTCCATGCAGGTCTGGCCGCCGGCGCAGAGGACGCCGAAGCAGGAGAGCTGCAAGGGGAGCCGGAGGAAGCGGGACTCCTCCTTGGGGAGGTTGAAGGAGAAGGTGTGGGTGAGGAGGGGGGTGCTGGTGTCGAGGTCGCTACGGAACCCGCGGATGGTCATGGTCCCGACGGTCTCGGGGGTCGAGCCGGTGGCGTTGTAGAGGACGACCGACGCGGGGAAGGCGGTGAGGCCCCCGCCGCGCCCCACGGAGAACTGGGCGAAGATGTCGTTCCCCGCGCGGGAGCCGGAGATCTCGATGAAGCCGATCTCGGGGGGGATGGAGGCGCCGTCGCCCGTGGAGGCGTCGCTGGAGAAGAGCAGGACCACCTCGCTGGCGTTCCTGTCCTCGCAGCCGGAGGCGAGGGCGAAGAGGAGGAGGGAGAGAGAGAGAGCGGAGCGTGGGGGGGTCATCGCGCTCAGAAGCGAAAGCCGTGGTTGACCGCGACGATGCCGGGCTGGATGGTGCCGGACTGGGGGTCCTTGGTGCCGGGCTTGGCCAGGAAGTAGGTGGCGACGCCGCCGCCGATGAGGACGCCGCCGCCGATGACCCAGGCGTACCAGGGGACGCCGCCCTTGCTGCGGAGGGTGACCTGCACGTCGCCCACCTGATCGGTCTGGACGAAGATCTGGTTGTTGTAGGGCTCGGCGCCGCTGCGGGTGACCTTGAGCATGTGGGGACCCGAGGGCAGGACGCCCTCCCAGGTGCCCTTACCGACCTCCTGGTCGTCGATGTGGATGACGTTCTCGGGCTTGTCGGTCTTCACGCGGACCTTGCCCTGATCCGGGCGCAAGGACACCTCGATGACGATGGTGCCCTTGTGGGGGACGGTCTCGGTGCGGCTCTCGGTGACGAAGCCCTTGGCCCGGATCTCGATGGTGTGTTTTTCGGCAGAGACCTCGCCCTGCCAGGGGGCCACCCCCTGCTCGACGCCGTCGACCACGACCACCGCGGAGGGCGCTCCGGTGGCCTTCACCGAGAGCATCCCCTTCTTCTGGGCAGCCTCCAGGGTGAAGTCGACCTTGTCGGCCTTCCCGCCGGAGACCGTCAGCCGCTTGCTCGCGTCGAGGAAACCCGCCTTGCGGGCCACGATGTTCCGCTCGCCCACGTCGACGATCAGCGGTTTGTCCAGGGGAGATTTCCCCACCTCGATGTCGTCGACCAGGATGGTCGCGCCGGGCTCGTTGACCGCCACGGTGATGGGGGCCGTGTATTGCTTGAGGCCCTCCAGGAGGTCGCGGGCGTCCTGCTTGTCCTTGTCGGAGAGCTCATCCCCCTCCTTGAGGAGCTGCTCCAGCCGGGCGACCGCCCGCGAGTAGCGCTTGGCGTCGCGCTCGGCGATGGCCATGTTGAACAACAACCGGGCGTCCTTGGAGAGGTTGTAGGCCTGCTCGAACTCGGCCTTGGCGCCCTCGAAGTTCTGGTTCTTGTACAGCTCGACCCCGCGGTTGAAGGCGTCAAGCGCCTCCCCCTTCAGGCTCTCCTTCAGGCTTTTTTTCTTGGCTGCTGCCTTGACGGCGGGCTTGGCCCCCTGCGCCATCACGGGCAGTGAGGGGGAAAGCATGGCGCAGGAGAGGAGCAAGGCGACCAGGCGAGCGTGGTTGGAACGAAGCACGTAGACCCTCCGAAATTACTGGACGATGCCCACCCCAAAGGGATTCTTCTTGCCGGTGGGCGGCTTGACAGGCCCCCCCACCTTGGCGGTCGGGGGGAGCGACGGGATAGCAGGCGCCGAGGAGGCCGCCGGTGCCGAGGAGGCCACCGGAACGACCTGGGGAAGAGAGGAGGCCGACTCCGGCGGGGCGGAGGAAGGCTCAGGGCGCACCGACGCGACGGTGTCCGCGGTGGGAGCGAGCCCGACGACCGGCGAGGAGGCCGGCGCGGGGCGGGTGAGCAGTACCGCGCTGCCGGCGACGATCGCGAGGATCCCGACCCCGAGGGCAGCCTTCGCAGGGAAACCGAGGCCGCCCGGGGACAGAGCCCCTCCCCCCATACCGAGCTGGGTGGACTGCCCGGTCGAGAGCGCCGTCCTGGCGCTGGCCTCCCCGGGGCGCTCGGGGGTAACCTGGGAGCGATCGATCGCAGGAAGCGAAGGGAGCATCGAGACCCCCCTCCCCTCGCCCGCCAGCAACGCGCTGGCCGGGATGCCGCCGGCTGTCGCCCGGATCCGAGCGATGACCTCGGTGGAGCGGGCGTCGGCGAAGGGCACTAGCAGCTCGGCGAACTCCAGGGCTGAGGACGGTCGCTGGGCGGGATCCTTCGAGAGCCCTTGGTGGATCAGATCCGCCAGCGCCGGGGGCAGGTCCGGGCGGATCGACAGGATCGGGTCCGGCTCGGCGGTGAAGAGCTTGAAGAGCAGGTCGTTCGGCGACTCGGCCTGGTACGGGGTGCGGCCGGTGAGCAGTTCGTAGAGGATCGCCGAGACCGAGTAGAGGTCGCTCCGGGCGTTGGCCTCGCGGGCGTTGCGGGCCTGCTCCGGGGACATGTACAGCGGCGTCCCGAGGCCCGTGTTCGTCTGGGTCAGCTGCTGCGCCTCCTTGCCGGGCTCCTGGGTGATCTTGCTGATGCCAAAATCGAGGAGCTTGATGAAATCCGGCTCGCCGTCTCGCTGGATCACGAAGGCGTTGGAGGGCTTGAGATCCCGGTGCACGATCCCCTTGCTGTGGGCCACGTGAAGCCCCCGGAGGATCTGGAGCACAAAATGGATCGCCCTGGGTACGGGGAGACCCTGCGGGGCCTCCCGCTCGAGCAGCTCCGAAAGGTCGCAGCCCTGGAGCATCTCCATGACGATGTAGGGGAGCCCCGAGGGCAAGACCCCCACGTCGTCGACCCGGACGATGTGGTCCGACTGGATGCCGCGGGCGGCGACGCCCTCGTTCATGAAGCGCTCGACCGCCCCGGGGACTCGCATCACGTCGGGGCTCATGAACTTGAGGGCGACGTCCGCGCGGAGGATCTTGTGGTGCGCCGCCATCACGGCCCCCATGCCGCCCTCGCCGAGGATCTTGCGGATGACGTACTTCCCGTCGACGATCTCGCCTTCCTGGGGGTAAGGGGAGGTACTGGTGGCGCTCATTGCAGATCGGGAGGCTAACACAGGCTCCCGCGGTGGCCTACCTTCCGCTACCGCCCGCCGTCGCGACGTTGACGCCAGACCCCTTGCCCTCGCCCGGGCCCCGAGAGTTACCCTGAGGGTTCCCATGCCACCGTTCTCATCCGAGCCCAAGCGGGGCCACGACAACCGCCCCCGGGGTAGCGAGATCGCCAGCGAAGATTTCTTGTTTCACCTCTACCGAGGCAGCGAGCTGCTCCAGGACAACCGGGTCCACGAGGCCAAGGAGGAGCTGGAGCTGGCCATCCGGCTCCAGCCCCTTGACCCCCAGGGGCAGGATCTCCTGGGCGTCGTCTACTTTCGCCTCGGGATGTACCCCCGCGCCATCGAGATCTTCGAGCAGCTCGTCCGCGAGTACCCGGAGGAGCGAACCCCCCGCGTCAACCTGGCCCTCTGCTACCTCAAGACCGGCCAGGCGATGAACGCCCGGCAGCTCCTCGAAGAGACGGTGATGCTCCACCCGGACAACGCCCGCGCCTGGGGCTACCTCGGGCTCGCCTTCGAGCGCCTGGGCGACTACATGAAGGCCCGGGAGGCGTTCCTGCGGGGAGGACAGGAGGGCATGTCCCGTCGCATGGACGAGCTGCTCACCGAGCAGATGGCCCCGGCCCCCCGCAGCCGCCGCCCCTCCACCCTTCCTCCGGAGCCCTTCCGGGAGCTCTCCGAGGACGAGGCCCTCGCTCGTCCGCCCTCCGTGCCGCCTCCTCCGGTGAGCCTGGGAGCCGCGCGTCTCCCGTCGCTGCTTCCCCCTGCCCTCTCCGACCCTCCTTCCCTGGAATCCACCCAGTCCCTGCTCCCCGCGGTGGACTTTGCTCGCCAGCGGTTGCTGATCTTCCCCAGCAACGGGGCGGCGCAGCACGAGACCGGGCTGCTCTTGATCGGCACCGCCGACGGCTTCGCCTGCCGTCAGTCCGCCCTGCGCGGCCTCGTCGGCTCCTCCAGCGCCAGCCTCCGGGCCGAGCCCCTCCCCCGGGTGCTCCGCGGCAAGCCCCAGGAGGAAGCCCTGGGCGGCGCCGCACCTCTCCTCGGCTACTCCGGCGCCAACCGCCTGGTGCTCGGGCCCAGCAGCCCCGGCGCCAAGCTCCATGCCTTCCTGCTCCGGGACGAGGTCGCCTTCCTGCGGGAGGATCTGCTCGTCGGCTTTGACAGCGCGCTCTCCTACGAGAACGGGCGCCTGGCGGTGGGGGACGGAGAGGCCGCCCTGATGGTGCAGCTCCGGGGGACGGGGCCCGTCGTCCTGGAGACCCGCCAGCCCCTCGGAGCCCTGGAGATCCTGGAGAACGAGGCGGTCACCGTCCGGAGGGAGCTGGTCGTGGGCTGGCACGGCCGACTGATCCCCCGGGCCATCCTCCCGAGCGAGGCGCCCGCCGGGCAGCGCGGCCTCGTCTCCTTCTCCGGCGAGGGCTCCCTGCTGATCGAGCTGCCCTTACCCCACCGCCTGCCGCTTTGCCTTCGCGTCCACCGCCTCGGCGAACAGCCGCACGTAGGAGGCCCCGCTGGTCAGCGAGAACACCAGCGACAGGTACACCAGCACCTTGCCCACGTGGACCATATCCACCACCCCGAGGTCGTAGACCAGCAGGTCGATGCGGTACGGGTAGCCGATGATCAGGCAAAGGATGCCGATCATCTGCAGCGCCGTCTTCGCCTTGCCGTCGTCCCCCGCCGCGATCACCACGCCCTCCGACGACGCGATGCTCCGGAGCCCGGTGATGGAAAACTCCCGCCCCAGCAGCAGCACCACCACCCACGCCTCGATGCGCCCCAGGTGCACCAGCCACACCAGCGTGGCCATGACGATCAGCTTGTCCGCCAGCGGATCCAGGAACTTCCCCAGCACGCTCACGAGCCCTTGCCGTCGCGCGATGTAGCCATCAAAGAAATCCGTGATCGCCGCCAGCGCGTAGACCCAGGCCGCCCAGAAGCAATCCCGCGGGGCCGCCCGGTGGATGAGCGCCAGCACCAGCGGGATCATCACGATCCGCGCCGCCGTCAGCAGGTTCGGCAGGTTCACCGCGTCCTCGCGCAGGGTGCGCCGCCGCGCCGCGCGCTCGGCCTTGGGGTCCATCGAGGGAGGGGGCACGCTCGACATCGACCCCATCCTACCCCACCCGCTCCCCTCGCGGCATCTCCCGTGGTACAGGCTGCCCCGTGACCCTCTTGCGCTTCCCTCGCCTCGCCCTGCTGGCCGCCCTGCTCGCGGCCTCGCCGCTCCTAGCCCCCGCCTGCAGCCTTCAGGCCGAGGGCGACCGCTGCGACAAGAACAGCGGCGACAGCGACTGCGAGGCCGGCCTCACCTGCCGCGACGACGTGGGCCCCTTCCAGCTCTGCTGCCCCCCCGACGGCCAGCCCGTCACCGTCCCCGCCTGCATCCCCGGCATCGTCACCACCCCCGCCGCCGGTGCCTCCGGTAGCTCCGGCAGCAGCAGCTCGTCCTCGGGCAGCGGTGGCAGCAGCTCCGGCGCAGGCGGAAGCGACGCAGGCTCCGGCGGCGCGGCAGCGGGCTCCGGCGGGTCGGAGGCCGGCAGCGGAGGGAGCGACGCGG
>CAZSDX010000343.1:0-7915 GCA_964605685.1 uncultured Polyangiaceae bacterium
GAGGCGGTGGGCGCGGCGGTGGGCGCGAGCGAGGGCTCCCCCCGGGGCAGCGCGCTCGCCGGGGCTGCGGGGGGTTTTTGGGCGAGATGAAGGCCCCCCAGCACCGCCAGGAGCGCGGCGACCCCCAGCGTCACCCGGACGGGGCTCGTCCAGCGAGGAGGCGAGGGGGAGGCGTCCGGGAGAGGAGCCTTGTGGGTGGCAGGGGCAACGATCCAGGAGGGCGTCTCGGCGGACGGCGAGGTCGAGGAGGCGGCAGGCGGGGTGGGGGGAGGGACCGAGAGGGTGGCGTCGGCGTCGGAAGAGGGACGACCCGCGGAGGGCAAGGCCAGGCCCGGGGTCGTCGGGGGGAGCGGGACGTTCTCGAGGATCTGGGCGATCTTCCGGGCGGCGACGTGGCCGCCGGACCAGAAGGGGGCGAGGTCCAGGGCGAAGGCAGCGAGGGTGGGGTAGCGGCGGGCGGGGTCCTTCTCCAGGGCGCGCCGGACGATGGCGTCGATCGCGGGAGGGAGGTGGGGGGCGAGGTCGAGCAGGGGGGTCGGCTCGCGGGTGAGGATGGCGGCGCACAGCTCGGGCAGCGTCTCGGCGTGGAAGGCGACGGCTCCGGTGAGCAGCTCGTAGAGGATCATCCCCATCGCCCAGATGTCGCTGCGCATGTCCACGTCCCGGGAAGAGCGGAGCTGCTCCGGGCTCATGTACTGAGGCGTCCCCAGCATCGCCGCGTTCTGCGTCACCCCGTGGGGGCTCTCCGGGGTCGCCATCTTGGAGATGCCGAAGTCGAGGACCTTCACGCAGGGCGAGCTGTCGTTGCGCCGGGTGAGGAAGAGGTTGGCGGGCTTCAGATCCCGGTGGACGATGCCGGCGGCGTGGGCCTCCGCGATGGCCTCGCACGCCTGGAGCGTGTACTCGACCGCGGCGTCGAGCGGCAGCTTCCCCTGCTCCTCCAGCAGCGCTGCCAGGTCCCGGCCCTCCAGGAACTCCATGACGATGTAGGGCGAGCCCACGTCCAGGGTGCCGACGTCCAGCACCCGGGCCACGTGCTCGCTCTTGAGCCGCACCGCCGCCTTCGCCTCCCGGAGAAACCTCGCCCGTGTGTCCTGGTCCTCCACCTCCGGCAACAGGAATTTGAGCGCCACCCGCTGCTCGAGCTGCTGGTGCATCGCGGCGACGACCACCCCCATGCCCCCTTGCCCCAGCACGCGCTCCACCCGGTACTTCCCCGCCAGCACTTGCCCTTCGCGTACCGAGTCCATGCGGGGAGGAAAAGCAACGGGTGTGCCACCCAGGAGCCCCCGGAGCCTCCCTTGTTTTCGCGTCTCTTTCCTCTCGGACTGACCGGAGGCCGACCGGGCGCGGAGGGCGAGGTTGTGCGCCGCACAGCGCGCACAACGGGGCTCAGGCGGGGGAGGCGCCCTGGGCGGGCTCGTCCTTCTTCTGGATGAGGTTGCGGAGGGCGAAGATGCCGACGGGGCCGATCATGGTGGACAGGCCGATGATGCCCCAGAGGATGGCCGGCTGGCGGGGGCCCTCGGCGGGGGAGAAGGCCGCCAGCAGGTAGCCGGAGGTGGGGCCCACCAGGAACTTGGCGAGGAAGTAGGGCAGCGCGGCGAGGCTGACGTAGGTGGCCTCGCGGCCGCGAGGGGCGATGGAGACGTTGTATTCGTAGAGGCGCGGGGACCAGAGGGCCTCGCCGATGGTGAGCACCAGGATCATCCCGAGCTGGAAGGGCATGGAGGAGCCGAAGCAGAGGACGAAGGGGCTCAGCGACGAGATGAAGGCGCCGAGGAGGAGCACCTCGAAGGGGCGGCGCTTGCGGGTGAGCGCGGTGCCCAGCGGCGCCAGCACCAGGATCAGGAGCGAGTTGAGCGACCAGAGCTTGCCGACGGGAAAGTCCTCTCCCTGCTCGCGGATCACGTACTTGGGCCAGGTGAAGTGCATGTGCTGGAACATCATCCGGACCAGGCAGAGCAGGGCCAGCATCAGCATGAAGCGCCAGAAGACCTTGTCCGAGACCACCTCCTTGAGGGCGTGGATGGGGTGCGCCTTCTCCTTCTTCTCGACGGGGCCATCCTCCGGGTCCACCCGGTCCTCGAAGTCGCGCCGCAAGAGGGCGATGACCAGCACGGCGAGCGCCGCCGAGAGGAACCCCACCCCCAGGATCATCGCGTTGGCGGTCATCATCCTGTCGCCCAGCAGCGGCAGGCTCACCACCTTGGGGATCAGCTTCTTGGTCCCCGGTTCGAGGAAGAACTTCCGGGCCGAGTCGATGATGGGCCCCGAGAGCGCCCCGCTCACGTTGAAGCTCACGTACCAGAGGGAGAACGCGAAGGCCCGGGTCCGCTTGCTGGACGCCCGCTGCACCGCCGTCTGGAGCACCGGCGAGGTCGTCGCGTAGGCGAACCCGAAGGCCAGGAGCGTCACGATGGCCATGTCCGGCGTCCCCGCCATGGACATCCCGAGCCGCGTCAGCGCCGCCAGCCCGAAGGAGATCAGCAGCGTCGTCCTCACCCCCACCGCGTCCGCGATGGACCCCACCAGGAAGACGAACAGGGACACCAGCGCCGAGAAAATCGACGCCCAGAGGCCCGCCTTCTGATCGCTCATCCCGAAGTCCCCCGACAGCCACAGGGGCAGCGTCGGCAGGAAGGTGAAGATCCCCACGTACTCGAAGAAGGTCGCCAGGTAGATGAGCCACAGCTCGCGGGGGCACTTGAGCAGCGCCTTGATGTCCTCGGAGAGCGTGCCCGTCTCGGTCGTTTCTGAAGATGGTCCAGCCACGGCGCGAGGCTAGCAACAATCCGGCAAAAACTTCACCCCTTCGGAGGTCGAGGGGTCTGTTACGCTTGCTCCGGTGACCCTCTACAACGCGATCTTCCGGGCCCTCGATGAAGCTCAGGCGGGCTATGTCGTCGTGGGTGGCCTCGCCGTTGTACTCCACGGTCATGCCCGGTTGACGGCGGATGTCGATCTCGTGGTCGATTTGGCTCCTGGGCGCGCCATCCGGGCGGTCGCCGCGCTGGATCGTCTCGGGTATGTGCCGCGAGCGCCGGTCGCGAGCCGCGACTTTGCCGATCCTGAACAGCGCCAGCGCTGGATCGAAGAGAAAGGCATGCAGGTGTTCTCGATGCACGATCCCCGCAAACCGCTGGTGGAGGTCGACCTCTTCGTGAACCCACCGATCCCCTTCGAGGATCTGGTCACTCGCTCGGAACGAACTCGGGTCGGGGATCGGGATGTACTCATCGCCTCGATCCCTGACCTGATCGCCATGAAACGCGCCGCAGGGCGCCCCAAGGATCTGGAAGACATCGAAGCGCTCGAACGAATCGCTGCCAGAAAGTCCCCGCGATGAACAGAACCCCCCCCTGCGACGAACACTGGGGCAGCTGGGAGGACGACCGTCAGAGCAAGCTCGACGCCGGTCTCCAGGCGACCGCCGAAGAACGCCTGGCCTGGCTCCAGGCAATGCTTGAGCTTGCTCTGGAAGCAGGGGCGTTGCCCAGGGAGAGGGATCCCTGGGGTCGCTGGTCGAACCCGCCAGCGTCGAGACCTCGATGACCTTCACCCCTTCGGAGGCTCCGAGGGACGCCTCACCCGGGACATGGCCTCCCGCGCCAGCCGCGCTACCGCCTCGAACACCCCCGCCGGCACCCGCCGTAGCATCTGCTCCAGGTCGATGGGCCCCTCGATGGCCGGCAGCACCTGGGCGAAGAACTCCGCGAACAGCGTGTACTTTCGCCGCAGATCCACGAGCCTCCGGCGCATGAACTCGGCCTCGCTCCCCCCCGCGTCCCCCAGAAGCTCCAGGGCCCGGTCGGAGATGGCGATCTTGTCCGCGGTGACCCGCCGCAGCCGCGACACGTAGGCGCCGATGATCACGTCCGGATAAGGCCCCCGGAGCGAGTAGCTGTCGTGCCGGCTCCCGGTCTCCCGGCGGCGCTCGACGATCCCGGCGCTCTCCAGCGCCCGGAGGTTGCCGAAGATGTTGCTCTTGGAGCAACCCAGCTCCGCCGCCAGCTCGTCCATGGACCGGGGGGTCTCCGCCAGGTAGAGCGCCGCCACGATCTGCCCCCCCAGGCGGGTGATCCCGGGAAAGGATGACGCGATTTCCACGCCGGCCCCCTCCAGGAACGCCCGGCGGGCCAGGCGCACCGGGTCCGGTGGGTCAAGGGGTTCGCTGGACGCAGGGCGCCGTGCCATCGGCCTCCTCTATACGCCGGTCCCTGGCGGGAATCACGCCCCGCCGCGGAGTCCAGCGGCACGCCCTGTTCCTGCCCGGGCAGGCCACTCCGGGCAGGTCAGTTGATGTCCGGCGGCGGCGGCGCGATCAGCGTCAGGTTGGAGCCGCCCGGGTACTGGTAGCTGGTGTAGGACCCGTAGCCCATCACCTGGAGGCCCACCTCCTTGTCGGCTTCGAGCTGGTGGGCGCCGCCCTGGCCGGGGCCCAGCTTGACGCGGAACACCACGTAGCCCGTCCCCTGGATCGGGCTGGGCGCCACCGTCACCGGCTGGCCGTCGAGGGTCAGGGAGGTGCCCTCCGGGGCCAGCACGTCGGCGTAGCTGATGTCGTAGTCGTCCGGCGCCAGGAACACGTACTTCTTGCGGAACTGCTCCACCGCCGTCGCGGTGCTCATCGACGGATCCCCCTTGGCCTCCTGCTTGGCGTCGGGATCGAGGAGGCCCGCCCCCGGCATGAAGGTGGAGACGATGAATTCGTGGTCGCCCTCCACCTCGAAGGCGCCCTTGACCAGGCCCAGCTTCACCACTTGCCCCGCGTTGATCGTCGCCGGAGCCCCCGCGGGCGTCTGCCCCTTGTAGGTGAGCTTGGTTCCATCCACGTTGCCCACCATCCGGACCACGTGCCCCGGCGTGTTCCCCTTGGGGCCCGTGGGCGGCGCCACCAGGTAGCGCCTCCCCAGGGTCTCCGCGGGCAGCACGGTCTCCTCCAGGTGGTCGCAGGCCGGGGTGCCGGTGTCCGGGATGTTGGCGCAGGAGATCCCCCCGATGACCTGCACCGGCTTGCTCGCTTGCACCAGCGAGCCCGCCGGGTCCGTGTTCGGATCGGAGAGCACCTGCACCACGTCGCCCTTGTTGAGCACGAAGGAGAAGATCCCGCCGGCGCTGGTGGCCGGGATGCCCGCGCCCGCCCGGATGGCTCCCGACGGCGAGAGCTGCACCTTGACCGAGGTCCCGTCCTGAGTGCCGGTGATGGTGAAGTAGGCACCGTTGCCTCCGGTGAGCGGGTTCGGCTGGCCGGCGGGCATGGTGACCCGGTAGTTGCCGGTGAGCGCCGTCGAGGGCAGCAGCAGCGACGCGTCGTTGCTGAAGGAGAAGCAGCCGATCGGCTCCAGCGCGGAGAAGCAGGTCGTGTTGCCCGGACAGCTCGCCCAGGACTTCCCCGGAGGGCCGCCCGCTCCCTTGTACTGGAGCGCGTTGAACTGGTAGACCGTCACCGGCCGGGTGCTGACCAGGTGGTACGCGCCGGAGAGCACCCCCACGGTCTTGGTGAGCGCCGGCGGCGAGCCGCAGTTGTCCGCCTGCCCGCCCTTCAGCTCGTTCACCCACGGCAGGTAGATCTTCTCCAGCGAGTTCGGCGCCACCTTGGCCGTCGCCACCTGCTGGTTCCCCCGGGTCACGGTGATCTCCGCAGCAGAATCCCCCGCGTTGGCCACGATCACCGCGTAGTCGAAGATGTCCCACGCCGCGTTCGCCACCACCGTCGGCCAGTAGTCGCAGCCCACGTAGGACTTCAGCGCCGCCGCTCCCTCGCAGGTGTTCGGATCGCCGCCCTGCTGCCCGCCCACCCCGATGCTCCCGCCCTCGCCCCCCGCGCCTCCGCCACCGAGCCCTACGCTCCCGGCGATCCCGCTCCCCGCCGCCCCGCTCCCTGCGGTGCCTCCGTTCCCTCCGTTCCCGCCGGACCCGCTCTCGCCCGGCGGACCTGCTTGGTCCGCTGCTCCCGCCCCGCCACAGGCCACCACCCCGAGTACCACCGCGCCAAGGAAGACCACCCCGCGAAATGTCATGAGTACAACGTACCACATCTAGCTCCCCCGCACCCCCGGAATTCCCCCGCCGAGGACGAACCATCGTAGCTTATTTTTTCCACCAACCCAGGAAAAGATCTGCCTCCGATGGGCCTGTTTGGATAGCCTCGGGGGATGCGCGGTTCGTGGGTGCTGGGGGTTCTTTTTCTGCTGGGTAGGCCGTCCCTGGCCCGCGCGGAGCCTGTCCCGGAGGTGCCCGCCGCGCCGCCCGCCGCACCGCCCGCCACCGCACCACCCGCCGCGCCGCCCGAACGCAAGAGCTACGGCCAATGGGGGATAGGGCCCGCGTACGCGGCGGTATACCCGCAGACGGGCTCCCAGAGCGCCGCGGCCAGCGACCTCGGGGTGGCCCTGGAGTTCGCCCGGATGAAGCCGGTCTCCGAGCGCGCGGACGTCAGCTTCCGCTTCGCTTGGGGCCTGACCGCCTGGGACCGCTTCCGCCGCTGGAGCGGCGCGGCCTACGACATCGGGGCCTGGACCACGGAGGCCTACCGGGACGTGTACGGCTGGATGAGCAAGCGGAGCGCCGAGGGGGGTACGTCCCACGGGAGCGGGGGCACCGACGAGAAGAAGAAGAGCGATCCCACGCAGGTCTTCCGCCTCGCCGGGGGTTCGATCGCCATGGTGTTTTTGGCGCTGGGGTACGTGGTCTCGGGCTTCACCTACGCGGCCTCCGTCGTCGCCCCCACGACCTGGATGGAGATCGACGTGGCCGGGAACTACAACTTCGGCGACAGGGTGTTCAACCCGTACCTCAAGGGAGGGCTCGGGATGGTGGCGTTCGTCCACCCCGGGCACGGCACGCTGGTCGGGGGCGTCGGGCCGCATCTCGGCGGGGGCTTCCGGGTGGGGTCGTTCCTCCACCTGGGGCTGAGCGCCACCTGGTCCCCGCCGTCGCTCCACGGGGAGGCGCGGAGCGGCCGCTCGCACCTGCTGGTGGGGAGCTTCACCGTCGGGACCCAGTACTTACCGCGGTGCCCGCGCGGGCTCAGGGGGCCGGGGGCTTGCGGGTCAGGTAGAAGAAGTCCCGGAACTCGGCCTTGGTTACGTACTCGTCGGGCTTCCAGTTCGGGAGCGGCGCCAGCGGCTGGGTGATCCTCGGGGGGGCCGTCTGGTTGCCGTCGAAGAAGAAGAAGCGAGGGTAGGCGAAGTTCACGTCGAGCTGGGCGGCGTCCTTGGCCCCGGCCACGTGGAGCGCCTTGGCCAGCGTGCCTGCGCTCAGCGCGTCGCCCATCACGTAGAACCCGATCTTCCCGCTCTCGTCCAGGCCGAAGCCGGAGCGCCGGATGATCGTGTCTCCATCCACCGTGGCCCCCCAGCCGGTGTTCTTTTCGAGCTGCGCCGCCGGGTTGATCCTCCCGTCCTCGATCAGGCACGGGGGGGTCTGCCGGTAGTAGGCCATCTCCGGCTCCGTGTCCGCGATTCGCTTCCAGACCGCCACCCGCATGGAGCCGTCCTTGTAGCGGGCCACCGTGCAGCCGATGGGTCGGGGCGGCAGCAGCGTCACCCCGCCCACCATCATCCCCCACTGCCCGTGCTGCGCCTGGAACCCTCCGTTGAAGGCTGCCAGCAGGCCCAGGTAGTGCTCCTGCGGGATCAACCCGGGCCGCTGCTCTCGGGTCATCGCGCTCGACTTGGGCTCACCAAACCCCGGGGCCGAGTGCATGTCGACCCGCGTGAGGTCGATGGCCACCACCGCCACCACCGCGAAGGAGCGCTTCGGGTCCGGGTGCACCAGCGCCTTGAACAGCACCGGCGGCGCCCCCGGATCCTGCGGCGCCGGCACCGGGATCCAGGTGCCGTCCCCCGGCGTCGCCACCCCGGGGTACGGCGGCGCGAACGGCGCCGGCGCGAAGCCCGCCGCCGTCGTG
>CAZSDX010000344.1:0-7915 GCA_964605685.1 uncultured Polyangiaceae bacterium
CCGTTTCTTCGAGGTTTTTGCAGAATGCATCCCTCACAAAACGGCGAAAGTCGAGGCTGAGATCAACCCTCCGTCGTGTCCGGGTCGTCGTGGGCCGGCGGCAGGACGGAAAAAAGTCGGGCGAACTGGAGCAACCTCGCATGCTCCGGGACGTGGCGCAGGTAGGCCTCCCTCAGCGTCGCGTCGTCGAAGCTTGCCGCCCGCTCCCCCAGGTGCCGCTCGATCTCCAGGAAGAGCTGCCGGGCCTCCTCCCGCTGCCCGTTGAGCTGGGCCACCTGCGCCTGGAGCGGCCGGAGCAGCGCCCCGGCGTCCACCACCGGCGCCATGGCCTCCCCCATGCGCATCGCCTGCGCGCACAGCTGCGCGGCCTCCTCCACCTTGCCCTGCGCCAGCCTCGTCTGCCCCAGCAGCGCCAGCGCCCGGAGCTGGTACGGCGGGAACGACGACAGCGCCCCTTGCGCCCGCTCGGCCTCCCGCTGGGCTCCCTCCAGGTCCGAGGACGCCAGCAGGATCGACGCCAGCGCGCACCGCGCCTCCCCTTCGAACAGCTTGTTCCCTCGGCCTCCGAAGAACGAGGTCGCCTCCCGTACCGTCAACCTTGCCAGCTCGAAGTCGGCCCCCCGCTGGAGCGCCAGCCCCAGCGCCACCTTGCACCTCGCTTCCACCTCCGGCAGCGTGAGCCTCCTCGCCCGCCCCAGCGCCTGCGTCGCCAGCAGCTCCGCCTCGAAGGTCGCCCCGGCCCCCAGCAGATCCAGGGCCATCTCCGCCTCCGCCGCGCAGGCCTGCGCCTCCTCCCCGGCCTCCCGGAAGGCCGCCGTCGCCCCCCGCCGCAGCGTCAGGCTGGCCGCCGGGTACCCGGCGAACTCGGCCCGCAGCGCCCGCACCAGCAGCAGCCTCCCCCGCAACTCCGGCGACGCTGGCGCCCCCGCCAGCCGCTCCAGCAAGGCGCCGGCCTCCTCGAACTTCCCGATCCGCAGCGCCGCCTGGGCCCCCTGCGTCGCCGCCCTCAGCCACGCCGCCGACGGAGGCTCGGGTCTCTGCCGCTGGAGCCGCTCCAGCACCGAGAGCAGCCGCTTGAAATCCCCCACCAGCCCGCAAATCTCCACCAGATCCCCCAGGATCGACAGGTGCTCCTCGCTGTCCTTGGGGAAGCCCTCCAGGCTCCGGATCGCCGCCTTCCTCGCGTGGTTCCGCTGCCCCAGCCGGAGCAACGCCCTCAGCCGGAACGCCTGCAGCGGCCCCAGCTCCTCCGCCCCCGTGTTCTCCCCTCGATCCAGCCAGGGCAACGCCTCCTCGGGTTCCCCCTTCCCGAGGAGGTCGCTGGCGACCCTTATGCAGAATTCCGTGAGCTTCGCGCTGTCCTGAGCCTCCTCCAGGTGGGCAGCGATCCGCTCGGGCGGTGCGCCGATCCGTTCCAGCCAGCGGGCGGCGCTCTGGTGGCCCAGACGCCGGTCCTCGTCGACCAGCGACAGACGCAGGGCGCGGCGCAGCGCGGGATCCACGAACTCGAACTCGGTCTCCCCCGGGAAGGTCGGCGGCAGGCGGGGTCGCAAGAGACCCGATTCCAGCAGGGAGGGCCAGTCCGCCGGGGCCCCCAGGATCGCCTCCACCCCGGAGCGCCAGCTGTGCTCCCCCAGGAGCGCCGCGGCGCGCAGGGCGGCCTTGTGGCGCGGCTCCAGGGTGTCGATCCTGAGCTGCTGGGCCGCCAGCTCCGCGCTCTCGTCCTCGGCGCTCTCGCCCTCTGCGGGCGCCCGGGGCGGAGCGGGCGGGGCCTCCGGGTCCAGCAGGTACCCTTCGTCGTCGCTCCCAGGCGAGAAGTCCCGCCGGAGCAGCGCCGCCGCGAAGTTGTCCAGCCGCAGCCCCCGTGCCCCGTCCTTGCAGCGGCGCACCTCGATCTGGAGCAAGGCGGCGGCCCGGTCCGGCAGATCCCCGTGGGGCAGCAGCCCCAGGAGCTCCCCTTGCCCCCCCGCGAGCACCAGGGGACCGCGGGGAAACTTCCCGCGCTGCTCCAGGGCCAGCCTCGCCATCGCCCGGAGCTGCTCGGGCAAGGGGCGGCGGGGGTCCGCCGCCACCATCGCGGTGCCATCCGGCAGGACGACCGACTCCAGGCCGGCCTTGCGGGCCAGCTTCCCCAGGGTCTCGGCCTGGATCAGCGCGTCGACGCGATCCACCAGCGTCCGCCCCCCCAGCAGCAGCAGCGCCTGGGGGCGTTGCTCGCGCTCCCCGAAGCGGCCGATCCTCGGGGTCACCGGCGGGCGCTCCCGGAAGGCGTCCAGGGCGTGGAGCAGCGCGGCGGCGTCCGCCGGGCGGCGCTCCGGGGCCTTGCTCAGCAACGAGGCCAGCAGCTCGTCGGCCCAGACCGGCGCCGTGGGGATCCGTCGCAGCAGGGCAGGGGGCTCCCCGAGCAGCAGCCGCGCCAGCGCCGCCACCGGGTACGCCCCGGAGAAGGCTCCCCGGCCCGTCACCAGCTCGTGGAGCAGCAACCCCAGCGAAAACACATCGGACCGGGCATCCGGGGCCTCCCCGCGGACCTGCTCCGGCGCCAGGTTCGCCTGGAGATCCATCGACGGGAGCACCCGGAGCCTCGGCCCCTTCGCCTCCAGGTAGCTCACCCCCGCGTCCAGCACCAGCACCCGCCCCTGGGGCGTCACCAGCAGGTTCGCCGGGCTCACCCCCAGGTGCGCCACCCCCGCCTGGTGCAGCGGCTCCAGCGCCTTGACCACCGCCCGGAACAACCCCAGCGCTTCCGCCCAGGGCATCGGCTCGCGCCAGAGCCGCACCTCGACGGTCTCCCCCTCCAGCCAGGGGCGAACGAAGTACCAAAAACCCTCCTCCTGGCCGGAGGACAGGGGGCGCACCAGGGAAGGCGTGTCCAGGTCCAGGATGACCTTGAGCGGGCGAGGGAGCTTCCCGGCCCGGAGCCGCTGCCCGTCGAGGAGCTTGACCACCACGGGCTGCTGGGTGGCCTGATCCTGACCCTGGAAGGTGACCCCACAGGGTCCGGATCCAAGCTTTCCCTGGAGCAAGAACCGCCCCGCTACCAGCTTCCCGCTGCGCACCGCGGGAGTATCGTCTCCGGGGGCAGGGAAGTCCAAATGCTTGCCGCAGGCCCGGGGAGCGGCCAGATGCGGGGGCGATGACCTCCCTCCACGAGACGCTGCTCTGGCTCTGCTCGATCCCGTCGCCCATCGGCGAGGAAAAGGCGCTCTGCGACGCGGTGGCCGCCCGGATCGGCTGGGCCACCCTGGCGGCCCCGGTGCGGCGCTACGGCGACTCGATCGTGGTGCCGGTCACCCGGGGGACCGGCGGGCCCGCCCTGGCCCTGGCGGGGCACCTGGACGTGGTGCGCACGGCCCACGACGCGCCCCCCCGGATCGAGGGGGACCGGCTCTACGGCCCCGGCGCGGCGGACATGAAGTCGGGGCTGGCGCTGATGCTTCACCTGCTGGAGACCTGCGACCTGGCCCGGCTGCCGGTGGACCTGACGCTGGTGTTCTACGCCCGCGAGGAGGGGCCCTTCGCGGAGAACGAGCTGGGGCCGGTGCTCGACCAGGACCCGGAGCTGCGCGCCCACGACTTCGCCGTGTGCCTGGAGCCCTCGGACAACCGGCTCCAGCTCGGCTGCAACGGCTCGCTCCACGCCCGGGTGACCTTCCAGGGGCGCACGGCCCACAGCTCCCGGCCCTGGCAGGGGGAGAACGCCATCCACAAGGCAGCCCCGCTGCTGGCAGCGCTGGGGCAGCGGGAGCCGGTGGAATTCCGGGACGGGGATCTGGTGTACCGCTCGGTCTTCAGCGCCACCCTGGCCCAGGGAGGACGGGGCCGGAACGTGGTCCCGGACACCTTCGAGCTGAACCTCAACCACCGGTTTACCCCGGACACCCCCCTGGCCCGCGCCCGGGAGAACCTGCTGGCCCTCGTCGGGGACGGCGCGAAGGTGGAATTCACCGACGAGAGCCCGTCGGCGCCCACCTGGCGCGACCACCCGGAGACCCGGCGGCTGATCGAGGCCGGGGTGGCCGCCGTCGAGCCCAAGCAGGCCTGGACCGACGTCGCCCGCTTCGCTCAGCTCGGCGTCCCGGCGGTCAACTTCGGCCCCGGCGTCAACGCCCAGGCGCACCAGCGCAACGAGTGGACCTCCCTGCCGCTGCTGGACGAGGGGTTTCGTATCCTGGAGCGGTGGCTCTTCATGGCGCGATGACCAGGAGCGTCCCCACGCCCATCCCCTTGCCGGGGCCCGAGCCCTGCCACCCCGGCGGCGTGGGCGGGTCCGCCCAGTGGTAGAGGAAGCGCCCGTCCTCCGGGGAGACGTTGAGGCAGCCGGCGCTCTTGGGCATCCCGAAATCCTCGTGCCAGTAGGCGGTGTGGATGGCAAACGGCGGCCGGAAATAGAGCGTGTGGGGCACGTCCGCGATCCAGAACTTCTTCGGATCGTCGTCCTCCGGGGACATCACCGCCGCCCGGGTCTTCCAGGTGACCCGGTAGACCCCCAGCGGCGTCGCCGACCGCTTCACCAGCTCCGCGTTGGAGGCCGAGGCCGACCCGTACCCCCCCGCCCCCGGCGATACCAACGTGGTGAACACCGGACGCTCCCCCACGTAGGCCGTCAGCGTCCCGGCCCGGATGTGTACGTCGATCCACCGCTGCTCCGCCGCGAGGTTGGCCGGCATCTTGTCCTTCTCCCGGACCGTCGCCACCGTCACCTCGTCCTCCCGGGCGTAGATGCCCTCCTCCCGGGTCGAGAAATACACCTTCCCCCCCTGCTCGACCCGCTCCCCGGTGAGGGGGATGGCGGTCCTCGGAGGCCAGCGCTCGTCGGTGGCGACGATCCCGTCGGCCCCCTTGCGGTACCGGACCGCTGGATCGTGCCGCGACCACCCCACCGGTAGCCGGGTGTCGCCCTCCAGCTTCACCCCCCGGAAGGTCGACACCCGGAAGGGCTTCATCCGGTCCGCGGGCACCACGGTCATGTCCGGCGACAGCAGCCAGACCCGCCCCTGGGCCTCGAAGGCGGCCTGGTACGCCAGCATCGAGCCGTGGGGGATCCACTTGCGCACGAGCTCCCTCGGCGCTCCCGCCGGGGAGCCCTCCTTCCAGCCCTCGGGCGTCCTGTCCGTGGCCTTGATCGCCTCGGCCATCGCCAGTTCCTCGTGCCCCGACAGGAACCGACCCAGCGGCGGCGGCTCCGCTCGCTTCTCCGGCGGCCCTTCCACCTTGCGCTGTTCTTCCGGCGTCGGGATCCGGTTGTACATCGGCGCCCCCTTGCTGAAGGCATACCGGTAAGGCAGCGCTTCCTCGTTCCGGGGGGCCGCCTCCGCCAGCGCCAGGAACCGCGGCGAGCGCAGGTCCAGCGTCGCCGTCCGGTCCAGGCAGACGTACCCGGCTGGCTCCAGCCGGTACCAGCCCCCGGGGCAGCTGGCCTCCCGCGTGGGCTCCTCGCTCGCCAGCGGCGCCGCCGTCCCCTCCCGGACGTAGCCGATCTGGCGTCCTTGCTTGCTGGGCCGGTCGAAGATCCAGGTGGTCCGCTGCACGCTCCCGATCCGCGGCCCCACGCTGGCCGACGGGGGAGGCGCGGACGCCACCGCCGAGGCGCTCCCGGGGGGGGGCGTCTCCGACACGCCCTCGATCTCGGTGGGCAAGGGGGGGGTCGCTTCGGAACCCCTGTTCTCCTCGCCTTCCGGGGGGGGCTGGGTGGGCTCCGTCGGGAGGTTCGAGGGAGGAGAGGGTTCCCTCACCGCGCAGGAGGCCAGCACCACCCCGCCCACCAGCCACCCCGCCCAGGACATCACGCAACCCATGAGGGCCCGAGTCTAGTCCCCCCCCTGCCCGCCGCTACTCGTTTCCACCCTGTCCCTCGTCCCCCGTGCCCGTAGGACGACGGCGTCACCACCAGCGCCCCGCCGCTCCAGAGGCGCCGTCGAGCGGGGTGATGCCCCCAAGGCCAGCGGGGGTTACTGTCGTCGGGATCGAGGGGCAACGCCACGACCGCTATAGGTGGCCGCGTTGTCGCAGTACCACTGGTGGGCCCTCTCGATCACCTCGCCCAAGGTCGGGTAGGTGCGTTCTTCCCTCTCGCACACCTTGCTGATGCGCTCGTTCTGCCCGGGCGGCTCAAACTCGTGCAGGTGGTGGAAGGTGTGATGGTCGTTCGGGTCGGTTGCATCCTCGGGGGCGTGGGGGGAGCAGTACCGAAACACCGTGCCCTCGTTGTAGGAGATGAGGCTGTAGCTGTAGAGGACGCTTTCCACGAGCGCCTCGCTGCCCTCTCCCTCGAGCACGCGGAGCACCTTGGAAACGTCCAAGCGCAGGGCACCCTCGCAGTAGACAGCGCCGCGGAGCAGGATGAACCCGTTACCTTGGTCCTGAAACGCCAGGTCATCTTCCACGGCGAACCCCTTCCTGAAGAGCCACCCCATGACGCTCTCGTGCGTCTGGATGTACCCCGAAAGCCGCTGAGGGGAGCGCTTAGCCACGGAGCAGGCGTCGGGTCTGCAGAAGGAACAGCCACCGGGCGATGTCCTCGTTCTCCGAGAGACGCTTGGCCCGGAGATCCTCGAGGAGCTTGGCGGAGGTCCGCCCGTACTTCGCCTCGAATGCCTCGATCTCGTAGTTGATCGAGGTGAGTTGCCCATTCGGGGGCTTGCGCGCTGCGCTGACCAGATCCTCAAGCGCCGCCGCTTGGCGTTCCGGGGGGAGCTGTCGCAGGGTGGAGAGTGAGACGTTCATGGCGGATGCTCCAGACCTCCGAAAGGTAGGCCGTCCTACCCTCGGAAGGTAGGCCGTCCTACCTCAACGAGCTACGACGGGATACGTCCTTGACGCCTTTGGAGCCTCCCCCAGGCCAGCGCCCCTGCGGGGCGAGGGCCAGCGGGTTAGGTGGCCCCAAGCCAGCCCCCACCGCTGGTCCCTGCCCGCAGGGCGCTGGCCTCTCCCCGGCGGCAGGACCCGCCGGAACGCTGCCCCCTTGCACGCCTTGTCGCTCCGCCAGAGCCTCCGGGGTCTCGCTCTTGGCCACCAGGAAGAGGGCCTGCTCTTCAGTGAGCCAGGCGGGAGCGTGCATGCCCGGATCTCCCTCGTGGGTGGCACCCGTCCCCGGATCCTCCTGGGCACGGCGTCTTCCACGTCCACCAGGCCCTCGATGACGAGGGGGAGGCCAGGGACACGAAGACCGGGACGGTGCGGCTGGTCCCCATCGAGCCCACCCTCCGTCCGCTCCTGGCGGTGCTGGAGAGGGCGCAAGGGCGCCGGGGGCGCCTCGTCACCGTGCCCCCCGAGGAGGACCTCAGCGAGCGCCTCCGGAAGTACGTGGGGTGGGCCGGGATCACCCGGGCTGCCCTGTTCGTCGACCCGAAGCACAAGACCCTGAAGCGGCTGACCTGGTACGACCTGCGGGCGACGGGGATCACTTGGAGGGCGGTGCGCGGCGACAACCCGACGAAGGTTCACCTGGCCGCTGGCCACGAAGATCTCAAGACCACGCTGGTCTACATCCGGACGGCAGAGGCATCGGCGCCCACCTTCGGGGAGGTGTTCCCGGCGCTCCCTGGAGAGGTCCTGTCAAGGGATCTTGACGATGACGAGGGAGGAGGCTCGGAAACCCTGGAAAAAGCCTCGGATCTCGGGGCGTCCCCAGCGGGATTCGAACCCGCGTTACAGCCTTGAAAGGGCCGTGTCCTGGGCCGTCTAGACGATGGGGACGGCGAACGGGGCGCACCCTAGCGGACGGCCCCGGGTTGTGCAAGCGCTAAGCGACGTCCACCCCGGGGATCGCCGTCGTTGTCCTCCCGATCCTCCACGGTGTAGCGGGGCATGGGAGGGACCGGGGGAGCACCACGGCTGGCGCCGGGGATCGGGGGGGCTCCGCGGCTGGCGCCCGGCACCGGAGGAGCGCCGCGTGCCGGTCCGGGGGCCGGGA
>CAZSDX010000345.1:0-7906 GCA_964605685.1 uncultured Polyangiaceae bacterium
CCCCAACCGAGCCCTCGAAGGAGGGCTTCCCCTCCTCGTTTCCCTTCCCCCACGTTCCGGCGCCGGGGTTCACCCCGGCGGCCTCGTCGGCGGGCCCGTGGTCGGACTTCTGAACAGGCCGGTCCACTCGGGGCTTGGTATCTGGTCATGCGTTCAGGTTCCAGCACGGGAACCTCGGGGAAACCTGCGGGTTGGCCTGGGCTCGTGGCCCCTGGGTGGACCAAAGGATGGGCAAGGCCAACAAGGCCAGTGGACCAAACGATGGGCAAGGCCCTTTCTTCTATCTGCCGGGATGCTCCCCCTCTCCGCGGGAGACGGAGAGGGGGCCGGGGGGTGAGGTCCCCGACGTCACGATCCGGAATTTGGATAGAATGTCGCCATGGCCAGCGGGAAGAAGACCGGTAAGGGGAAGAACAAGGAAGAGGCGACCTCGAAGAAGAAGGCGCCCACAAAAAAGTCTGCGGCGAAGAAGAAGGCGCCGGGGGCCGAGCCAGGGGAGGACTACGCATATCCCATCGACGTGCCGGTGGTGGAGCTCTGCCAGGAGTCCCGGGAGCTGGAGGCCGTCGTGGCCCAGATGGGCGCCAGGCTGGTGGAAGGCTCCCGGCTGGACCCCGGGCTGTGCGAGGCCCTGAAGCCTCGCCGCAAGCTCCTCGAAGAGAAGGAGCAGGACTGGCTCGCCCACCGCCTCGCGTCCTCCTCCGGGCGCAAGGTGGCGCTCCAGCAGGCCGAGCGGCTGAAGAAGGACATGATCGCGGCGCTCCGCTACTTCCTCCACCGGGACGAGGCGGTGCAGGCGCGGGTGGACAACATCCTCCCCGGGACCGGCCTGGCGGATCTCATCGACGACCTGCAAAAGCTCGCCGCCCTGCTCCGGGAGAACGCCGCCGCCCTGGCGCGGGCCGACCTGCCCCCGGACGCCGCCGACCGCGCGGAGGAGCTGGCCCGGCTCCTGGGCCTCGACGAGGTGGCGCGCTCCCTGGCCACCTCCGAGGAGGGCCGGCGCCTCCTGGACCAGCGCAACCGCGCCTTCTGGTACCTGCGGGAGGCGATGGACGAGATCCGCGCCGCTGGCCGCTACGTCTACCGCAACGACCCCCGCCGCCTGGCGCTCTTCCGCTCGTCCAGCACCCGCTCCAAGCTGAGCCGCACGACGAGGAGCGCGACCCCGGAAGAGAATCCCCCTGCACCGCAGGGGTGACCTCCGCTCCCTGCCCTCCTTTTTCCTCGCCCCGCCATTGCCGGACGACCTCCGGAGCTTGCTGGACGGCCTCTGGAGCTTGCTGGACGGCCTCTGGAGCTTGCTGGACGACCTCCGGAGCTTGCTGGACGGCCTCTGGAGCTTGCTGGACGGCCTCTGGAGCTTACTGGACGGCCTCCGGAGCTTGCTGGACGGCCTCCGGAGCTTGCTGGACGGCCCCCCGACCGTGCTGGATGGTCTGCGAAGCCACCGATCAAGGGCGCCAGGCGACGGTGTAGGTACCGCTGGAGGCACGGAGACCCTGGTACATGACCCGCATCACCTGGTCGGTGGTGTACTTTCCGGTCTTGGCCTGGATCAGAGCGCGGGCCTGAGGATCCTCCAGGTCAAAGGGGTTCTGCTCCAGGTTGGAGAAGTCGGCGGAGGCGAAGAGGGGCGCCAGGGCCACGCGGATCTCCAGGCGTCCTCCGGGGGACGGGGTGAAGCGAGCCGGGATACCCCGTACCTGGCGGATCGCCGTGATCGGCGTGTTGTCCCGGTCGCCGGGCTTGGCGTTGGGGAGCCAGGTATCGTCGAGGATCAGCTTCCCCCGGAAGCGCACCCGCTGCTGCTCGCGCGTCGCCTCGCCCGCCACCTCCACGGCGGAGGCGCTGATCTTCGTCGTCTCCGGGGGGACGTCGGCCGGGGGATAGAACCAGACCTCCGCCGAGCGTACCTCGTCCGTCGAGATCACCCCTCGTACTGGAAAGGAGATCAGCGAGGGCGACAGCGCGTCGAAGCGTACCCTCCCGAGGACCTCTCCGACGATGCGTCCCTCGCCGAGGTGAGCGCTGTGGGCCCGCGCTTCCCGCACCGGGAGGAGGCGCATCCAGCGGGCGACGCCTCCGAGCGAGGCGATGGTGTTGAGGTAGAGGGGCCCCACGGTCACCTCCGCCCGGGAGAGCGTCACCGTCCAGGCGTACTCGTTGGTGAAGGTGTAGGGCGCCCCCGTGTCCCGCTCGATGCCGCCGATGGCCGCATCAAACTCGAATTTTTCACCGCCGGTGGTGCCGACGCAGGCGAGAGGAGCGCCGAGCAGGGAGAGGGCCAAGGCGGCGAGGGCAGAGGCGGCGAGGCGAGCGCGGATCAAGGGGCGTCCTCCAGGAAGAGAGTGAGGGTTCCGTAGACAGCTCTGGGCTCCCCGGCGCTGAAGTGGCGGGCAGCGACCTGGGTCGGGAGGTAGCCGCTGGAGCGGAAGGCCGAGGTGTAGTTGAACTCGCCGAGGCGGTAGCGGCGTCCGAGGAGGTTGGTGGACGTGACGCCGAGCTGGGCCCAGCCCCAGCGCAGCGTGGCGGCCGCGTCGAGGAGGAAGATGTCCTGGGAGCGCTCGCCGAAGGGAAGCGGGCGCGGCCCCACGTAGGAGGCCCCGGCGCCCAGGGTCCCCCGGAGCGGCTTGCCGGCGAGCTGGAGCAGGTTCCCGGCGAGCACCGCGTCCAGGCGACCGACCGCGCCGGGAGCGTAAGGGATGAGGAGCTTCGTATCCTCGAAGATGGCGCGGACCAGGGTGAGGTTGGCGGCGACGTCGAGGTGCTCGGTGATCCAGCGGGCCGTGCCGGCCCAGCCGGTGCGGGAGGTCCCTTCCGCCAGGGTGTTGCGCCCCTCGGTCTGGTTGAAGAAGAGGTCGCGATCCACGGAGGTGCGGAAGAAGATGGAGCGCACCGAGAGGTCGCCACCGGCCAACTCGCCGTCGTAGGAGACGCCGCCTTCCGTGGCGGTGGCCAGGGCGAAGGGCGTGTCGAGCCCCTGGTTGATGTACTGGGGGTCGAGGCTGCGGACGCCGGTGCCCCGGGCCAGGCTGAAGGAGACCCCGGAGAAGGGACCCACCAGGAGGGCGGCCCGCGGCTGGAGCGTGTCGGCGGCGGTGGAGGCGGTCTGGTCTGCGCTCCGGTAGCCGGTCCGGTCGCTCTGGAAACACTCGGTGTCCGGCGCATCCCCCCCGAACCCGGCCTGCGCCGTCTGCGCGCAGCGGTTGTGGACCCGGTAGTGAAACAGGTCGCTCCGGACACCGCCCCGGAGCACCACCCTCGGCAGCGGCCTCACCTCGACGTCCGCGTGGAGGCCGAGGTTGGTGAGCACCGAGGCTAGCTCCAGGTCGCGGCGGTAGGGCACGTTGGTGCCGGAGCGGTTCCGCTGCTGGAGCGAGTCCACGTCGTCGACCCGGGCGGAGTAGCCCAGCTCCAGGGCATGCTTGCGGCCGAAGGCGCTCCAGGTCTTTCGCCCGCTGCCGAGGGCCTGCAAGCCAAGGGTCTTCGAGCGCTGGTCGATGAGGTCTCCTCGCTGGGGGTGCTCGGTCTGCCAGGAGCGCTGCGGATCTCCGAGGAAGCCGGTGAAGTTCTGCCGTAGCCGGAAATCGCGGAGCGTCAGCGCGCCGAGCTGGGCCCAGGCAAACCCGTTCTTGTTCTGCTCGATGCGGAAGAGCAGCCCGTGGCGCGAGGAGTCCCCGCCCTGCTGCGGGTCGTAGGTTCCGTAGAAGTCGACGCGCCCCGCCTTCATGTCGTCGACCCGGAGCACGCCGGCCTGGTCGTAGTGGGTCGCGTAGGAGGTCGCCAGGATCTGCCAGCGTCCCCCGTCGCCGAGCTTTCCCTCGTGGCCCGCCATGGCCGTCATGCGTCGGGCCGAGCGGTTCTGACCGAAGCCATCCATGGCGAAGGCCTCGACGGCGCCGAAGGTCTTGGGCCCCCCCCAGGAGGGCCCCCAGAGCAGCAGGGCCCGGCGCGATCCGAAGGAGCCCGCGGTGTAGGAGGCGGAGAGCCCCCGTTGCTCCAGGGCGAGGTCGTAGAGAGCGCTGCCGGCGACGGCGAAGTTTCCCTGCTGGGGGGCGAAGGGGCCCTCGATCACCCGCAGCGAACGCACCAGCTCCGGCAGGATGTAGTGGGTGTCCACCAGCCCGTTGCCGTGGAGGTTGCCCACCTCGTTGATCGGCACCCCCTCCACCTTGAATTCCAGATCCTGTCCCTCCCGGGCGTCGAAGCCCCGCAGGTAGATCTGGTAAGGGTGCCCCGCGCCGCCAGCGTTGGTCAGGAAAATGCCCGGAGCCAGCTTGAGGATCGACGCCGCGTCCTGCCGCGGCACCGACCGGAGCTTCCCCAGGTGGACCTCGATGTCCCCGGCTCCTCGGTTCGAGACCCGGTTGTGCGCCTGCACCACCACCTCACCGATGGGCACCTCGGGGTCGCTCGACGCCGCCCCGACGGGAGGCGTGGGGGGAGGCTCCGCAGGCGGGCGCTTCTCCAGGGGCATGGCCGCCTCCGGTCGCCGCTCGCCGGAGGGAGGCTGGAAAACAAGGGCCACCCGGATGCGACTGCGGATCGACCGCCCGTCCCGGGTAGCCGCTCGGAACGTCCAGCGCCGCACGGTCTCGACGGCCACCCGGTCGAACACCTCCCCCGCGGAACCCACAACCTCCGCGTCCTGGAGCTTCCCTTCGGCGTCGATCTCCAGGCGCAGCTCCACGCGGCGGGGCTCCCCCGAGGCGGGGGCCTGTTCCGGGTAGACCGGAGGGGACCCATCGAGCACCGCAGGAGGCGTGTCGTGGTGGGCCTTTGCCACCCCACCCCGGAGGGCGCAAGCAACCAGCAGCGCCACGACGGCTCGACGGATCGAGGGCATGATCACCCCTGGAGGCAGGCGAGGCAGCGGCCTCGAAGCTGCACCTCGATCACATCCCCCAGCCCTGGCCGCACGGACACGGCTCGCTTCGGCAGGCAGCGGACCTGGCCACACTCGGTACAGATCAGGTGCGGGTGCTGCTCGTGGGCCCGCCCCTCCTCCCGGAGCAGCTCGAAGCGGAAGACCCCATCCGGCATCAGCGTCCGCATCAGCAGCCTCGCCTCCGCCAGCGCCATCAAGTTGCGATAAACCGTGGCCCGGTCCATCCCCGTGCCGACCAGCTCATCCGCCAGCTCCCCATGGCTGAGCGGACGTGTCGAGGCGCTGAGGGCCCCCAGGACGGTCAGACGCTGGGCGGTCACCCGCAGCCCGTGCCGCTCCAGGAGGGCGCGGAGCCCTTCCTCCATCGCCTTGTTGCGTTCGAGGGTCATTTGCAATGAAATTGCAATATGTCCGGCGAGGACACAAGTGCTTTGCCTCGACGACGAGACGGCCAGGTGGGCGGGGGAGCCCATCGATCTGGGGCTGGGTCAACGGATCTGCCCGCAGGCGGTGGGACCGGCGATCCGCAGCCGCCAGAAGGCCGCGCGCCTGCCGGAGCTGGCGGTGCTGAGCGCGATGACCCACGGCAACGACGAGCCCGACGGGCTGCAGACGGTGCTGGCGGCGATGATGGCGCTGGCGCGCCTCGACGACGAGCGAGCCCGCTTTTCCACTGACCTGATCCTAGCGAGGTTGAACGAGCGCGTGCGCAACGCGCTGGAGGCGTGGATGATGCAGGGCTACGAATACCAGAGCGAGTTCGCTCGCAAGTACTACGGGCAAGGCAAGATCGAGGGGAAGATCGAGGGGAAGATCGAGGGAGAAGCGAAGGGGAAGATCGAGGGGAAGGCGCAGGCCATCCTCGCGGTGCTGGAAGCACGAGGGCTGGCGGTGCCCGAGCGGGTGCGCAAGGCGGTGCTGTCGTGTTCGGACCTGGCGCAGCTCGACGCCTGGGTCCGTGCCGCCGCGACCACGGCCAGCGCGGCGGCCCTGCTGGCGCCTGCGGGGAAGCCTCGTCGTCCCCGCCGTTGAGCTGAGGCGCCGGGATCAGACGGTGGCGAAGGAGGCGTCGTCGACGGTGAGGGCGGTGTCGTCCTCGAGGTTGATGAGGTCGAGCTTGGCGTTGACGCCCGGGAGGACGTTGCGCGCGTAGTAGCGGGCGGAGGCGATCTTGCCCTGGTAGAAGGCGTGGTCCGGGTGGTCCTTGGGGGTGGATTCAAGGGCCTTGTGGGCGACGACGCCCTGCTCGATGAGGAGCCAGCCGACGACCAGCTCGCTCATCATCTCGAGGAAGCGGTTGGCATTGAGGGGGACCATGACCATGCGACCACCCTGGAACCAGCCCATGAATTTCATGGCGGCGGCGCTGACGGCCTCCTGGGCGCGGCCGAGGGCCTGGATATCCCTGGAGAAGGCGGGGTGGTCGGCGTGAGCGGCGACGAATTTCCCGACGTCACCGACGAGGTTCATGAGGTGCATTCCTCCGTGCATGCCCATCTTGCGGCCGACGAGGTCCATGGCCTGGATGTGGTTGGTGCCCTCGTAGATGGAGAAGATCTTGGCGTCGCGGCAGTACTGCTCGACGCCGTAGTCCTTGATGTAGCCTGCGCCGCCGAGGGTCTGGATGGCGGTCTCGCAGACGCGGAAGGCCTGGTCGGAGCCGTAGGCCTTGACCAGCGGGGTGAGGAGCTCAACCTGACCCTGGTGGTAAGCGGCCTTCTCGTCGTCCTTGCCCTGGAGGGTGAGGAAGCGATCGCGGTGGGAAGCGAGCTTGACGGCAAGGGCTCGGATGCCCTCGACGCGGGCCTTCATGTCGAGGAGCATGCGGCGTACATCCGGGTGCTCGATGATGGCGACCTTGGGGGCGGAGGCGTCCTTCCAGTTCTGGATGGAGGGGCCCTGCTTGCGCTCCTTGGCGTACTGAAGCGCGCTGAGGTAGGCGGCGGAGGCGACGCCGACGCCCTGGATGCCGACGGCGATGCGGGCGCCGTTCATCATCTGGAACATCTGGGACATCCCGACGTGCTCGGTGGTCCCCATGAGCTCGCCGATGCATGCTTCGTTCTCGCCGAAGTTGAGGACGCAGGTGGCGGAGCCGTTGATCCCCATCTTGTGCTCGATACCGCCGACGGAGACGTCGTTCGAGGGGCCAAGGGAGCCGTCGTCGTTGACACGGATCTTGGGGACGATGAAGAGCGACAGCCCCTTGGTGCCGGGGGCGGCGCCGTCGATGCGGGCGAGGACCAGGTGGACGATGTTGTCGGCCATGTCGTGGTCACCGCCGGAGATGTAGATCTTGGTGCCGCTGATGTTGTAGCGGCCGTCAGGGCGGCGCTGGGCGCGGGTACGGGCGGCGCCGACGTCGGTGCCGGCGTGGGGCTCGGTCAGGCACATGGTACCTCCCCACTCGCCGGACAGGATCCGGGTGAGGTAGCGCTGCTTTTGCTCGGGGGTGCCGAAGTGCTCGATGATCTCGCCGGCGCCGTAGGCCAGCCCCGGGTACATGTTGAAGGCGGTGTTGGAGCCGGAGAGCAGCTCCTCCACCAGCACCTGCACCGCCGCGGGCGCCCCCTGGCCGCCGTACTCCGGCGACACGCCCACGTTGCGCCAGCCCGCCTCCCGGAGCTTGTCCCAGGCGTCCTTGAACCCCGGCGGGGTCTTCACCTTCCCGTCGATCACCTGGCAGCCCTGGTCCCCGATGGCGTTGAGCGGCCCCGTCACCTTGCAGACGAAGTCGTAACAGCCCGAGAGGACCATCTTCACGTCCTCCTCGCTCCAGGCGGAGTAGCGTTCGCTCTGCAGGAGCTCGCCGAGCTTGAATTGCTCGAACAGCAGGAAGGAAAAATCTCGAAGGTCCGCCTTGTAGCGGTTCTGCGGCTGCGTCGACATGCAGTTTCTCCGGCGTTGGGGCTCGCCCCGGGCGAGCGTGGGTGGAGGGAACCGTGGTGTCTACGGGGAAATTCGTCAAGCAACGCGGCGCATCAGGGGGCTGCGAAAACGCAGGTCAACCCCTCG
>CAZSDX010000346.1:0-7850 GCA_964605685.1 uncultured Polyangiaceae bacterium
GAGGCCCGGGCAGCGGCTGGCGGGGCTGGTGAACGCGGCGTCGAGGGCGGGGCACCTGCTGTGCGTGGGGGCGACCCGCGAGGAGGCGGTCGCCCGGGCGGACGCGGCGGAGGCGGCGCTTCGGATCGATGTGTAAGAAGCGAATTCGCAGGGCCCCGGGGAGAACCTCGGCGCGGAGCGGGAGGCGCCCCGGGGTCTCGCCGTCCATGTCGATGAGGACGTGGCTCCAGGGGTGGACGGGCTCGGCCTCGACGACCCGACCGCGGCCCTCGTGGATCTTCGCGCGGCCGAGGTGCGTGCCGTCGTAGAGGGAGGAGGAGAGGGCGAGCTTCTCCGGCAGGGTGAGGTCGGCGAGGATCACCACGTCGAACTGGCCGTCGGAGAGGTCGGCGTGGGGGGCGATGAGCATGCTCCCGCCGAAGTAGCGCCCGTTGGCGACGGCGGTGTTGAAGGCGGGGCCCTCGAAGAGGACGCGATCGTCGACCTTCACCCGGATCGCCTGGTTGCGGTAGCCGAGGGTGGCGCGGAGGGATCCGAGGAAGAAGGCGGGCTTGCCGCCGAGCCACTTGGGGCCCTCGTTGACGAGCTGATCGGCGAGGCCGCCGACGCCGAAGCTGGTGATGTTGAGGAAGGCCCGGATCGCAGGGGCCCCGCGGGCGTCGACGATGCGGAGCAGACCGAGGTCCACCGGTCGGCCCGGGCTCCGGAGGCGACCGACCGCCTCCTCCAGGCTACCGGAGAGGCCCAGCGAGCGCTTGAAATCGCCGCCGGTGCCCGCAGGGATGACCGCCAGGTCGGGGCCTGCGACGGGGTTTCCTTCCGGATCGATGTACGCCTGGACGGTCTCGTTGAGGGTGCCGTCTCCCCCGACGACGGCGAGCACCTGGACGCCGTCTTCCCGGGCGACGCGGGCCAGCCGCCCGGCGTCTCCGGGGCGAGAGGTCTCGGCGACGTCGTGGTCCAGGCCCTGGCGGCGGAGCGCCTCGCGGAGCGCCGGGAGCTTGCGCAAGGCGGCGCCGGCGCCGGCCTTGGGGTTGAGCAGCAGACGGATGGGGGGGGGTGCCATGGTGAGTCTTCCGGGAAAAAATGCGCAAAGGCTCCGGGGCGCTGCTTGACGGCCCGAGGGCGCAGCGTATCGTGGTAACCGTGTCCGGTCCTGTGACCTATACCAACAACCCTAGCGTTCGTCTCAACACCCGGAGGAAACAGAAAGTTCATGGCCGCTGAAGAAGCTCGCAAGCTGTTCGTGGCGGGCTTGCCCGACACCTACACCGAAGACATTCTCCGGCAATTGTTCGAGGCGACTGGGGGCAAGGTTGTCGAGGTGAGCCTGCCCAAGGATCGAGCGACAGGTCGCCCGCGTGGGTTTGGCTTCGTGACCCTTGCCACCGCCGACGAGGCGCAGGTTGCCCTCGACTCGCTGCACGGTTCTCTCCACGCCGGGCGCCCCATCTCGGTGCGACCCTTCCAGGCGGAGCCGCCGAAGCGAGAGGGCGGCGCTCCGGCGCCGAGGCCCGAGCGCACCGCGCCGGCCCCTGACCGGACCATCTACGTCGGGAACTTGCCTTACGATGCCACCGAAGAAGAGGTCGAGGCCCTGTTCCGGAACCGGAGCGCGGGGCCTGTGCAGCGGGTGAGCCTGCCGATCGACGAGTCGGGGCGCAAGCGCGGGTTTGGCTTCGTCACCATGGCCACCGCCGAGGGAGCGAACGCGGCCATCGACGCGCTCCGGGGGGCGGACCTCCGGGGTCGTCCGCTCTTCGTCAACCTGGCGCACCCCCGGGACGCCCGGCCTCGCGAGGGGCAGCCCAACGGGGGTTCCTTTGATCGCTCCGGGCCTTCCCGGACGGGAGGGTTTCCCCCAGGGCCGCCGCCAGCCGCCACCGGCGCGCCTGCGCCCAGCCGCGACGCCAAGCCGAAGCGGGCCGGCGACTGGTCCAAGCGCAAGGGGCCGAGCGAGGGGGAGCGCCGCTCCAAGTCCTGGGATCGGGGGGATCGAGGTCGGGGCTTCGACCGCGACGACTGGGACGACTGAGCGTCCGGCTTTTCCTGAGGTGTCCTCCGGCCCCTGCGTGCTCTCGCGGGGGTCGTCGGTTTTTGGGGAAGCCTGGGGGTTTTGCTTGACGTGGGCGAGGGTTCCGCTAGGTTTCGCCGTCCTTTCGAGGGATGTGAGATGCGCGACCTCATCAAGATGACCTGCGGCAACTGCGGCCGAGCCAACTACACCACGTCCAAGAACAAGAAGACGATGACCGAGAAGCTCGAGATCAAGAAGTATTGCTCGACCTGTCGGAAGCACTTCCCCCACAAGGAAGGCAAGATCTCCAAGGGCTGAGGGTCCCAGGGCTCGCTTGTGGCCACCCCGGGTGATTGCCCTTCCCTTCCGGCCGACAAGCTGCCTAGATCCACCGCCGTGAGCGCTGGTCGCCGCGGTGCCTTTCCCTCTGCTTGCGGTAAGATGATTTTTCTCTACCGCCCGGCCCCCTCTCACCCACGCGGAGTCTTGGTGCAATGATCTTCGACTGGCTCCATGGCCTGTTCTCGAACGATCTTGCCATCGATCTGGGCACCGCCACGACGCTCATCTACGTCAAGGGCAAGGGGATCGTCTCCTGCGAGCCCTCCGTGGTGGCCGTGCAGCGCGACAACCGGGGCTCGAAGCGGGTGCTGGCGGTGGGGCGCGAGGCCAAGGAGATGCTCGGGCGCACGCCGGGGAACATCCAGGCGGTGAGGCCCCTGCGCGACGGCGTCATCGCCGACTTCGAGATCACCGAGGCGATGCTCAAGCACTTCATCGAGAAGGCGCACAACCGGCGTACCCTGGTGAAGCCTCGCATCATCATCTGCGTGCCCTTCGGCATCACCGAGGTGGAGAAGCGCGCCGTCAAGGAGAGCGCCGAGGGGGCTGGCGCCCGGGAGGTCTACCTGATCGAGGAGCCCATGGCGGCGGCCATCGGCGCCGGCCTCCCCATCACCGAGCCGTCGGGTAACATGGTGGTCGACATCGGCGGCGGCACCACCGAGGTCGCGGTGATCTCGCTGGCGGGCATCGTCTACTCCCAGTCGGTGCGCGTCGGCGGCGACAAGATGGACGAGGCCATCGTCGCCTACATGAAGCGCAAGTACAACCTCGCCATCGGCGAGCAGACCGCCGAGCGCATCAAGATCACCATCGGCAACGCCTACCCGCTGGAGACCCAGGTCTCCACCGAGGTGAAGGGGCGCGACATGGTGGCCGGCATCCCCAAGACGGTCGTCGTCAACAGCGACGAGATCCGCGAGGCGCTCAGCGAGCCCATCAACGCCATCGTCGAGGCGGTGCTCCTCGCCCTGGAGCGCACCCCGCCGGAGCTCGCCGCCGACATCGTCGACAAGGGTATCGTGCTCACCGGCGGCGGCGCCCTGCTCAAGAACCTCGACGTGCTCCTGCGGGAGGAGACAGGCCTCCCGGTCATGGTCTGCGACGACCCCATCAGCGCCGTCGTCCTGGGCAGCGGCAAGACCCTCGATCACATGGAACTTCTCAAGGAAGTCACCATCAGCTAGCGCCGCTCGCCAGGACTTGAAAACCCGGCCGGTTGCCCACCATGGTTCCCCCATGCCCCCTCGCGACCGCCTCCCTGCCCTCCTGCTGCTCGCGGCCGCGGCCCTCCTCCTCGCCCCCGCCTGCAAGCGCCAGCACCACGCCGTCGACCAGATCCCGGAGCTGCCTTACCCTTCCTGCCCTCCGGGCGTCGACATGACCCCCTCGACCCTGATGGATCGCAAGCTCCGCAGCGGCCACGCGGACACCCGCCAGCCCATCGTCGAGCGCTACCGGATCGAGAAGCGAGGCTGCCTGATCGCCGCCGTTGTCCGCCAGGAGTGGCCCCTCCAGATCGCGGACGTCGAGGTGATCTACGACGAGCGGCTCACCCCGCTGCGCATCTGGCGCCGCCAGACGGTCCCTGGCTCCAAGCGCCCCGACGGGAGCCCCGACCTCAAGCGCTTCGATCTGCGCACCCCCCACGTCACCGTCAAGCACAAGGACGACCGGGGCGCCGTCGACTTCGAGGAGCTGCGGGGGCCCGGCAGGCCCGTGGCCCTGATCGGCCCCGGGCGCGGGCTGCTGAGCGTGTGGATCCGCAAGGCGGGGCTCCAGCCCGGGGAGAAGGTCCGGGAGATCGCCCTCGACTTCCGCGGCGTCGAGAAGATCGCCCCGGTGACCCTCCAGCGGCACCCCGATCGGCACGTCGACTGGCTCGGGCGCTCCGCCCGGGTCTACACCGTGCTCGGGCGCGAGGCGGTCTTCACCGACGACGAGGGCTTCGTCCTCGGCGACCTGGCGGGCCTGGTCCTCGACGAGAAGGCCCCGGGCCCCGCCCCCAGGCCCATGAGCACCTTCGAGCCCCCCGACCCCATCCACACGCCCTGAGCATCGCTCAGGAACCGGCGCGCCTGCCCGTCCCTCGGGGCATGACCTGGGTCAAGGAGGCGCTGGCCTCGCTGCAGCAAGGGAAGAACGTCCAGGTGCGCCCGCTCGGCGGCTCGATGCGAGGGCGCATCGAGTCCGGGCAGCTGGTCACCCTCACCCCGGCGCGCCACGACCAGCTCCGCGAGGGGGACGCGGTGTTCGTCCGGTGGAAGGGCGGGTTCCTGCTCCACCTGATCGTCGAGCAGGAGCCCGGGCGGGTGCTGATCGGCAACAACCTGGGCAAGATCAACGGGTGGGTGCCGCGGCGCGATGTCCTGGGCGTGGTGGTGGCCGTCGATCCCTGAAGCTGAACCCGGCCCCTCACGGCAGCGATGGCGGCAGGGTGATCGGTACCAGCCGCGGAGGCGCCCGGGCAAAAGGATCCAGCCAGAGCGGCGCGTAGGTGATCCCGAGATCGCCCCCGAGCCCCGGATGCAGGGCAGCGTCCGCGCAGAACCACCCCTCCCCCGGCAGCACGCACCGGAAGAGCGCCACGGGCCTCGACCACGGCCCCTCCGGCGACGGCGCCGCCCGCGCCACCACCTCGCCCCCGAGCACCGGCGTGTACACCATCACGAACCGCCCCCCCACCCTCCGGAGGCTCGGCCCGTCGTTCGCCTCCACCAGCACCAGCGCTTGCTCCAGCGAGCTCCCCCAGCGACCTGACCCCTCGCTGTACGTCCACGCCGCGGCCTGATCGAGCTGCCCCTCGGGCGCCCTCGCCCCGTAGCACATCGCCCGGAAATCTCCCGGGACAGGCTGGCACCCGTAGACGTACACGTACCCCCCGTGGGCCACCGCCCCCCGGCCGAAGGGCGGCGCGTCCCCGGCCCACAGCAGCCCTCCCCGCGGCACCAGCTCGTCCCCTTCCCGCCGCCCTACCCCGTACCCCACCGTCCTCACCCCGAAGGGCGCGCTCGCGTCCGGGCGGGTCATCGTATAGAAAAACCATAGATCGGAACCCACCGCCACCAGGTCTCCAAGGGTCACACTTGACCCCTCCTCGGGGGGGCGCAGGGCGAGCGGGCGTAGCTCGGCGGCGGGGCATCCTTCCGGAGCCTCCCCGAGCAGCGCGACGGAAGGATCCTGGGCGGACACGCCGACCCACAGCCGCTTCCCGTCGACGACCACGGAGCGGCCTCCTCCGGCCAGCCTCGGATCGCCGCCGAAGAGCGCGCAGCCTGCCTCCACGGAGGGCCCCGCGGCGGGAGACGCAGGAGGGTCCTCCAGGGGCACCGCGCAGCCAGGGAGCAGCGCCGAGGCGAGCAGGGCTTCACGGCAGCGCAAGGCGCACCCCCGCGGAGAGCCGCGCCTCGCGGCGCACCGTCAGCCGCCCCACGCCGTTGCCGGCGTCGGCGGACAGGAACCACCAGGAGCGACGGAACGACGGCCCCGCCATCGCGCGGACGAAGAAGGCCGGCCGCGCCGCGTCGTCCAGGGGGACCTGCTGCGACAGGAGCAGCGCCGCCACGGGCTCGAAGGCGGCCAGGTGGACGATCCCGGTCAGCTCCGCGGAGGGAGCGTGGCCGATCCCGGTCGCCAGGTACCCCCCCAGCAGATCCGCCTCGGAGCGCGCCCCCGCCCACGCCAGCCACCCTGGCAGGTAGACCCGCTCCTCCAGCCTCCCCCGGAGCGTGACCGGGCCCCGGCGCAGCGACCAGGACACCGCCAGCGAGGTGAACACCCCGCCCGCTCCGAAGGGAAGATCCCAGGGGCGCGGCTCCTCGACGGTGACCTCCGCGTCCTGCCAGGTCCGCTCGACCCCGAGGCCCAAGCGCAGCGCCAGGGCGTCGAGCCCCCCGGGCGCGGCGTTGCCCAGCCACGCTCGCTCCAGGCCAAGGTCAAGGAGAACCCTCCCCAGCTCCGTGGCCAGCAGGGGACGCCGGCTGGCGGCGTTCTCCGTCGCCAGGAGCGCCTGGACGTCGAGCCTCCAGGGGCGCTGCGGGGGGCTCCAGCGAGCCAGCTCCGGGGCGCCGCCGAGGGAGAGCTGGGCCCGGGGGCCGTAGGCCAGCTCGAAGCCCGGAGCGCCGCGGGAGGCGGAGCGATCCCGGGGGATCGGCGGCGGTAGACCGGCTGGCGGTCATCGGCGGATACGGGGGAAGACAGAGGGTTCTCGAGGTTCGGTGCCGCATCGGCGGCCCCTGAGCGGCGGCGGGGGCCGCCCAGAGCAGCAGGAACCACCACGCCCTCACTGGAACCTCAGGGCCACCACGCGGGGATAATAGAGGTCGTCCCCGGTGAGGTTCTCGTCCGGGAAGACGTTGGTGGCGTAGGTGACGATCAGGTCGGCGCCGGTGAGCTGGGGGTGCGCCTTGCCGGCGTAGACGAAGGCTTTTTCGGAGAACGAGCGGGGCGGGCGGAAGAAGGAGCGCGGGGCGGTCCAGGGGCCCTCGGGCGAGGGCGCCGTGCGGAGCGCCAGCGTCGTCGGCCCGAAGCCCTGGCTCTGCACCAGCACCCACCGTCCGAGCTGCGGCTGGTGGTGGACCGTGAACTCGGTCTGCGTCGTGGGGACCACCACCTCCGGGGTCCCCTGGCCGAAGCGCTGGCCATCCCAGCAGGCGGGCGCGGAGAGATCCCCCTCCCGGGCCTGCTCGACGGGCCACCGGCACAGCACCGCGTCGTGGGCGAGGCGCCCCGCGAGCAGCCCGTAGGCCATCACCCAGCCCTCCCGGACGACCACCGCCGCCCCCTGGACCTTCAGCGCGGGCCCCTCGCCGACCCCGGTGGCTTCCCGGATCGTCCACGCGAGCGGATCCTCGTCGGGGTTCTCCACCAGCGCTGCGGTCCACCCGGCCTCCGCGAAGCCCAGGGCGCCGTCGCCCTTCTTCACCCGGGAGAGGAAGATCAGCAGCCGATCGCCCAGCCTCGCCCCGTGGGCCGGCCAGAGCCACACCTCGCCCTGCTCCGGGAAGAAGGAGGAGGGGGCCCAGGGCGTCCCCCGCCAGCGGAAGGACATCCAGGAGCGAGAGGGGTCTCTTCCGACCTGGATCCCCACGGTGTTGCGGAGGAAGAAGGCGTCCTCGCGCCGGGGGGTGCCGGGCTTGGCGACGAGGGTATCGCCAAAAAGCCAGAGAGAGCGGTCGCCGCCGAGGTCGATGGAGTAGGCGCCGTCGGAGCCCATCCAGGCGGGGTCGCTCCGGAAGAGGGCGGTCGCCTCGGGCCACTCCCGGGCGTCGGGGAGCGGCGGCTCCTCCCCGCAGCTTGCCCCGAGCAGCGCGAGGAGCGCCGCGGAGCTGGCCCGGCTGCGCGCCATGGAGGCCAGCGTACCCGCGGCGGCCTCCGGCGACCAGAGAGGCTCTCCTCGCGGGGGGCTCCCGGGGTATCCTCGGGGGATGGCGGCATGGCGAGGACGACGGTGGGCGGCGGTGGGAGCGCTGTGCGGGGGCGCGAGGACCGG
>CAZSDX010000347.1:0-7787 GCA_964605685.1 uncultured Polyangiaceae bacterium
CTGGCCTGCACCCGAGCCGCCGCTCCCCGCGTCGCCCCCGCTCCCCGCGCTCCCCGCGCTCCCGCCGGCGCCCGCCTCACCCCCGCAGGAGAACTCCGCCGCCGAGGGCGTCGCAGGGAGCGTATCGTCCGCGGTCCTCAGGATCAGGCAGACATCGCCGGGGGTGGTGAGCGGGTACTCGAAGGGCTCGATCAGCAGCGCGTCCAGCTCGGCGCAGAGGCGATCCGGCGACTGCACCCCGCCGATGAGCTTCGTCCCCGACAGGGTGATGTCGCTCCCGGAGATCGCGTTCGCCTCCCCGGGGATCTTCACCTCGCCCAGATCCAGCGAAAACTCGCCCTTCCCCCCCAGGACCGCCGTCGCCTTGTACGCGCTCCCCACCGTGTCCGAGCGCTGCGCTCCGCTCGTCTTCAGCGGCGTCATCGTCAGCGCCATCGCTCCCCCCTCCTCCGCAAGCTCCCCGCGGAAACGAAGCACTTGCCCCGTGTCCCCCGAGGAAAGCGTCGAGAGGCAATACACCACGAACGCCCCCGTCGGCACCTCGCTCCCCGCGCCGGCGCTCCCCCCCGCCCCCGCCGCCTCACTCCCTGCCGCCCCGCTCGCCCCTTCAGGCCCCGCCTCCTCCGAGCCACACGCAACAAGAAAGACCCCAAGCACCCACGCAAGCCATGCACTTCTCATGGCCCTTGTGTGCAAGAACCACCACCCGGCCACAAGTAGGAAAACCTGCTCCCCTCGGGGTCAGAGTGCGTCAAGCAACTTGCGTGCCTCTTCCTGCCGGTAGGAGCCAAAACGACCCTGGGCGAAGGGCTCCAGCGCTCGCCGCGCCTCCGCCGTCCGCCCCAGACGCAGCAGCGTCAGCGCCCGGTTGTAGGTCGCCTCCGTGGCAAACCGCCCGGTCTTCTGCGCCCGCAGGTAGGCGTCCCAGGCCGCCAGCGCCCGCGCAGGGTTTCGCTCCACGAAATGCACGCGGTGAGCCTCGCGGTAGAGGCGATCCTCCTCGGAGACCTCACCCCTCCGACCCCCCTCTCCCGGACGGGCAGAGGGGACCTCACCCCCCCGGCCCCCCTCTCCCTGAAGGGCAGAGGGGGGAGAGCCTCCGGCAGACGGAGACGGAGGATCGACCACGGGCACGTCCACGACCACGGGCACGTCCACGGGAGACGAGGACGCGGACAGGGACGCGGACGCGGACGGGGACGCGGACCGGGCAGAGAGGGGCGGGGGCTCCGGAGGGAGCGTGGGGATGGGCGCCGGAGAGAACGGGAGAGGGACGAGGGCGAAGATCCCGGGGAGGCGGCCGGTGGAGGCCGCCCAGGCGGACGAGAAGAGGAAGACAGCAGCAAGCGGGACGGCGAAGGAGACCCAGCGGCGGCGCTGGCGATCACGCTGGTGCAAGGTGGCCAGGATGCGTGCGCGTGTGTCGACGCCCGGGGGAGGCTCCCCCTGGTGTTCGTCGCGCGAGGCCCTGGCGGCCTCCTTGAGCCAGTCGTGATCGTTCAACGGAACCCCTCTCGGGCGAGGATATCTCGGAGCTTCTGCCGGGCATGATACAACCGGGTCCGCACCGTCGCCTCCGGGGCTCCCACAATTTGTGCGACCTCCGGCGACGATTTCTCCTCGACCTCGCACAGCACGAAGGCCACCCGCTGCTCGATGGGGAGCTGATCCAGGGCCCGGTTGAGGGCCTCGGCCAGCTCCCGGCGGGTGGCGGAGTGCTCCGGGGTGGCGGGGGTCCCCACCGGTTCGAGGGCCAGCTTGCCCATCGCCGCCCGGCGACGCACCGCCGAACGGACATGGTGCCGGGCGTGGTTGACCGCGATGGAGATCAGGAACGTCTGGAGAGAACAGCTCCCCTCGAAGCGCTGGATCGCCGCAGGGAGGGTCACAAAAACCTCATGCAGGAGATCCTCGGCGGCGTGCTCGTCGCCGGTGAGGCGGCGCGCGAAGGCCCGGATTGTCTGGTGGTGGAGGTCGTAAGCCTCGCCGATGGCGGCGCGATCTCCCCGGCGCAGGCGCGCGACCAGGGGGGAGAAGGCGGCGGGGTCCGGGGCGGAAGCAAAGGGCAGCAAGGCCGGGAGAGCGGCCGCGGTCATGCGAGCCTCCAGGGGGAAGGCGCGCGGCCAGGGAGGCGCTTAGCATGGATCCGTCGGGGTACAGGGCGCTCGGAGAACACGGACGAAGGCATGGCGTGACCTGCCGTGCCCGGGGGGAGGCGCTCCGTTCAAGGGCGCGCGAATTTCTGTTCCGGCCCACGGCTACCGTGGAAAAATGGTCCTGTGTTTTGTCGCGTCCGACAGGGTATCTGGGCCGGGATCTTCGCCGGGCTCTTGCTCCCGGCTTGCTGCAACCTGGGCCCCTCGAAGGAGATCGTCGCCAGGAGGCAGCGCTGCGAAGGGCAGGGGCTCCCCCTCGGGGACGGCAAGTGCCACCAGTGCCCCGCAGGTACCAGGCTCCAGGCGGAGATCCGCGTGTTCCGCCAGGAGCCGGATGACTGGCCCTGGGAGAGCAACCTCCGGGCGATGACGAACGATACCGGCCACGGTAGACCCTGGGGAGGGCGGGGGCGCAGCAGCGGCGGCGGTTCCGGGCGGTTGTTCGAGGAGAGCACCTACGAGGATCGCGCCGTGTGCAAGGACGCGCAGGGGAGGCTCCACGGGCCGTCCGGGAAGTGGATCCTCAACGGCTCCGAGTCCAAAGCGACCCTCCATGCCTGGGGCTACTACAAGCAGGGGCTGCGCGATGGGTTGTGGGAGGAAGAGGGTCTCCAGGCCAAAGGGACCTACGTAGCCGGGAAGCGCGAAGGGCGGTGGACGATGTTTGACGGGGGAGGAGAGTACCGGGCCGGCCTCCGGGAGGGGCCCTGGAAGAGCAACCTGGGCGAGGGCTCGTACCGGAAAGGGAAGCGCCACGGCCCGTGGAGGGTCGAGCCCGCGCGGCTGCTGCTGTTCGAGGGGAAAGCGAGCGGGTCCTACGAGGACGGCCAGGCCCGGGGGAAGTGGACGCTCACGCTGAAGCCGGGCGAGTGCTCCGGTGAGGTCGCGCCGGACGGCTCCGGCGAGGGATTCCACGCGGTGGGTCTCTGGGTCTGTCGCATGCCGACGGGCACCCAGACGCATTGCCTGGACAGGGAGGGGAAGTTCGTCTGGGACGATTACGAAGGGAAGCGGCGCGACTGCACGTCCTGAGGGGCCAGGGCGTCGCGGGGGCGCCCTCAGCCCCGAGCCTGTCTCAACGGGAGACTATTCCGGAGGCTGTCCTTCTCCGAGGGAATCCAGACGGATCCGGGCCACCGTGCTCTTTCCATCATTCATCTGTGTAAAGAGGGCCTTGTGTCTAACCTCGACAAAGGAGGGGATTATTTTTTTACCCATGCGGAGGGTGTAGGGGCGCAACAGGTTGCGCCCCTACTTCTGTCGAGGTTAGGTGCAAGGCCGGAGCAAGCAACCAGGAGCGAGAACGAAACAAGGGAGAGGCTGGAAAGGCTGGTTTTCATCGGGGACCTCGTGTTCTTGGGTGTGGTCCCAGGTTTACCCCCCCCATCTGTGTCAAGTTACATTTTTCAAGGCGTCGCAAATTCTTGTCTTGCTCTGTTTGGTTACACTCCCAAGAGCGCAAGGCTCCCCCCGAACCCCAGCCGCAGCAGAGGCCATTTCTCTGCGAGCCCCCACCGCGAGCTATCCCGGGAGTCCGGAGAGAGGCCGGGGCTCAGCCTGATGCCGGGGGCGCCCGCTCATGCGGAGCATCCAGAGGGAAGGCAGGGCCTCGTCGAGGGAGCGGACCCAGAGGCTGGTGCCGTGGCTGAGCACGTAGTCTTCCAGGTCCAGGAGGGCGACGGCGCCGGGGCGGCGAGGGAGGTCGAAGCGGATCTTGCGGACCGCAGGCAGGAGGCGATCCGGGTTGGGCGGAGGGGAGCCGCGGCGCAGCCCCTCCTCGAAGGCGGCGCGGGCCTGGTCGTAGGCGTCCAGGAGCGAGCGCCCGGCGACGCCGGCGGGGGCCGGGCTCACCTGGACCTGGACGATCTCCGGCTGGTCGGCCATCGACTGCCAGACGTGGCTGCCGGTCTCCAGGGCGAAGAAGTCGTGGACGCAGAGGCCGATGATCTTGAGCACCACCCGCTCGGCGCCCTGGGCGAACCACTCGGCCATGCGGCGCCCGAGGTCGGCGCCCCGCAGCTCGATGACGTCGCCGCGGTCGAGACGGATCACCACCTCCTCGACCTCGCCCCGGGCGGCGGCGTACGCCTGGGCGAGCCAGTGGAGCAGGCGGTCGCTCGCCCGCCCGAAGCGGGAGGGAGGCGCCCCCCGGCTGACCCGGGATAGCTCGAGGAAGACCGCGTGGCGCCCCGCGTCGTGGACCCCGGCGAGGGCGCGGCGGAGGAACTCCACCTCGGCGAGGCTCATCAGCGCATCCTGGCGGGTGGGCTGGCGCGCCGCCCCCGCCAGGGCGCGGCGGTCGAAGAGGCGGCTGCGGCGGACCTCACCGTCGCGAGGGGAGGCCTTGTAGCCCGGGTAGGTGACCTCCATGTGGGAGAATTTCTTGACCTCCAGCAGCTCGTGGCCCTGATCCTGGGGCTGGAGCATGGCGGCGACGTGGGCGCGGAATTTTCTCAGCTCGTCGCGGATGGTGTCGAGGTTGTAGAGGTCGTCGGCGCGGTCGGTCTGGCCCTGGTTGTGCTCGCGGAGGTAGAGGCGGATCTGCTCGGAGAGCATGCGGAGCTCTTCCCGGTCCTCCAGCTCGTCGAGGAAGCGGAGCACCGAGGCGAGGTGGCGGAGCAGCTCGGAGAGCGGAGCGTCGAGGAGGGGTTCGAGGGCCCAGAAGGCGTCGGCGGGCTGGGCCTCGAGCAGCGGCTCGATGTCGATCTGGAGGGAGCCGGACGCCTCGAAGATCCGGACCACCTGCATCGCGGCCTGCCCCCCGCGGGAGATGTGGTCGGCGAGCACCGACCCGATGCGCTCCTCGATGAAGCGCTTGAGGGAGCGGGCCCCGTCCTGCTGGGCGAAGGCCTCCCTGGCGATCAGCTCGGCGACGGCGCCGGTGGCGTAGACGAAGATGTTCCGGTCGGAGAGGCCGCGGCGGTTGAAGAGCCGATTCATCTCCTTGAAGGCGACGGCGGTGGCCACCTCGCGGGTGAGGGGGTTGAAGGGGACGATGCGGTCGATGCGGTTGAAGAGCTCGGGGGGGAAGAAATCGCGCACGGCCCAGGCGATGTCCTGGGAGACGCGCTCGCCCTGGTCGCCGAAGCCGGCGGGGGCGGTGGGGCGGGCCCCCAGGTTGGAGGTCATCACGATGACCGCGTGGGTGAAGCTGGCCGTGGAGCCCGAGGCGCTGGTCAACCGCCCTTCGTCGAAGAGCTGGAGCAGCAGGTTGAGGATGGAGGGGTGCGCCTTCTCGATCTCGTCGAAGAGGACGACGCAGAAGGGCTGCTCCTGGACGCGCTGGATCAGCAGCCCCTCCGGCTGCCACCGGTCGCCGATCAGCCGCGCCGGCCCGTCGTACCCGCCGTACTCGCTCATGTCGAAGCGAACCAGCCGCGACGCGTCTCCGTAGAGGTACTCGGCGATGCACTTGGCCAGCTCCGTCTTGCCGGTGCCGGTGGGGCCGGTGAACAGGTAGACCCCGTAGGGGCGCCGGGGGTCGACCAGCCCGGTCTTGATCCGAACGATCAGGTCGCTCGCCGCCTCCAGCGCCGCGGGCTGACCGATCACCTGGCGCCCTAGCTCCTCCTGGAGATCGGACGCCACCAGCGGCTCGTCGGGCCGCAGCAGCGCCTCCGGGAGCCCGGTCTTCTTCGCCAGGTGGCGGATCACCTGCGAGGGGCCAAGCTCCGGGAGATCCTCCGGGAAATCCTCCCGTGCGAGCTGCCTCAGCACCTCCAGCGCCTTGCCCGGCGTGGCCCGGTTGGGGAACAGCGCTCCGCCCAGCTCCAGGATGGTCCGGAGCGCCTGCGGCGACACCGGCGGCGTCTTCCCTTCCTCGCGCTGCTCCATGTACCTCGCCTCGTGCAGCAGCATCCGGAAGGTCTCCTCCGGGGACGCCGGGGCCACGTGGACCAGGTGGAAGGCGCCGACAAAGGCGGGGGCGTCGTCCTCCAGCGCCCGGAGCTGCTCCGCGGTACACTCGCCCACCAGCACGACCTCCCCCCGCTTCGCCGGCCCCTGGAAGAGATCCGCCAGGCACCGGTCGCTCCCCCGGCTCCGGCCGATGCGACCGAAGTGCGCCACGTCCTCCACGTAGAGGATGACCTTGCGGTGGCGCACTTCATCCAGGATCTCCATACATTGCTCCTCCCACTCGCCCACGTGGGCCATCCCGGCGATCAGCCGCCGCCCCGCGAGGGCCCAGACGTGGTGGATCCGGTCGGCGTTGCGGTGCGACGAGAAGTCATCTGAGGCGATCTGGTCGTGGATCCACCGGTGAAGGAGCGTGGTCTTTCCGCAGCCGGACGGGCCCACCAGCAGCGTCGGCTGCTTGCGCGCGCCGCCGAGGAGCTGCTGGAGCCGCTCGCGGTAAGGAGGTCGGGGTAGGCCCCCCGGGAGCCCGCCCTCCAGCGCCCTGGTGGTGAGGTCAACTCCGACCTTCGGCAGCCGGCGCTGCTTCTTCTCCTCGGCCTTCTTCGGGTCCTTGCGGGCCGGGTCCTTGCTCAGGTCCTCCCAGACGCTCTTCTGGCGCCCGGGGAGCTGGTCGATCAGGTTCTTTGTCTCGGCGCTGAACGAGATGATCTTGAGGAAATCCTTGCCGCTGGACCACCGGGCCTGCACCTCTTCTTCATCGAGGCTGGCCCAGACCTTCTGGAAGAACAGGGCGGCCTGTTGGTCCAGGGGTTCGTCCTCCCGGAGCGGGAACCAGTCTCCCTGGTCCATCGGGTGATAGGCGATCACGAACCGCCGATCCTCGGAGGCCCAGCGGGGCTCGACGATCAGCGGGCAGAGCCCGGAGTGGCGGCGCTTCCTCCCGCTGGCCCGCAGGTTCACGTCGATGCGCACCCGCTCCAGCCTCGTGCCCCGGGTCACCTGGAGCCACGGGAGATCCCGGGGGTTCGCCTCCCGTGCCTGCTGCCGCAGGTGGTCCAGCAGGGCGCTCTGCGCCTTCTGGGGGCTCGGCCCCCGCCTCGTGTGGGTGAACGGGCCGAGCCCCACGGAGATGAGCACGTAGCCCGCCCCCTCGCGGGCCTGGTAGACCGGGACGGAGAAGTTCACGGGGCCGCAACATAGCCGGATCAAAGGCCACCCGCAGCAGCATGTGACGGCGGGGCCCTGGTGCTCTCTCCGGGGCTCTTCTAGACTGACGTCATGAGGCTTTCCCCGGCGCTTGCTCTTCCCTCCACGCTCCTCCTTTCCTTCGTGCTGGCCTGCGGCGAGGACGACCCCACCGCCAGCGCCTCCGGTGGAGAGGCCGGGCAGGCTGGCACCAACCAGGGCGGCGCTGGACAGGGCGGCACCAACCAGGGCGGTGCTGGCCAGGGTGGCTCCGGGGCCGGCAAGGGTGGCTCCGGTGGCTCCGCGCAGGCCGGTACTGCGGGATCTTCCACCGCCGGCGCCGCAGGTTCCGGCGGCAGCGGAGGTTCCGGGGGTTCCGGCGCGGGAGGGGATGGCGGAGGCGCGGGCGCTGGAGGCTCCGGGGGTTCCGCAGGCGGTCAGGGTGGGTCCGGAGGCTCCGGAGGGTCCGGAGGGTCCGGAGGGTCCGGAGGCTCCGGAGGGTCCGGAGGCTCCGGAGGGTCCGGAGGCACGGGGGGCTCCGGCGGTGCGGGCGGTGCGGGCGGCAGCAGCGCAGGCGCGGGCGGGAGC
>CAZSDX010000348.1:0-7752 GCA_964605685.1 uncultured Polyangiaceae bacterium
TTCGAGGTTTTTGCAGAATGCATCCCTCACAAAACGGCGAAAGTCGAGTCAGAGGCGGTGGGCCTGGCGCAGGTGGGTCGTGGCGCCGATGCACCCGTCCTGGAGCTTGCGCGCCTGCTCCTGCAGCCGCTCCGCCTCGGTGAGCCGGGCGTCCACCTGGGCGGCGAGGTCGGGGCGCTGCTGATCCAGCAGGGCACGGGCCTCGCCTTGCAGCCGGGCCGCCTCCACCGCCGGGGCGAAGGCGTCGGCGCAGGCGCGGCGGGCCTCGCAGGTCTCCGGCAGCGTGCAGGGGGTGGCGCGGAGCCGCTCCAGCAGCGGTTGCCTCGCCTTGCGGTCCGCCATGATCAGCGTGTCGATGGCGTCGACGACCCGGGCAGCCTCCTCGCGGCGGGCCTGCTCCTGGCCGCAGGCGAGGGGCAGCAGCGAGAGCGCCCCGCAGAGCAGGACGGTCGAGCGCATCAGTAGCCTTCGAGTTTGCAGATGATCTCGTTCATGATCTCCCGGGTGCCGCCCCCGATGGGGTAGAGCCGGGCGTCGCGGAACAGGCGCTCCACGACGTACTCCCGCATGAAGCCGTAGCCCCCGTGGATCTGCACCGCCTCGTCGCAGACCGCCATGCACATGTCCGTGGCGACGTTCTTGGCCATGGCGGCGAGGGCGGTGACGTCCTCGCCCCGACCGAGCCGGTGGAGCGCCTCGTCGGTGAGCGCACGGGCGGCGGCGATGCGGGAGGCCATGTCCGCGAGCTTGTGGCGGAGCACCTGGAAGCCGGTCAACGGCTTGCCGAAGGCCTGACGCTCCCGGGCGTAGGAGACGCTCTCCTGGTAGGCGAGCCGGGCGATGGCGACGCACTGGGAGGCCAGCATCAGCCGCTCGGAGGCGAAGTTCTTCATGATCGCCAAAAACCCCATGTTCTCCTCGCCCAGCAGGTTGGCGGCGGGGACCCGGCAGTCCTCGAAGGAGAGCTCGGCGGTGTCGCTGGCCCACCAGCCCATCTTGTCCAGCTTGCGGCTCACCCGGAAGCCAGGCGTCCCCCGCTCGACGACCAGCAGCGAGATCCCCCCGTGCCCCTCGGCGCCGGTGCGCACCGCCACCGTGAGCAGGTCTGCCCTGCAGCCGGAGGTGATGAAGGTCTTGGCGCCGTTGATCACGTAGGAGTCCCCGTCCCTCACCGCCCTCGTGCGGAGCCGCGCCACGTCGCTCCCTCCGCCGGGCTCGGTGATGGCCAGCGCCGCGATCTTCTCCCCGGCGAGCACCGGGGGGATGAAGCGCCGCTGCTGCTCGTCGCTCCCCAGCGCCAGGATGGGCGGCAGCGCGATCCCGAGGCTGCCCAGGCCCGCCACCGTCCCCACGGACCGACCGTGGATGAGCAGCTCCTCCGAGGAAGCCAGCGCGAGGGTCAGGTCGCCCCCGCTCCCCCCCAGGTGCTCCGGGAACGAGAGCCCCAGCAGCCCCGCCTCCGCGGCCTTACGGTACAGCTCCCGGGGGAACTCGTTGGCTTCCTCCCAGGCGCGAGCGTGGGGGGCGATCTCGTTCTGGGCAAAGCGCCGGGCCTGGGCGCGGAGCTGGGCGTGGACCTCGGTCTCGAAGAGGGGCTGCATGGCGGCGGCCAGTGTAGCGGCAGCGGGGGGCGAGCGGCGAGCCTGGCGGCGTGGTAGCGTACTTCCCGTGACTTCTTCACCTCCCGGGCAAGACGCCGAACTCCCCGCTTTGGTGGAGGGGCTGATCGAGAGCTACCGCTCCCAGCCCCGGGCCCACCACATCAACCGCCGCTTCCTCCCCTCGCGGGACGAGATCATCGAGATCATCGAGCTGCTGCTCCAGCTCCTCTACCCCGGCTACTACGGCCGCCAGGATCTGACGGACCAGAACTTGCCCTACCACATCGGGGTCCTGCTCTCGACCGTCCGCGACAAGCTCCAGCGGCAGATCTCCGTCTGCCTCTGCTACCACAAGGAGGCGAGCGGGGAGTGCCCCGAGGCCGCCGCGGCCCTCTCCCGGCGCCACGCCGCCGACCTGGCCTCCCGGTTCCTCCGCCGGCTCCCCGAGATCCGCGCCGTGCTCATCTCCGACGTCCAGGCCGCCTACGACGGCGACCCGGCCGCCACCCACCTCGACGAGATCATCCTCGCCTACCCGGGCCTCCTCGCCGTCACGGTCTACCGCGTCGCCCACGCCCTCCACGAGCTCGGCGTCCCCCTCATGCCCCGCATCATGACCGAGTGGGCCCACGCGCGCACCGGCACCGACATCCACCCGGGCGCCACCATCGGCCCTCGCTTCTTCATCGACCACGCCACCGGCGTCGTCATCGGCGAGACCACCCACATCGGCGAGAATGTCAAGCTCTACCAGGGCGTCACCCTCGGCGCCCTCTCCCATCCTCGCGACGAGCACGGCCGCGTCATCCGCAACACCAAGCGCCACCCCACCGTCGAGGACAACGTCACCATCTACGCCAACGCCACCATCCTCGGAGGTCAAACCACCGTCGGTGCCTCCACCATCGTCGGCGGCTCCGTCTTCCTCGCCCAGAGCGTCGCCCCTCACTCCCGCGTGGCCGTCAAGCCCCCCGAGCTCCAGCTCCGACTCTCCCGCTCCGCCGCGCCCCCGAACCCGCCCGCGCCCCCCGAGGAGATCCCCCAAGTCCAGGTCCCCCCGGACCCCTGCTCGGACGCCGCCGAGGAGTAAACGCTCCGAGAGACGCCTCTTGCATCCCGGCGATGCGCGGCGAAAAGTACCTGTCATGCGGCTTCCCTTGCGCGTTTCGTCTGCTCCCCTCCTCTCCCTGGCGCTGACGCTCTCCGTCTGGGTTGGGTGCCGAGGTGACGACGGCGCGGTCTCTCCCGGCAAGGCGGTCGGGGCCGGCGGCAGCGCAGGCACCGGGGGGGCGGGCGCGGGGGGAAGCGACGCGGGGCAAGGCGGCAGCGACGCAGGTGCGGGCGGCGATGCGGGGGGGCCGGTGGGGCCGCCGGTGCAGTTCCGGGTGGTGACGTTCAACGCGCTCAACCTGTTCAACGACAAGGCAGACGACAAGCCTCCGCTGGGGGAGGAGACCGTGCTCTCGTCCTCCGACTACCAGGCCAAGCTGGCCGGGACGGCGGCGATCCTGGCGAAGATGAACCCCGACTTCGTGATGCTCCAGGAGATCGAGAACGATGCCGTCCTGCAGGATCTCCAGGCGCGCCCGGAGCTCGGGGGGCGCTTCGTGGACCGGGCGACCTTCTCCGGGAATGACCCCCGGGGCATCGACCTCGGAGCACTCTCCACGGTGCCGCTGGCGGAGAAGATCTCCCACAAGAACGACCTCTTCGCCCTCGCCGGCACCGGAGGCTCGGACAAGTACAAGTTCTCCCGAGATTTGCTCGAGATCCACGCGGTGATCAACGGGCGGAAGGTGATCTTCCTCGGGGTTCACCTCAAGGCCAAGGCAAACGACGATCCGCAGAAGCGGCTGGCCGAGGCCCAGCGCGTTCGGTTCGTGGCCGACCAGCGGCGCAAGGAGGATCCCTCGGCGGTGGTGCTTATCCTGGGCGATTTCAACGATTTCCCCGGCTCTCCGCCCATGGATGCCATCGAGGGGCAGCCGCCTGCGGAGGTCTACCCGAGCCTGGGCGAGCAGCTCGGCGGCGCCCTCGCCTGGACCGTGTTTACCCAGTCGACCGCCAGCGGCAAGGCGCTCCACGACGACCTGAGGCCGTCGCCCTGGCTGTCCGAGCGGTTGGTGAAGGGCTCGGTGAAGATCCTCCACGACGATCAGCTCGATCCTCCCCTGCGCGACATCAGCGACCACGCCCCGGTCGGGGCCACCTTCCTCCTCGACTAGCGTGTCCTCCCTCAAGCTCCGCAGGAAGCCTCGGGACCCAGGGAAATGGGTGGCCCGGGCTGCCTGCTTCCTGCTGGCGCTGGCGGGGCTCATCCCGCTGCTCGCGGCGCTGCTGGTGAGGCTCCCCTGGGCCAGGACCAACCTGGCCGAGCTGGCCCAGCGCGAGCTGAGGGCGGCCCTCGGCCTGATCGCCCGCTTCGATCTGCGCATCGAGCTGCTGCCCCCCGCGGTGGTGCTGGTGAAGATCCAGGTCGACGCCGCCGACGGGAGCCCGGCGATCTCGGTGGAGAAGGTCCGGGTGGCCCCCCAGTTTTTCTCCCTGCTCGGGGGCCGCTGGAACGCCGGAGACGTGGAGATCCACAGGCCGGAGGTGAAGCTCGTGATCGCTGGGGGGAGGCCGCTCAACCTGCCGCTGCGGCTCCCCGAGCCGGAGCCCGGCGTGGCGAGCAAGACCGAGCTGGACCTGCGCCGCCCCCCGCTCCGCTCGCTGACCATCGAGGAGGCCCGGGTGTCCCTCGCCCTGGAGGATCTCGGCCTGAAGCTCGCCCTCGACGAGCTGGACCTGGACGTGACCACCGGGGCTGGGGCCCTCGACGCGAGCGTGCAGCTCGCCGGCGGCGCGGTCCACCTGCGTCGCCTGGAGGACGGGCGCGCCGTGTTCGACGACGACGCGGTGTGCGGCCTCCAGCTCCGGGTTCACTACGACGAGGGGGGGGTGCTGGTGCGACGCCTGGAGCTGGACGCCCGCGCCGACCAGGATCCGGCCCCGGGGGCCCCCCCCTCCTGCCGGGGCAAGGCGCCCCCTGACTCGGCCCTGTCGCTGAAGCTGAACCGGCTCCGCATCCGGGAGATCCCCGAGGTGCCACTCCCGGTGGCGATGGGCCACGTCCACGTGGAGGGCCCCCTGCGGCTGATCCGGCGCTACGCCGCCGGGGCCCCCGCGCTCTCCGGGGAGGTCGGGCTGCTGGTCGACGTGAATTTCCCGGGTCGCCCGGAGCTCCCGGAGGTCAAGGGCCGGCTGCTGGCCCGCGACGTCCAGGTGGACAGGCTACGCACCATCGTCCGTACCCTGGACGCAGAGCTCGAGGCCGGCGGAGGAGAGGTGCGCATCCCCGAGGGAAAGGCCACCTACGGCGACGGAGACGTGACCATCAAGAACGCGCGGGCGCAGCTCTTCGAGCGCGGGATCCCTGTCTCGGTGGAGGAGGTCGCCATGAGCAACGTACGCTTCCCCGGGCTGATGCGGGACGTCGGGATCACCCGGCACACCATCGTCAACTGGACCTTCGAGCGGGGAGCCTTCACCGACTTCAAGGGCCTCGCCTACGACCCGGACAAGGGCGGCCCCAGCCTGATGGGCGACGTGTGGGCCAGCACCGAGGACTTCGAGCTGGGGGACAGGGGGTGGGATGACCCCCGCAGGCGCCGGGTCGTCGGGGTGAAGAAGGCCCACGTCAAGGGCCGCTTCGGCGTCGAGCGGTACGGCATCCTGTTCCGGCAGATGACCGCGGATTTTGGCCGCTCCCACCTCTCCGTACCCGCGATCACCGTGGGCTTCGAGGACAGGCTCGAGGTCAGCGTCTCCCGGGATACACGCATCGAGTTGGGCGAGATTTCCCCGCTGGCCAGCCTCCCGGTGGCCGGCCGCCTGGAGGTCCGCGGCGGCGTCTGCTGCAAGCAGAGCGACCCCACCGTCGAGGGCGACCTCACCGCGACCAACCTCCAGATGGCCGGGCTCCCCCTGGCGGACACCGCCAGGGCCCACGCGATCTTCAAGCCCTTCATCCTGGAGCTCTCCCGCCTCGAAGCGGCCAAGAGCCACGACGTCCCCTTGCCCGACGGAGGCTTCGGCCGATCCCCCGGCAGCAGGTACACCTCCGAGCGGATACGGGTCGACTTCGGTCGCCCCCAGGGCCTGCTGGTGGAGGGAAACGTCGCCACGAAGTCCATGGATTTCCGCGACCTCCTCGACCTCTTCCTCTTCGAGAAGGATCCTCGCTTCACCGAGATCCACGGGGCTGGCTCGGGCCAGGCCAGCCTGCGCTTCGAGGTGGGCGGCCCCGGCGACCCCTGCGACACCGGCGTCCTCTCGGTCCGGGCCCGCACCACCCTGGAGACCATGAACCTCTACGGGGAGCAGTACAGCGGCGGCGAGGGCGAGCTGGATTTCCAGTGGTTCGACCGGGCCGCCCTGGAGCGCGGCATGGAGGTCGACCTGCGCTCGCTGACCCTCCGCAAGGGGCGCGGCGTCATCTCGGGGGCGGGCACGCTGCGCAAGGGCGCCGTCATCGCCGGCCACTTCATCGCCCAGGACATCCCCCTGGCCAGCGTCGACGCGATGGGCGACCTCGGCAAGAAGACCAGCGGCAGCGTCAGCGCCACGGGCTACATCCGCGGCACCGCCGAGTCGCCGGAGGTGGACGCCGACGTCCGGATCTCCCCGATCCGGATAGGACAGAAGACCCTCGGCCCCTCGTCGATGCGAGTCACCCTCGTCCCCTCCAAGAAACCCCCTCCTCCCGAGCCGATCAAGCGCTCCCGCTGCGGCGAGATCATCCCCCAGGGCTTCGACCTCAAGGAGTTCGCCAGGGACGCCGAGAAGGGCATCTTCCACGCCAACGGCGACCTCTTCGACGGGCAGCTTCACCTCAACGACGTGCAGACCACCTGGCAGCGCTCCAGGAGGGTCTCCGGCGAGATCCTCGCGGACAAGCTCGACCTGGGCGCCCTGCTCCAGCTCTCCCCCGCCTTCGCGGTGTCAGAGCGCCCTCCCTCCGGCAAGCTCACCGGGCGCCTCCTCCTCGACCGGGTGGAGCTGGAGCACCCGGATCGCGCCTCCGTCCGCTTCTCGATCCGCGACCTCGAGGTGAACCAGGGCTCCTCCACCGTGGCCCTCAAGGTGCCTCGCGGCTCCACCTCCGTCGAGGGCGCCATCGCCAACGACACCCTCTCCCTCGGGGACATGCTCTTCGGCGTCCGTACCGGCGCCGGCGTGGAGACCCACCTCGGCATCTCCGGGCGCGTCACCGACCTGACCCGCGACCAGCGCCTCGACCTGGAGATCAAGCTGGCTCCCGTCGACATCGGCGCCCTGCTCGCCCAGGTCCCCCGGGTCGAGGCGGCCACCGGCGTGCTCGAAGGGAGCGTCTCCCTCCGGGGACGCGCCGACTCCCCCTCCGCCCGCGGGGAGCTCCGCCTCCGCGGCGGTTCCCTCGCGGTGAGCGGGGCCCCCCTCTCTCTCGAAGACATCGAGGTCACTGCCCGCGTCGACGAGCAGGAGCTCCGCGTCGTCCAGGCGGTCGCCCGCGCCGGAGGCGGACGGCTCCAGCTCACCGCCAGGGCCCCCCTCAAGGGCCTCGCGGTCTCCGAGCTGAGCGCTCAGCTCGAGGCCCGCGGCGTCCGCTGGCCGGTCGCCGAGGGTGTCGAGATGGTGGCGGACGCCTCCCTGGGTACCCTCTGGACGCCCCCCTCCCCCGATGGACCTCGTCGCCGCGCCCGCGTCACCGGCTCCGTGACCCTGCAGAACTTCCTCTACACGCGCCCCATCGGGGTCGCTGCCGACCTGGATGCGCTGGCTCGCAAGGGAAAGCGCACCGAGGTCGCTGTCTACGACCCCGAGGAGGATATGGTTGACCTGTCGATCCGCGTGTTCTCCCCGAGGCCGCTGGTCTTTCGGAACAACCTCCTCGAGGCGGACGTCTCCCTCGACTCGGCGCTGCTGCTCACCGGCACCAACCAGCGCTTCGGCCTCCAGGGGCTGCTCCGGATCACCCCGGGCGGCAGGATCCGCCTCCGGGCCAACGAGTTCGATATCCGCCAGGGGACGATTCGCTTCGACGATCCCATGAAGATCTCGCCCAGGGTCGACCTCCAGGCGAGCACCGAGTACCGGAGGGTGGCGACCTCCGCGGCGGGGCCGGCGGGCC
>CAZSDX010000349.1:0-7751 GCA_964605685.1 uncultured Polyangiaceae bacterium
CCGCCGATGTGGAAGGTGCGCATGGTGAGCTGGGTGCCGGGCTCGCCGATGGACTGGGCGGCGATGATGCCGACCGCCTCGCCGATGTTGACCCGGTAGCCGCGGGCCAGGTCGCGGCCGTAGCAGAGGGCGCAGATGCCGCGCTTGGATTCGCAGGTCAGCACCGAGCGGATGCGGACCTCCTCGACCCCGGCCTCCTCGATGGCGCGGACGCTCTTCTCGTCCAGCTCCGTGCCCGCCTCGACGATGACGGTCTCGCCGTTGAGGGGGTCGATGACGTCCTCGACCAGCACACGGCCCAGGATGCGGTCTGCCAGGGGCTGGATGGTCTCGCCGCCCTCCTCCAGCTTGCGCATGGCGACGCCGTTGATGGTACCGCAGTCGAAGATGCTGACGACCGCGTCCTGGGCGACGTCGACGAGGCGCCGGGTGAGGTAGCCGGAGTTTGCCGTCTTGAGCGCAGTGTCGGCGAGCCCCTTGCGGGCGCCGTGGGTGGAGATGAAGTACTGGAGCACGCTCAACCCCTCGCGGAAGTTGGCGGTGATGGGCGTCTCGATGATCTCACCGGAAGGCTTGGCCATCAGGCCGCGCATCGCCGCGAGCTGCCGGATCTGCTGCTGCGACCCGCGGGCGCCGGAGTTCGCCATCACGTAGATCGGGTTGAAGCTCGCGTGCGAGACGGTCTCCCCGCTCTCCGGATCCACCGCCTGCTCGGTGCCGATCTCCTTCATCATGGCCTCGGTCACCTTGTCGGCGGCTCCGGCCCACGCATCCACGATCTTGTTGTACCGCTCGCCGTCGGTGATCAACCCCTCCTGGTACTGCTCGACGACCTTCTCCACCTCGCCGTACGCCTGCCCCAGGATCTCCTTCTTCTTCTGCGGGATCACCATGTGATCCATGCAGATGCTCATCCCGGACCGCATCGCGTAGTCGAAGCCCATGGACCGCAGCCGGTCCACCAGCAGCACCGTCTCCTTGTTACGGTGGAGCCGGTAGGTCGCGTCGATCAGCGCCGACAGCGCCTTCTTGTCCAGCGTCTTGTTCACCAGGTTGAACGGCACCTTCGGCGGCAGGATCTCGCTCAGCAGGCAGCGCCCCACGGTGGTCGTGTACGTGCCGCGCTCCACCACCTCGCCCCGCTCCTCGTGGCGCACGCTCACGAAGGCGTGCAGGTGCGCCTCCCCGGCGTCGTAGGCCCGCCGCACGTCGTTCATGTCCGAGTAGAACCCGCGGAGCGCGCCGAAGCGCTCCATCTGGTACGCCTTCACCGCACGGAGCACGCACCGCTTGGCGAAGTCGACCTTGAACGCCTCCTTGCCCCGCTCGTCCTCGATCACCGGCAGCTTCTTCGCCGGGTCGAGCCTCTCGTCCGGGATGAACGTCCCGGTGAGGAACGACGCCACGCCGGCCTTCCACTCGGCCTCCGTCAGGGAGATCTCCACCTCCTGGCTCGACTCCCGCACCCACACCTTGCAGGTGAGGTGCCTGGCCGCCGGGGCCTTCTCCCGGAGATCCTTCGGGATGGGCATGTAGCCCCGGGTGAAGGGCCGCTCGCGGGTCAGGTAGTAGAGCCCCAGCACGATGTCCTGCGTGGGGTTGATGATCGGCTTGCCGTGCGCCGGGCTCAGGATGTTGTTGGTGCTCATCATGAGCACCCGGGCCTCCATCTGCGCCTCGACGCTCAGCGGCACGTGCACCGCCATCTGGTCCCCGTCGAAGTCCGCGTTGAACGCGGTGCACACCAGCGGGTGCAGCTGGATCGCCTTGCCCTCGATCAGCACCGGCTCGAACGCCTGGATGCCGAGGCGGTGCAGCGTCGGGGCGCGGTTGAGCATCACCGGGTGCTCGCTGATGACCTCCTCCAGGATGTCCCAGACCTCCGGGCGCTCCTTCTCCACCATCTTCTTGGCGCTCTTGATGGTGTTGACGTACCCCCGCTCCTCCAGCTTGTTGTAGATGAAGGGCTTGAACAGCTCCAGGGCCATCTTCTTCGGTAGGCCGCACTGGTGCAGGCGCAGCGTGGGGCCCACGACGATGACCGAGCGGCCCGAGTAGTCGACGCGCTTGCCCAGCAGGTTCTGCCGGAACCGCCCCTGCTTCCCCTTGAGCATGTCGCTCAGCGACTTGAGCGGGCGCTTGTTGGGGCCGGTGATGGTCTTGCCGCGGCGGCCGTTGTCGAACAGCGCGTCGACGGCCTCCTGGAGCATGCGCCGCTCGTTGCGGATGATGATGTCCGGAGCGTTGAGCTCCAGCAGGCGCTTGAGGCGGTTGTTCCGATTGATGACCCGGCGGTAGAGGTCGTTGAGGTCGCTGGTGGCAAAGCGGCCGCCGTCGAGGGGGACCAGCGGGCGCAGATCCGGTGGGAGCACCGGGATCACCGTGAGCATCATCCACTCCGGCCGGTTCCCGCTCTCCCGGAAGGCCTCGACGACCTTGAGGCGCTTGGCGGTCTTCTTGCGCTTGGCCTCGCTCGACGCCTTGCGCATGTCGGCGCGGAGCTGCTCCGCCAGCTGGTGCACGTCCACCCGCTTGAGCATCTCCAGGATGGCGTCGCCGCCCATCGCCGCCTCGAAGCGGTCGTCGCCGTACTCGTCGAGGTGCTGGCTGTAGCGGTCCTCGCTGAGCAGCTCGCCCACCATCAGGGGCGTGTCCTTGGGGTCGATGACGATGTACGCCTCGCAGTAGAGGACCTTCTCCAGGTCCTTCAGCGAGATGTCGAGGACGTTGCCGATGCGGCTCGGCAGGCTCTTGAGGAACCAGATGTGGGCGACCGGCGTGGCCAGGTTGATGTGGCCCAGCCGCTCCCGGCGCACCTTGCTCTGGATGACCTCGACGCCGCACTTCTCGCAGACGATCCCCCGGTGCTTCATGCGCTTGTACTTGCCGCAGTTGCACTCGTAGTCCTTCACCGGGCCGAAGATCTTGGCGCAGAACAGGCCGTCGCGCTCCGGCTTGAAGGTGCGGTAGTTGATGGTCTCGGGCTTCTTCACCTCGCCGTGGGACCACTCCCGGATCTTCTCCGGGCTGGCCAGCGAGATGCGGAGGGCCGAGAAGGAGAGCGGATCCCTGGGCTTTTCAAAGAAACTGAAGATGTCGCGCATGGTGTTTCTCCGTTGTCTCCTCGGCTAACTCCTCGGCCGCCGCTTCCCCGGCCGCCGAGCCCTCGATCGTCTCGATGTTCAGGCAGAGCGACTGGAGCTCCTTCATCAGCACGTTGAAGCTCTCGGGGATCCCCGCCTCCAGGGCGTAATCCCCCTTGACGATGGACTCGTACATCCGGGTGCGCCCCTGCACGTCGTCGCTCTTGACCGTGAGGAACTCCTGGAGCGCGTACGCCGCCCCGTAGGCTTCCATCGCCCAGACCTCCATCTCGCCAAGCCGCTGCCCGCCGAACTGGGCCTTGCCGCCCAGCGGCTGCTGGGTGACCAGCGAGTAGGGGCCGATGCTCCGGGCGTGGATCTTGTCGTCCACCAGGTGGTGGAGCTTGAGCATGTACATGACGCCCACGGTGACGTCCTGGTCGAAGGGTTCGCCGGTGCGCCCGTCGAAGAGGATCGACTGGCCGCTCCGGGGCAGCCCCACGCCGTCGAAGATGTCCTTGATGCCCTCCTCCGGCGCCCCGTCGAAGACCGGCGACGCGAAGAACACGCCGGACCTCATCTTCTGCGCCAGCCGCATCACGTCCCCGTCGTCGAGGCTATCCACGAACCCGGCGTACTGGGCGTCGCCCGCGAGGATCTGCTTCATCCGCTCGCGGAGCGCCTTGGTGGGCTCGCCCCGCTCGATCATCGCGTCGATCTGCCGGCCGAGCTGGCGCGCGCCCCAGCCCAGGTGCACCTCCAGGATCTGCCCCACGTTCATCCGGCTCGGCACGCCCAGCGGGTTGAGCACCAGGTCCACCGGGGTCCCATCGGCGAGGTACGGGAGGTCTTCCTCGGCGATGATCCGGCTGACGACGCCCTTGTTGCCGTGGCGCCCGGCCATCTTGTCGCCCACCTGGAGCTTGCGCTTGATGGCGATGTACACCTTCACCATCTTGATCACGCCGGGGGGCAGCTCGTCGCCCTTCGACAGCCGGTCGATCTTCTCCCGGAAGTGCTCCTCGCGCTCCTTGATCAGCGCCTCCACGTCCTTGATCTTCTGTACCACCCGCTCGCGGTGCGGGACCTCGATCTCGCCCCAGTACTTCTGGGGGATGTTGTCGAGCAGCTCGTCGGTGACGACCGCCCCCTTCTGCAGCAGGATCTTCCCCTTGTCGTCCGTCAGCTTCGCCTCGACGGCCTGGCCGATGAACTCCTTGCGGATCTGCCGGAAGAAGCTGTCGCGGAGGATCTTCCGCTCCTCCTCGAGGGTGCGCTCCAGCCGGACCTTCTCTTGGTCCTCGATCTCCTTGGCGCGGTCGTCCTTCTCCGTACCCTTGCGGGAGAAGACCCGGGCGTTGATGACGATGCCGCCCACGCCGGGGGGCACCTTCAGCGAGCTGTCCCGCACGTCCCCGGCCTTCTCGCCGAAGATGGCCCGGAGCAGCTTCTCCTCGGGGGAGAGCTGGGTCTCGCCCTTGGGCGTGATCTTCCCCACCAGAATGTCCCCGGGCTTCACCTCGGCGCCGATGCGCACGATCCCCGACTCGTCCAGGTCCTTGAGCGCCTCCTCGCCGACGTTGGGGATGTCGCGGGTGATCTCCTCCTTGCCCAGCTTGGTGTCCCGGGCGACGCACTCGAACTCCTCGATGTGGATGGAGGTGAAGACGTCCTCCTTGGCGATGCGCTCGCTCACCAGGATGGAGTCCTCGTAGTTGTAGCCCTGCCAGGGCATGAACGCGACGATGACGTTGCGGCCTAGGGCCAGCTCGCCCATGTCCATGGCGGGGCCGTCGGCGAGCACGTCGCCGGCCTTCACCCGGTCGCCGGCGCGGACGATGGGCTTCTGGTTGTAGCAGGTGGACTGGTTGGACCGCTGGTACTTCATCAGCGGGTAGATGTCGGGGATCTCCGCGTTATCGCCGTCGGCGCGCACGACGATCCGGTTGGCGTCGACGCTCTCCACCACGCCGGCGCGGGTGGCCACGGCGCACACGCCGGAGTCGACGGCGACGCGGCCCTCGATGCCGGTGCCGACGAAGGGCGCCTCGGTGCAGATCAGCGGCACCGCCTGCCGCTGCATGTTGGCGCCCATCAGCGCGCGGTTCGCGTCGTCGTGCTCCAGGAAGGGCACCAGCGCGGCGGCCACGGAGACCATCTGGTTCGGGGCCACGTCCATGAGCTGCACCGTCTCCGGGGTGACCAGCTTGAACTCGCCGTTGTACCGGGCCGACACCAGCGACTCGGTGAACTTCCGGTCCTTGTCCAGCTCCCCGGTGGCCTGGGCGATGAATTTCCCTTCCTCCTGGAGCGCCGAGTACCAGCTCACCTCGTCGCTCACCTTGCCCTCGTCGACCTTGCGGTACGGCGTCTCGACGAAGCCGTACTCGTTGACCCGGGCGAAGGTGGAGAGCGACGCGATGAGGCCGATGTTCGGCCCCTCCGGCGTCTCGATGGGGCAGATGCGACCGTAGTGGGTCGCGTGCACGTCGCGCACCTCGAAGCCGGCGCGCTCCCGGGTGAGGCCGCCGGGGCCGAGGGCCGACAGCCGCCGCTTGTGGGTGACCTCGCTCAGCGGGTTGGTCTGGTCCATGAACTGCGACAGCTGGGAGCTGCCAAAGTACTCCTTGACCACCGCGGAGACCGGCTTGGCGTTGATCAGGTCGTGCGGCATGAGCGTGTCGATCTCCTGCGACATGCTCATGCGCTCCTTGATGGCGCGCTCCATGCGGACCAGGCCGATGCGGTACTGGTTCTCCATCAGCTCGCCCACGGCGCGGACCCGGCGGTTGCCCAGGTGATCGATGTCGTCGACGCTGCCGCGGTCGTTCTTCAGCTCGATCAGGTGGCGCACCGTCTCCAGGATGTCCTGCTTGGTGAGCACCTGCTCGTCGAGGCGCGGCTGCTGCTCCGCCGGGAGGTGGTTGTAGAACTTGTAGTTCAGCTTCAGCCGGCCGACCCGCGAGAGGTCATAGCGCTCGGAATTGAAGAACAGGTTCTGGAACAGGGTCTTCGCCGTGTCCAGGGTGGGCGGGTCGCCGGGGCGCAGCCGCCGATAGATCTCCAGGATCGCGTCGTCGGTGGTCTTGATCTTGTCCGCCAGCAGCGTGTCGCGCAGGTACGAGCCGTAGTTCAGCCCGTCGATGAACAGGATCTTGAAGCGCTCGATGTGGGCCGCCCGCAGCTTCTCCAGCTTGCCGGGGGTCACCTCCTCGTTCACCTCCAGCAGCACCTCCCCCGTCTCCGGGTCGATGACGTCTTGGGCGCTCACCTTACCCACCAGCTCGTCCTCCTCGATGGGGAGGCGATCGAGCTTCTTGTCCTTGAGCTTCTTGATCGCGACCTTGGTGAACTTCGAGTTCTTCTTGACGATGACGTCCCCGTCGATCTTGATGTCGCGGGTGGAGCGCTGCCCCGGGAGGAGGTCGAACTCGATGCTCTTGGCGTACTTGCTTCCCTTCTCCAGGAACACCGTCTCGGTGGAGTAGAAGTAGTTGAGCAGCTCCTGGGTCGAGTACCCCAGCGCGCGGAGCAGCACCGTCGCATGCATCTTCCGCCGGCGGTCGATGCGGACGTAGATGATGTCCTTCGGGTCAAACTCGAAATCGAGCCACGAGCCCCGGTACGGGATCAGCCGGGCGGAGTAGAGCAGCTTGCCCGAGGAGTGGGTCTTGCCCTTGTCATGGTCGAAGAAGACGCCGGGGCTGCGGTGGAGCTGGCTGACGACCACGCGCTCGGTCCCGTTGATGATGAAGGTGCCCGTGGCGGTCATCAGCGGGATCTCGCCGAAGTAGACCTCCTGCTCCTTGATGTCCCGGACGATCCGCTCACCGCCGTCCTTGGTGTCGTAGATCATCAGCTGGGTGGTCACCTTGATCGGCGCGGCGAAGGTCATCCCCCGCTGGCGGCACTCCTCCACGTCGTACTTGGGCTTCTCCAGGTTGTACGACACGAAGACCAGCTCGCTGGTACCGTTGAAATCCTTGATCGGGAAGACGCTCCGGAACACCGCCTGGAGCCCGACCTCCTCCCGCTCGTGGGGCGGCTTGTTCGCCTGGAGAAACTTGTCGTAGGAGCTCTTCTGGATGTCGATGAGGTTCGGTACCTCGACGATCGGCCGCACCCGGCCGAGGTTCTTGCGCAGTCGGAAATTGGTCTGGACGACGGAGGCCATCTTCCACTCCTTCAACGGGTTCCAGGCGTCGCTCCCCCTCCCTGCCCCGTGGTTGGGTCAGGGGTTGCACCGGGGGGAGCCCACGAGGGGGGCAGCAAGGTAAGCAGCAAGCAGCGAAGCGAAGGGGGCCCCCCGGGCCGCCAGGGCGGTGGGGGGCCGAGAGGACAATTGACGGCAGGGAAGCGCGGGCGAGGCACCTGCCCCGCCCGCCTTCCCTGTCCGGGTGGCGGTGTCGAGAGAGACGGGGGACCAAGGCGATAAGGTGAGCTTCACCTTGGCGCCGGCCTCCTCGAGCTTCTTCTTCATCTCCTCGGCGTCGGCCTTGGCGATGCCCTCCTTCAGGGTCTTGGGGGCGCCCTCCACCAGGTCCTTGGCCTCCTTGAGGCCGAGGCCGGTGAGCTCGCGGACCACCTTGATGACGTTGATCTTGTTGGCGCCGGCCTCGGTCAGCTCCACGTTGAACTCGGTCTTCTCCTCGGCCTTGGGCGCGGCGG
>CAZSDX010000350.1:0-7740 GCA_964605685.1 uncultured Polyangiaceae bacterium
AGCCGCGCCATCGCCCGGTCCCGGGTGGAGGCCCACGCGCAGGGCGGCGGCGGCGAGATCGTGACCGCCTGCGCGTCGAGCGTGCGCAGGCTCAGGGAGGCCGGGGCCCAGGTGTCGGATCTGACCACGTGGCTGGCGAGAGCGCTGCGGACCTGACGGGGCGCCGGGGCCGGACGGTGGCCCGGCGGATCCTGGTGGCCTTCGCCGCGGTGCTGGTGGCCTTCTCCATCACCATGGCGTGGAGCGTGTTCGCCCAGCGGAGGGCGGCGCAGGAGGCGCTGCTGCTGAGGACCGGCTACGTGCCGCTGCTGCTGAGCCTGGGGACGGCCCTGGAGACGCAGAACCTGGTGTCGGCGCAGCTCAACCACATCACGGACGCGAAGAACCCGGCGGACGTGAGGGGGTGGATAGAGACCCAGCGCAAGCTGAGGCCGCTGGCGTTCGCAGGGGTGAGGAGCGCGGTGGATCGAGGGCTGCGTCCGAGGAAGGACGCGAGGGCGCAGCAGCTCGGGGACGACATCGTGGCGGAGGTGGGGGCGATCGAGGCGTTCCTGGGGGCGGACGGGGGGAGGTGGCAGGCGCTGTTCGCGGCGCTGCAGCAGGGGGCGGTGGAGGCGGCGGAAGAAGAGAGGGCGAGGCTGATCGAGATGGAGGTGGAGGGGGCGAGGAGGCTGAGGGAGCTGGGGAGGCACGTGGAGCGGGCGATGGACGAGCTGGCGCTGGAGGCGGCGGCGAGGGAGCGGCGGGCGATCGAGCTGCTGCTGCTGCTGGTGGCGCTGTCGCTGGCGGTGGGGGTGGGGACGGCGTTCTACGTGGGGAGGGTGCTGGGTCCGCTGGGGCGGGTGACGGAGCGGGCGAGGGCGGTGGCGGGGGGAGATCTGAGGCCGAGGGCGGTGGAGGCCGGGGACGACGAGATCGGGGAGCTGGCGCGGAGCTTCGAGACGATGGTGGAGGCGATCGGCCGCGCGAGGAGCGACCTGGTGGCGGCGGAGCGGATGGCGGCGGTGGGGAGGATGGCGGCGCACGTGACCCACGAGATCCGCAACCCGATCTCGGCGCTGGGGCTCAACGTGGAACTGCTGGAAGAAGAGCTGGCGATGCTGCCGGAGGAGGCGGAGGAGGCGAGGCAGCTGCTCCGGGCGATCCGCGGGGAGGTGGACCGGCTTGCGGGGCTCTCGGAGCAGTACCTCAGCCTGGCCAGGAGGCCGACCCGCCAGCTGGAACCGGGCGACGTGGGAGAGCTCTGCGAGGCGCTGCTGTCGTTCTTGAAGCCGGAGCTGGAGCGGGCGGGGGTCCAGTGCCGGGTGGAGGTGGACGAGGGGCTGCCGGAGGTGCGGCTGGACGAGGCGCAGCTACGGCAGGCGCTGCTGAACCTGGTGCGCAACGCCCGGGAGGCGATGCCCGGCGGAGGGGATCTCGCGGTGCGGGTGGCCGCGGCCGACGGCGGGGTGGAGGTGCAGGTGGACGACACAGGCCCCGGGATCCCGGAGGCGGTGCGCGCGTCGATCTTCGCGCCGTTCTTCACGACGAAGAAGCAGGGGACCGGCCTGGGCCTGGCGGTCACCCGGGAGATCGTCGACGCCCACGGAGGTCGCATCACCTGCGAGGAGCGGCGCCCCCACGGCACCCGCTTCCGCATCTGGCTGCCGGAGGCGGACGAGGGCATCGGCTGAGGTGCGGAGGGGGGGTGCGTCCCGGTGGCATGGATGCTAAGGCGGGGCCGACGATGGCGACGCTCAACGAGCTGCTGGGAGGGGCCGACAACCGCCCCAAGGTGATCCAGGATTGCGTCGACGTGATCGACGCCGAGGTGAAGGACAAGGGCGGCCTGTCCGGCATGGCGATCAAGGCCGGCTACGCGGTGGTCAACGGCATCAAGCCGACCTTCACCGCCGAGGCGGTCGATCACCTCCTGGAGGATTTTGCCCGGGCGCTGGACCCGATCTACCAGGAGGCCAAGGCCGGCGGCAAGGCGGTGGCGGCCTACTTCGTCGAGCATAAATCCCAGGTCGCCGACGCGCTGCTGGCGATCACCGACGCCAAGGCGAAGCGGGCCAAGACCCCCGCGGTCGTCAAGACCTACGAGAAGCTGCGGGGCACCGCCAAGCAGCACGTGGAGGCGGCGGTTCCCCGCCTCGGCAAGCTCATCGAGAAGTACGACCGCTGATGCCCTCGCGCCGCAATGATCGAGCCCCGGACGCCCCCCGCCCCGTGGAGATCCTGCCCGGGTTCCACCGGCTCGCGGAGGGGTCCTGCCTCTACCGGGCCGGCGGCACGGTGGTGCTGTGCACCGCGTCCGTCTCGGACGAGGTGCCCCCGTTCCTCAGGGACACCGGCAAGGGCTGGGTGACCGCCGAGTACCAGATGCACCCCCGGATCAGCCCCGGACGCCGCGAGCCCCGCGACGGGCGCGGGAAGGCTCCGAGCGGCCGCACCCAGGAGATCCAGCGGCTGGTGGGCCGCGCGCTCCGGGCCGCGGTGGACACCTCGCTGCTGGGCCCCCGCACGATCACCGTCGACTGCGACGTGCTGGAGGCCGACGGAGGCACTCGCACCGCCTCCATCACCGGCGGCTTCATCGCCCTGGCGCTCGCCATCCAGAAGATCCGCGCAAGCGGTGCCTTCGGCGAGGGGCCAGGGCCGCTGCGGGATCAGGTGGCGGCGATCAGCGCGGGGGTGATCGAGGGGGCTCCGCTCCTGGATCTTGACTACAGCGAGGACAGCCGCGCGCAGGTGGACCTGAACCTGGTGGCGACCGCCGGCGGGGCGATCGTGGAGGTGCAGGGGACGGCGGAGGGGGAGGCGATCCCCAGGGAGACGCTCGATCAACTCGTGGACCTGGGGCTCGCGGGGGTGCGCGAGCTGTGCGCGACGCAGCGGCGGGTGCTGGCGGAGGCGGGGGTCGACCTGGCGCTGCTGGGGCCGCGGAGGGGGGCGTGAGCGGAGCGCTGCTCACGGTGGCGCTGGCGAGCGACCACCCGGCGGCGCTCCGGGAGCTGCGGGACAGCTTCGCCGGGCTCCCCATCGAGATCCGCCCCTTGCACGAGATCCTCGGGGCGAGCCAGGCGCTCCCTGTGGAGGGCGCGACGCTGGAGGAAAAGGCGGAAAAACGGGGGAGAATGGTCTGCCAGGCGACCGCCCTGGTGACCCTGGCGGAGGAGGTCGGGCTGGAAGTCGATGCACTCGGGGGGCGTCCTGGTGTACGCTCCGCTTGCTTCGCTCACGATCACGCGACCGACGCCGAGAACAACGCCGCCTTGCTGGAGGCGCTGGCCGAGGTCGACCCTCCCGCCCGTACCGCCCGTTACCGATGTTGCCTCGCCCTCTTCGACCCCTGGGCCTCGCCCGACCCCTCCCCGGTCCTCGTCCGGGGTGTCTGCGAGGGATCGATCGCCCTGGGGGGCCGCGGGCTCGGTGCTGGCTACGAGCCGCTGTTTTTGGTCCAGGGGCAGGGGGGGCTCTCGCTGGCCGAGCTGCCCGATGCGGTCCGGGCCCAGCTCGGCCACCGCGCCCAGGCCGCCCGGCTCTTGCTGCCTTTCCTCCGGGAGCAGCTCCGCTCCAAGCTGGGCGAGGTGGTCTTGCTCAGCCAACGCACCCCATCGCTTTTGCCCGGTCCCGACCCCCAGGACCGCGCGTCCCCCTTGCCCAAGAGCCCGGGCTCTGGATAATGCTCAACAACGTTTTCAGGTTCCGCTCCAACACAAACCGGTCCAAGGTCGACCCAGTCCACGCAGCAACGAGCGCTCGCTGCCGGCGACACGTTTATGGGAGGCGCATAGATGGGTAACCCCCAGATGGTGATGTACGAGGAAGAGTTCAACCAGATCCAGCATGTGGTTGATCGCCTCGTGAAAGACGCGAACGCACGGGTCGTCTTCATCGTCGACAAGAACGGCCAGCTCATCGCCGCCGGCGGAGACGCCGAGAACGTCGACACCACCTCCCTCGCCTCGCTCACCGCAGGCAACATCGCCGCGACCGGCGGCATGGCGAAGCTCCTCAAGGAGAACGAATTCGCCACCCAGTTCCACGAGGGAGAGAAGGCGAACATTCACATCCAGCTCGTCGGCAACCGGGTCATCCTGGTCGTCATCTTCGACGCCAAATCCAGCCTGGGCCTCGTCCGCCTCCGCGTGCGCAAGGCCAGCGATGACCTCAACACCATCTTCGAGAAGCTGCTCAAGAAGGTGCAGGAGCCCGGCGCCGACAGCCCCTTCGCCGAGATCACCGACGAAGACATCGACAACCTCTTCAACGACTGACCGGAGCGCCCATGTCGTTCATCAACTACATGGCGCGCGAGATCAACTGCAAGGTCGTCTATTACGGCCCCGGCCTCTGTGGCAAGACCACCAACCTGCAGTACATCTACGAGCGATCCAGCCCCGAATCCAAGGGCAAGATGATCTCGCTCGCCACCGAGACCGAGCGGACCCTCTTCTTCGACTTCCTCCCCCTCAGCCTCGGCGAGATCCGCGGCTTCAAGACCCGCTTCCACCTCTACACGGTGCCCGGCCAGGTCTTCTACGACGCCAGCCGCAAGCTCATCCTCAAGGGCGCCGACGCCGTCGTCTTCGTCGCCGACTCCCAGGAGGCTCGCCTCGAAGCCAACCTCGAGTCGATGGACAACCTCAAGCAGAACCTCCTCGAGAACAACCTCGACATCGACAAGGGCCTCCCCTTCGTCGTCCAGTACAACAAGCGCGACCTCCCCGACGTCACCAGCGTCGACGAGCTCCACAAGCTCCTCAACCCCAACGACGCCCCCGAACACGAGGCCGTCGCGCGCACGGGCCTCGGCGTCTTCGACACCCTCAAGAGCGTCGCCAAGCTCATCGTCGCCGACCTCAAGAAGCAGCAGAGCGTCTTACCTGCCGGCTCCAGGAAATTGCTCGTAGGATGTGCTCATGCCGAGCACGACCCCCACCGCCGAGATCCTGGAAGCCGTGAGGAACGCCCCTGGTAACCGCGTCAAGGTCGCGGTGACAGACACCGACGGGGTGCTCCGGGGCAAGGTGATCCACAAGGAAAAGTTCGCCTCTGCCGCCGAGGGAGGCTTCGGCTTCTGCGACGTGGTCTTCGGCTGGGACATGACCGACGTCACCTACGACAACACCCGCCACACCGGCTGGCACACGGGCTACCCGGACGCGCTCGTGCGCCTGGACCTCGGCACGTTCCGCCGGGTCCCGTGGGACGAGCAGGTACCGTTCTTCCTCGGGGAGTTCGTCGAGCAGCGCGAGGGCATGGAGGTGCCGCTGCCGATCTGCCCCAGGCAGGTGCTGCGCCGGGTGCTCCGCCGCGCGGAGCAGCTCGGCGTCCGGCCCATGTGCGGCATGGAATTCGAGTGGTTCAACTTCCGCGAGACCCCGGAGAGTTGGGCGGACAAACGCGGCGTCGGGCCGACCCCGCTCACCCCGGGCATGTTCGGCTACTCGCTCCTCCGGGCCGGGGCCAACCAGGAGTTCTTCCGGGCGCTGATGGTCGAACTGGACGCCTTCGGTGTTCCGCTCGAAGGGCTCCATACCGAGACCGGACCCGGGGTCTACGAGGCGGCGCTCCTGTTCTCCGAGGCGCTGGAGTCCGCGGACCGGGCGACGCTCTTCAAGGCGTCCGTCAAGGAGATCGGCGCACGCTTCGGCATCATGCCGAGCTTCATGGCCAAGTGGAGCCAGGAGCTGCCCGGCTGCTCCGGGCACATCCACCAGTCGCTCTCCGACGGATCCAGGAACCTGTTCCACGACGCCGCCGGGCGCCACGGTATGAGCAAGCTCTTCGAGAGCTACCTGGCCGGGCAGGTGGCGGTCCTGATGGAGTTCGCCCCGATGTTCTGGCCCACGATCAACAGCTACAAGCGCCTGGTCGACGGGTTCTGGGCCCCGGTGAAGCCCACCTGGGGCGTCGACAACCGGACGGCCAGCTTCCGGGTGATCCCGGGGTCGGCCAAATCGACGCGGCTGGAGACGCGCTGCCCCGGCTCCGACGTCAACCCGTACCTGGCCATGGCCGCCTTGCTGGCGGCGGGGCTCCACGGCGTCGAGAAGCAGATGACCCTGACGATGCCGCCGATCCAGGGGACCAACCAGGGCGCGGAGGCCATCCCGCGGGCTCCCCGCACCCTCATCGAGACCACGGAGGTCTTCCGGCGCTCGGAGGTCGCTCGCGACTGGCTGGGCGATGAGTTCGTCGATCACTTCGCCGCTACCCGCTCCTGGGAGTGGCGCCAGTGGCTGGATGCAGTGACCGACTGGGAGCGCCGCCGCTACTTCGAGATCATCTGACGACGCTCCGGGATGCGCCGCCAGGCCGCGAAGATCAGCAGCGGCGCCAGCAGCATCGCCGCGCTCCCCCACGGCGCACCCCGGCGACACGCCGCCCCCACCGCAGCCTGCGGCCTCACCGCCGTGGCGCAAGCGCAATCGATCCCGCCGCAGTCGAGCCCACCGCAGTCCCCGCACCCACCGCAGTCGGCGCAGTCCCCGCAGCCGCCGCAGTCCGCGCCGCAGTCGATGCAATCGACGCAGTCGGCGCAGTCGATCCCGTCCTCCTGGCGTCGCTGCCGGTGCTGGTGGCTCGCCACCGCGCCGAGGAGCGCCCCAGGAGAGGTGAGCGCAGGAGCGACGGAAGTGGCCCCCCAGAGGCCCCCGACGGCGAGGGCCAGGGCCAGGACGCCGCGGCGCACCCAGGCGGCAGCGCGCCCTTCCCAGCCAGAAAGTTCAGGGGAAGGACAGGGGAGGGGTGCTGTGGTCATGATGAATCGCCTCCTCTTCGATCACGCTGGGGTCGAGCTTACCACCGGGGTTCCGAGAAGACACGCCGCACGGTCTTCACCTCGCCCGCAGCGTCGTGATCCGGCGTCCGTCGGTGGACCAGAGCAGGGCTCCGCCTCGATCGGTCCTCGCGGCGGGTACCCCGGCGGCCTCCAGCGTCGCCAGCGTGGTCGGGTGCGGGTGACCGAAACGGTTGCGTACCCCGCAGGAGATCACCGCCAGCGAGGGCGCCACGGTCGCCAGAAAATCTGGCTTCGTCGAGGTGCGGCTCCCGTGGTGCCCCACCTTGAGGAGATCCGCCTTCAGCCCGCGACCGTAGCGCGCCAGCAGATCCTGTTCCTCCTGCTCCTCCGCGTCCCCGACCAGCAGGGCGGAGCGCTCCCCCAGGCTGACCTTCAGCACCAGCGAGTTGTCGTTGGCGTTGATGAAGGGCGTGATCGAGGGGCAAGGGGCCAGCAGCTCCACGCGGGCGTCCCCGAAGCGTCGTGGCTTCCCGCACAGGCCCGCGGGGCCCACCACCGCCACCCCGCGCCTCCGGAGCCCCTCCATCATCGCCCCGTACACGGGCCCAGCGCCCTCTTCTTCGCCCTGGCCGCTGTCCCAGAATTCCCCGATCTTCAGCGAGGGAACCGCGCTCGCCAGCCCCAGGAAATGATCCGGATGCGGGTGGCTCAGCGCCACCACCGCCAGCTCCCTCCGCCTCCGCGCCCGGAGCGTCGGCAGGATCACCGACTTCCCCGGGTCCACCGGCGATCCCACGAAGCCACCCCCGTCCACCAGCATCGCCTGGCCGTCCGGGAAATCCACCAGCAAGCTGTCTCCTTGCCCCACGTCCAGCGCCGTCACCCGCAGCTCTCCCCGCGGCGCTCCGGACCGCACCGCCCCCACCTCCGCCACCAGCAGCGCCGCCGCCGTCAGCAACGCCGCCTGCCTCCGGTCCCGCGCCACGGCCACCGCCACGCCACCCAGC
>CAZSDX010000351.1:0-7730 GCA_964605685.1 uncultured Polyangiaceae bacterium
CTCCCCGGAGGCCCGGGCCGAGCTGTGGGGGCTGGTGGCCCAGCTCCGCCTGGAGCGCCTGGGGGACGCCGACGGCGCGCTGGCCGCCTGCCAGAGCGCCCTCACCCTGCTCCCCGGGGAGGCCCGGGCCGCCGAGGTGGCCTCGAAGCTGCTCTCTGGCCCCCGGAAGCTCGCCGCCGCCGCCGCGCTCTTGCCCCTCTACCGGGAGCAGGCCGACTTCTGGGGCCTGATCCGGGCGCTCGAGGTTCTCGGCCAGGAACACCCCGAGGCCCTCCACCGCCTCGCCGCCCTGGGAGAAGCCGTCGAACTGGTGGCCAGCGATGACCCTCCCCGGGCCCTCCGGCTTGTCCTCGACGGGCTCCGGCTCTCGCTCCAGAAGGATCTGGAGGCCACCCAGGAATGGCTGGTGCGCCTGGAGATGCTCTCCGGTGCCACCGGAGGCCCCGGCCCCCACGCCGAATTGCTCCTCGCCGCCCTGGGTGACAGGGAATTGACCCACCCGGCGCTGGTCGATCTCGCTCGCCGGGCGTCCGCGTCCCTGGTGGAAGCGGGGCGGGTGCAGGAGGGGCTGGCGCTCCTCGGGCGGGTGCTCCAGGCAGACCCGGCGCGGGTCGACGCGGCGCCCTCGCTGGACCGGCTGCTCCTCGCCCAGGGGAACGCCGGCGCCCGGGGGGAGCTCTGGCGCCTGGTGCTCCGCCACGAGCAGGGCAAGGAGGCCCGGATCGAGGCGCTCCGCCTCCTCGCCGGGGTGGCCCGGCAGCAAGAGGAGCGCACCGCCGAGGCGGACGCGCTGGGGGAGCTGCTGGCCCTCGACCCCTCGGATCGCGCCGCTCGTGCCGCCCGGATCGAGGCGCTCCGCGCCCTCGGGCGCGAACAGGAGCTGGCCGCGCTGCTGCTGGATTCCCTCGATCACTGCGGGGACGCCGAGGAGGCCCTCTCCTTGCTCCTCGATCTGCTGCCGCTGCTGCGGGAGGAAGCCACGTTGATGCGCTTCGAGCGCGCCCGGCGGGCTCCTCCCTTCCCCTGGTCTCCTGCGCAGCAAGAGCGGCTCCTGGCGGCCTGCGCCCGGGCCTTCGCGGCGCAGCCAGGGCGCCGCCCCCTGGCGGCCGAGGCGTTCCGGTCCCTGATCGAGAAGACCGCCTCGCCGGAGCATGTGGCCTCCTTCGAGGCTGCGCTGGCCTCCTGGCCCCCCGAGGAGCCCTGGTCCACGGAGCGCCGCTGGCTGTTCGCCTGGCGCGCGGCCCACGACGCGGATCGCGCCTCAGCCCTGCTGGCCTGGGCCGAGGCCGAGGAGGCGATGGGCGACGCGCGCGCCGCCGTGGACCTCTACCGCCGCCTGCTTGCCCTCGATCCCGGCTCGGAGGCGGCAGGAAGGCGGCTGGTCCCGCTGCTGCTGGGCCTCGGTGACGCGGAGGGAGCCCGGGGCGTGCTGCTCGCCCGGCGCGCCCGCGCCCAGGGAGAGGAGCGCAGGAGGGTCGATCTCGACCTCGCCACGCTGCTGGTGGAGCGCTCCCGGCGCTTCGAGGAGGCTCTTGGGGTGCTGGACGCGGTGCTGGAGGGAGCGCCCGGGGACGGGGAGGCGCTGAGGATCGTGGAGGCGATCCACCGGGAAGCGCTGGCCTCCGGGGAAGAAGGGGCGCGGCAGCGCGCCGAGGAGGCGATGGAGCGCGCGATCGAGGTCATGGATGACCCCGCTCGGGTCACGGAGATCCTGGAGCGGTTGCTGGCGGCGGGGGGGAGCCCGGAGCAGCGGCAGCGGTGGTACCAGGGACTGCTGGCGAGGGCGGAGGGGGCGGAGGGGGAGCTGCGGGTGCTGCTGAGGGCGGTGGGGGAGGCTCCGCTGGAGGTGGAGCGGTGGGAGCAGGCGGAGCAGGCGGCGCGGAACCTGGGGCGACCGGAGGAGGTGCTGGAGGCGTACCGGGAGCATCTGACCAGCCCGGCCGCGGCGGCGGCGATCGGGCAGCGAGCCATCGATTTCTACGAGGAGTGGTTCGAGGAGCCGGAGGGGGTGATTGCGCTGGTGGAACGGGTGCTGCTGGCGGACGTGGGGGCGCAGTGGGCCTTCGACCGGCTGAAGGTGTTCTACGGGGCGGACGAGCGCTGGGGGGAGCTGCTGGCGATCTACGACCGGATGATCGCCGCCGCCCGGAGCGACGAGGACCGGCTGGTCTTCCTGGAGGACGCGGTGGAGATCGCCCGGGATTTCACCGGGGACGACGCCCGGGCCATCCCGTACCTGGAGCGGCTGGTGGCGCTGAGGCCCGGGGACGAGCCGGCGCTGGCGTCGCTGGAGCGGCTCTACGAGCGGAACGGCCGGTTCCCGGAGCTGGTGGCCCTGCTGTCGGCGCAGATCCCACGGAGCGAGCCCGGGGAGGCCCGGCGGCTCCGGGCGCGGGTGGCCTCGCTCTGGCTGGAGGGGGTCGGGGATCCGGCGCGTGCGTTCGAGACGATCCAGCAGATGCTTGCCGCCGATCCGGAGGATCCGGAGGCGCTGGCGTCGCTGGAGCGTTTGCTCTCGACCTTCCGGCGGCCCACCCCCGAGTCCCCCCTGGCGCCCGGGTTGCTCGGGGCCTACCTGGGGGCGGCGGCGCTCCTCAAGCCGCACTTCCAGCGGGCGGGGCGCTCCGCCGAGCTGGTGCGCGTCGCGGAGATCGAGCTGGAAGGCGCGCAGGAGCCCGACCAGCGGGCGGCCCTGCTCCGGCGGCTCATCGCCCTGCGGCTCTCCGAGGTCGGCGACCCCGAGGGGGCCTTCGAGGACGCCCTGGCGCTGCTGGCGCTGCTCCCGGGGGATGCCGGGGTGCTCCAAGAAATTGGCGCGCTGGCCGCCCGGACAGGCCAGCAACAGCGCCTGCTCGACCGGATCGATCAGCTCGCCAAGGAGCATCCGGAGGTGGCCGCCTCCCTGCTGCTCGAAGGGGCGAGGCTCGCGGAGCGTCAGCTCGGGGACGTGGAGCGGGCGCTCCGGCGTCACGAACAAGCCATCGCGGCCGATCCCGGGGGGGCGGTGGCGCTGGAGGCGGCCCGGGAGCGGGTCGCGCTGCTCCGGGGGCTCGCGGGTCGGGAGCGTCCGCTGTTCGATGCGATGGGGGAGCTGGCCTCGCGCTCCCCGGACGTCGCGGAGCGGGCCACCCTCGCCGCGGCCATGGCTGACCTGGCCCGGGGGCCGCTGGCGGACCCTTCGCTCCTCGCTCGTTCCTGGGAGATGCGCCGCGCCGACGCGCCCGACGACCTGGCGGCGCTCTCCGGGCTGGTGGAGGCGTACCGCGCCCTCGCTCGGTGGTCCGATCTGGTTTCGGTGCTCGAGCGGAGAGCCGCGCTCCTGGAGGACACCGGCGAGGCCCGGGCCGATCTCCTGGAGGCAGCGAGGATCCTGGAAGATTCCCTCGCGGATCTGCCGGGGGCTCTCCGGGTGTGGGGGCAGATCCGGGCTCGCTTCGGCGAGGAAGAGGCGACGCTCGCGCGGATCGCCTCGCTGCTGGAGCGGCTGGAGCGCTTCGATGCGCTGGTCGAGCTGCTGCGGGGGCAGATCCCGGGGGCCGAGGGGGAGCGCAAGGGAGCGCTCCTGGTGGCGCTGGGCGAGGTCGAGCGGACGAAGCGCGACCGCCCCCGGGAGGCCGTGCAGGCTTACCTGGCTGCCCTGGAGATCTCCGCCGCGGCTCCGGCGGCGCTCTCCGGGCTCTGGTCGCTCGCCGAGGACCCGCGGGTCCAGCAGGAGGCCGCAGAGGTGCTGCTCGGTCACTTCCGGAAACGCGACGATGCGGAAGGAATCCTCTCGCTGCTGCCTCTGCGCCTCGCGCTGGCCGGGGACAACGACACCCGGGTTCTCCTCCTCCTGGAAGCGGCGTCGCTCCTGGAGAGCAGGCTGGCGCGCCCCACGGAGGCGCTCGGCGTGCTCTGCCGGGCGCTGGCGCTGGCCCCTGCCGATCTGGGACTCGCCCGGGAAGTGCTCCGGGTCGCCCGGGGGGTCGGGGCCCTGTTTGACGGCGTCCAGGCGCTCCGCGAGGCCGCAGAGGACCCCCGTGCCGCTGGCGTCGCTCGCTCGCTCTGGCTGCTCGTTGCGGACGCCTTGCGCCTGGTGGACGAGGTGCAGGCCGATGACGCCTTCGAGCGCGCCCTGGCCCTGGGCGAGGACGCGGAGACCCTCCAGGAGCTGGTCGTGCTGCGCCGGAGGCGCCGGGGGGCCGGGCTGGTGGATGCGCTGCTCCGGCTCGCCTCCGCGCAGCACAACGCACCTCCCTTGCTGCTGGAGGCAGGGCGCGTCGCCCTGGAAGAGCTCCAGGATTACCCCCGGACCCAGCGGATCGCGCGGTCCATCCTGGCCCATGCGAAGGAGGCCTCCTCTCCAGGGTTCCCCGGGGCTTCCGCGGCGGACTGGGCCATCGAGGCGCTGACCGGGGAGGGCCCGGCCCGGGTCGAGCCGGCGCTCCGGGTCGCTCTGCTCCAGGAGGCCGCCGCGCTCCCCTTCTCCCCCGAGCGCAAGGCGCTCCTCCTGCGCCGCTGCGCCTCGCTCTGCGAGGGGGAACTCCAGGATCCCGAGGAAGCGCTCCGCTGCCATCTGCAAATCGAAACACTCTTTCCGGACGATCCGGAGGTCCTCGACGCGATGGCGAGGGTTTTTCGGCGTCTCGGGCGCCGGGAGGAGCTGCTCCGGGTGATCCGGCGTCAGACGGTTCTTCCGTCCAGTAAGGAGCGACGTTCCAGCTTGCTTCTGGACCTTGCCTGCCTGCTCCGCGACTCCGGGGACCGGGATGGCGCCATCGAGGCGCTCCGGGAGGCCCTTGCCGGATCCGCCGGGGCGCTCGACGCGCTCCTCCCTGGCCTCCCGGGGGAGGAGCGCCCCTCGATCCTCGCGCTGCTGGCCGAGGCCCACCTGGCCCTGGGCCGGAAGGACGACGCCCGCCGCGCCCTGGAGCAGGCGATCCCGGAGGCCAGCGATCCCGGGCCGCTGCGGGGACGCCTGATGGAGCTGTACCAGGAGGCGGGCGACTGGGGGAGCCTGGCGGAGCTGATGGTCGCGGAGGCCAGGGCGCTCCGGGAACCCAGGGCACGGGCGTCGCGGATGCGGGAGGCCGCCGGGCTGCTGATCGAGCAGCAGGGGGCCCCGGAGGCCGCGGTCCCGTTGCTCCGGGAGGCCGTGGAACTCGCCCCGGAGGAGGTGGGGCTCCAGCTCGCCCTGGGGGAGGCCCTCCGGCTGGCGGGGAACCCGGAGGAGGCCGCCGTCGCCCTCCGGAAGCTGGTGGAGTCCTACGGGATGCGGCGCCCCAAGGAGCGGGCGCTGGCCCACCTCCAGCTTGGCCTCGTGCTCCACGCGATGGGCGACGGGGAGGGGGCCTTCGCCGAGCTGGACGTGGCCGCGAGGATCGACCCAGCGCACCCTCGCATCCTCCAGACCCTCGGGCGCGTCGCGGCGGAGCGCGGCGAGCTGGAGCGCGCCCAGAAGGCGCTCCGTTCCTTGCTCCTGCTACTGCCCCGCGGCGGGCGCAGCGAGCACGGTGTCTCCCGGGTGGAGGTCCAGCTCGCCCTGGCGGACATCGCCCGCAGGCAAGGGGACGCCGCCCGCGCCGACGAGTTGCTGGAAACCACCCTCGCCCACGCCCGCGAGCACGAGGAGGAGTGGACCCTGCTCGAGACCCACCTGCGCGAGCACGGCTTCCACGGCCCGCTGGCCCGCTCCGTCGAGCTTCGGCTGGGGATGGCGCAGGGGGACGAGCAGCTCCCCTGGCTCCGGGAGCTGTCTTCCCTCTACCTGCACCACCTCGACCAGCCCTCCGTGGCCCTCGACCGCGCCCGCCGCGCCGTCGCCCTGGCCCCCGCGCGCCACGACCTGCGGCACCTGGCCGTCGAGGCAGCCCGGGCGGCGGGCGAGCTGCCTTCCCTGACCGCCGAGCTGGCCTCCCTGGCCGCCTCCCTCGCCTCGACCTCCCCGGAGGTCGCCGCGGAGCTCTGGATCGAGCTGGCCAGCCTCCACGAGCAGGACCTCCAGGACAGGGACGCGGCCCGGAAGGCTCTGGAGCAGGCCGAGCCGTGCGCCGCCTCGGCCCAGGACTCCGACGCTCTGCTCTCCCGGGTCTGGCCTCGCCTGGAGGCGCTCCTCCACGAGGCTGGCGACCGGCAAGCGCTGGCGGCGCTCCTGCGTCGTCGCCTCGCCCACGAGCGCCCCCGCGGCGGTGGCGCCGAGCCTTCCTACCGCCTCGCCTCTTTGCTGCTCTCCTCCCCCGACCCTGTGGAGGCCCTCGATGCCCTCCGGGAAGCCCTCGCCCTCGACCCTCAGATCGAGCGCGCCGCCGGGTTGCTCCAGCAGGCCCTCGCTTCCCACGGAGACGACGAGCGCGTCCTGCGCTTCTACGAGGGCTTCTCCCGGGAGCAGGGGCGCACCGCCGAGCTGATCGACGCGCTGACCCGCCTCGGCGCGCTCCCGGGCGCCGGGACCGCCGCGCTCCGGGAGGCCGCCGAGCTGGCCATCCAGACCGGAGAGGGGTCAGCAGACACCCTCCTCCGGGAGATCTCCGAGCTGGACCAGAACCCCTCCTCGCTCCCGGACGTGATCTGGGCCCTCGTCACCCTCGCCGCGCGGGTCCAGGAGCGCGGCGACCTCGGCCTCGCCGCCTCCCTGCTGGAGCGCGCCGCGGAGCTGGCCCCCGCCGACGAGCGCCGCGCGCTGCTCCTCGACGTGGCCGTGCTGGCCCAAGGGCCGCTCCAGGACAAAGGCCGGGCCGCCAAGCTCTACGAGGTTCTCCTCGACGACGGGCTGGTCGAGCCCCGGATCTGGCAGCCGCTGGCCTCCCTCTACCGCTCCTCCGAGGATGACGCTCGCCTCGCTGGCCTGCTCACGCGGCTCCTGCCCCTTGTCGACGGCTCCTCCCGCCACGACCTGCGGGCCGAGCTGATCGAGGTGCTGCTCCGTTCCCCGGACCCCTCCGCGCTGCGCAAGGCTGCTGCCTTGCTCCAGGATGCCCTCGCCGATTCTCCGGGCGACCTCGCCCTGGCCAGCCGCCTCGCCGACCTCCTGGAGCGCCTCGGAGACCAGCAGCAGCTCGCCGACCTCCTGGAGCGCCTGCTCGACGGCGCCCGCGACCGCGGCGAGCACCAGGCGGCCGCCTCCCTGGCGCTCCGCCTCGGTGCCCTCTGCGAGCAGCTCTCCCAGGAGTCCAGGGCCGCCGAATTCTATCGGATAGGTGTCGATCTGGACCCGGATCGGGTCGATCTGCTCCGGGCGTTGCTCCGGCTGGTGGAGCGGCGCGGGGATTCCTTCGAGACCGCGGAGCTGCTGGAGCGCCTGCTCATCCTGGAACAAGGCCCCACCGTCGCGGAGCTGGCCTCGCGTCTGGCGGCGCTCCACGAGGCCAACTGGAACCCGGAGGCCGCCGAGCGCGCCCTGGAGCGGGGGTACGAGGTCCACCCTGACCCTGCTCTGCGGGATCAGCTGGCCGAGCGGTACGCCGAGGCGGGATCCTGGGAGAAGCTGGCGGCGCTCCATGCCCGAGACGCGGCGACGCAGGGCTCCAGCGGGGCCCGGGTCGCCGCGCTGCGGAAGGCCGCCGAGGTGCAGCGCAAGCACCTGGCCAGCCCCGAGGCGGCGGCGGATCTGCTCCAGCAGGCGCTGGCGCTGGCTCCGGCGGATCGTCCGGTGCTTCAGGCGCTGCTGGAGGCCCTGGGGGCCCTCGCCACGCCCGCCGCCGTGCGCCGCGCCACCGACGCCCTCTCCTGCGCGCTGGAGCACCGGGCCGGCG
>CAZSDX010000352.1:0-7726 GCA_964605685.1 uncultured Polyangiaceae bacterium
ACGGGTGACCGTGTGGGAGAGTAGGTCGCCGCCGGGAAACCTGTGAAACCCCCCGTGAGCCGCAAGGCTCCGGGGGTTTTCTTTTTTGTGGCTTTGTTCCTCCGGCTTGCTGTCCGTCTGCCGCAGGGTCCTCCCCCCCCCCCGGCCCCCTCTCCGTCTCCCGCGGAGAGGGGGAGACTCTACCTCCTGGGCACCCTGGTGGCGGTCCCCCACGCTCTGCCGGCAGATCTCCCCCTGCCCGGCGGCCTCACCGTCGCCCGGCTTCGCCTCTTCGCTCCCCCGGAGCCCGAGCCCCCCCCGGTCGCCCCGGTCGCCCCCGCGGAGGTCAGCACCGTCGGCGCCGTCGAGGTCGGCGGCACCGAGGACGACGGCCGCTCCGAGGCCGCCCCCACAACGCCGCATCGCCCGGGGCTCCCGTTCCAGAAGGCACCGGAAACCGCGGCGCCGCCGGAGATCAAGCCAGGGGTGCGCTCCATCGAGGATCCCTCCGGCAAGGCCCTCGACGCCTTCTATGCCTCCCTGGATCGCACCGAACGCAAGCTCCCCGGCTCCATCACCCGGATCACCTACTACGGCGATTCGGTGATCGCCTCCGACTGGATCACGGCCACGCTCCGCAGGAAGCTGCAAGGACAGTTCGGCGACGCCGGGCACGGCTTCATCCTGGTCGCGGACGCCTGGCCCGGTTACCACCACGACAACATCGCTCGCTTCGCCTCCAAGGGCTGGAAGGTCAGCCGGGTGGTGGGCCCCTACGCGCCGGACGGGATCTACGGCCTGGGCGGCGTCTCCTTCGTGGCCGACGGCCCCGGCATGTTCGCCACCGTGGGGACCGCGACCAGCGGCGACATCGGACGCTCCGTCTCGAAGTTCCGCGTCACCTACGCGGAGCACCCCGGGGGCGGAAAGCTCAGCCTCAAGCTCGACGGCGGAGAGGCCCGGGTGATCCCCACCTCCGCGGATCAGCTCGCGGTGAAGGTCGCCGAGATCGAGGCCCCCGATGGCCCCCACAAGCTGGAGATCCGTAGCCTGGGCGGAGGTCCGGTGCGGGTGTTCCATACGATCCTCGAGCGGGACGTCCCCGGGGTCGTGGTGGACGCCGTGGGCATCATCGGCTGCCGCCTCCGCTTCCTGGACAAGATGGACGACGCCCACTGGGCCGACGAGCTGAAGCGCCGCGCTCCCAGCTTGATCGCCTTCACCTACGGCGCCAACGAGAGCGGCGACTCCTTCGCGTACCCCATGGACCAGTACGAGGCCACCGCGCGGGCCGTGCTCAAGCAGGCCCGGGATGCGCTGCCCGACGCCTCCTGCCTCCTGATCGGCCCGATGGATGCCGCCGACAAGCGTGGAGATACCTACGCAAGCCGCCCGGTGGTACCCGTGATCAACGGGATCCAGAAGAAGCTGGCCGCAGAGCTCGGGTGTGGCTTTTTTGACACCTGGCAGGCGATGGGAGGCCACGGGAGCATGGGGGTGTGGATCCAGCGCGGGCTCGGCGGCGCGGATCTGGTCCACCCGACCAGCACCGGAGCCGAGCTGATCGGCGGCTGGGTCCACACGGCGCTGATGGAGGGGTTCGCCGCCTACAAGCGCCGGAGCGGCTCCACGGCCCCCTCCCCCTCGGGCCCCGGATCGTCCGCTCCGTAAGAGCCGCCCGCAGACCCCGAATTGCCCTTGAAAAGAGCAGGGCACTGCGGCGCTGGTCGTGCGAGACGGCGCCAGCAGCAGGAACGATGCCCCGGCGCCGAGCCCCAGCAACCCCACCCCGAAGCCGATCGTCGAGAAGGTTCCGGCGCGCTCGTAAGATCGCTGGAGCGGTTGCGCCGAGGAAGGACACCGGGGAGCCGATGGGCAGGCGTCGTCCAGCTCCGCCTTCCGCTCGATGGCGAGGAGCCCCCAGAACCCTCCCACCAGCACCCCTGCCCCCCCCAGGCCCAGCCCGATCCAGCCCGCCGTGCGGTGCCAGCCCGGAGCCGCCGGAGGAATCCCGGCGTCGGAGCCAGGAGCCAGCGCCGTCGTGGCAGAGGGGATGGCCAGCGGCGCCGAGGCGGACAGCGGCGGATCCACCGGAGGGGAAGGGAGCGGCTCCAGGCGCAAGGGGACCGTGTGGGTCTCCCCTTCCTGAAGGGAGAATTCGATCCGTAGCTCCTGGAACCCCGGGGCGCTGGCCCGGACCCGGTGGGGACCTGGCTCCGTGGGGCGCCTGATCCCGAGGGCCGCCGAGGGCACCTCCACGTCGTCAAGGAAGACCCGCGGCGCGGCAGGATCCCCCACCGCGAGGATCAGGTGAGGGATGCGAGGGTCGAGCTGCTTCAGCTCGGCTTCCGCGTCGGAGAGCGCCTTGCGGAACGCCTCCGAGGGGTTCGGCGGCAGCCCCTCGCGCACGAGGCGGAGGTAGCTCTCCCGGGCGGCCACCAGCTTCCCCAGCCCGACCTGGGCGCGGGCGATCCCGAGGAGCAGCGTGGGCGCATGGTAGAGCGCGTCCGCCCGCTGGAAGAGATCCAGGGCGGCTTGGTGCTCGCCGCGCTTGAGCGCTTGCTGTCCTTCCAGACCGAGGGAGCGAGCCGTGGCGCGATCCGCGTCGGAAGGCTGCGCGAGAACCAAAGCCGGAGCGAGCAGGAGCAGCGCAACCCAGGGAGCTGAAGGAAGCCGGTGCATTCAGAACCCTATGGTGTCCGTTGGTCGTTTCTGCTTCGGGGCCGAGGATGTTGCGGGATTCTTGAGGGGGGGGCCAGAAGGGGCCGCCGCAGGAGCGCTCGCCGTTGCTACCACCGGGGTCACGGAAGGAAGAGGAGGAGGAAGCTCCTGCGAGGCAGAGGGCGCGGAGGTCGCTGCCTGCGTGATCGGGAGGGGATGCGGCGGCAACGCGGAGGCCCTCGCCCCGGTACGCTGGCCCAGAAAGAAGGCTCCGGCGAGCAGCCCGACCGCCAGAAACACCGCCGGGCCTGCCTTCCGGGAGGATCCTGGAGCCCTGGGCGGGAGGGATGCCTCCGAGGGCAGGGCGGGGGTGGATGCCGGCGAGGCGGGGAGGGGAGGGGAGGGAGGTCGCTCCTCGCCGGGCTCGTCCGGGTCCCCCTCGGTCGGCAGAAACGCATCGGAGGAGCGGTCTTTTTCCTCGTCGCGCTCGGCAGGTTCGGGGACGCTCAGGCCTGGCGCAGGGAGGCCCAGCGCCCGAGCCAACTCGTTGATCAGCTCTGCGGCGTCCTGGAATCGATCCGCAGGCTGGCGTGCCGCAGCCTTGCGCCACCACTCCCCCAGGGCAGGGGGAAGATCGGGGCGAAGCTGGAGGATGTCCGGCGGTGGCGTGGTCTCGATCAGGAGCACGAGCTGGCTGAGGCTGTCGGCGGCGAAGGCGCGCCGCCCGGTGAGCATCTCGAACACCAGCAGGGCGAAGGCCCAGAGATCGGCGCGGTGGTCGATGTCCTTGGAGTTCCGGAGCTGCTCGGGGCTCATGTAGAACGGCGTCCCGAGGGTCGCGTTGGTGCGGGTGACCACCGAGGCCAGCTCGTCGCAGGCCAGCACCTTGGCCACGCCGAAGTCGAGCACCTTGACCGTTTCCTCGCCGTCGAGCCGGCTGAGGAAGATGTTCTCCGGCTTCAGGTCCCGGTGGATGATCCCCAGCGCGTGGGCCCGGATCAGCACCCGCGCCACGGGGAGCGCGATCTGCATCATTTCCGTCGTCGACAGAATGCCTCGATCCAGCCGGGCTCGGAGGTCCTCGCCTTCGAGGAATTCCATCAGGATGTAGGGAATTCCCTGCCATTCGCCGAGGTCGAAGATCTGGGGGACGTGGGGCCCGCGGAGCCTGGAGGCGAGGCGAGCTTCCCGGAGGAAGCGGGGCTTGACCGAGCTGTTGGTGCCGGAATAGTGGAGGAATTTGGCGGCGAAGAGGGCGCCGAGGTGGGTGTGCCGGACCAGCCAGACCGAGCCCATCCCGCCGGAACCCAGCTCGCGCACGAGCACGTAGCGGCCCTCGATCTTCAACCCGGGTTGCAGCATCGGTTCCCTGGATTCCATGGATAAGATAAAGAGAGGACAGAACGCAAGGCGAGGGGAAGGGGGCGGCACGGTTCTTGGAGAGGACGCGGGGATGACGAGGTTGACGACCGAGACGGATCTCACCGAGGACTCCCCGCCGGCGACGTCCCCCCAGACCCCGCGTCCGGCGCTTATCCTGGCGCATGCCCCCCGGGGACCAAGGAAGCCATCGATCAAGATCCTCACGGAGCCCTGGCTGGAGCTTGGGCGAGGCATGGCGATCCTGGGAGGGTCGGAGGACACGAAGATCTCCCGGGATCACGCGCGGATCGAGCACCGCGACGGGAAGTGGTGGATCACCGATCTGGGGAGCCGCAACGGTACGTGGGTCCAGGGCCAGCGGGTCACCGGGACCGCGGCGCTCCGGACGGACGACGTGATCCGGGTCGGGGACACGCTGCTGATCTTCGCGGCCTGCTCGAACCAGGGCTTCTTCGACGACGGGATGGTGAGCATCTCGGCGCCGATGGTGGCGATCCGTTCCAACCTGTCGAGCATCGCCCGGGACGACGTGAGCGTGCTGATCACCGGGGAGACCGGCACCGGCAAGGAGGTGGTCGCGCAGCTCCTCCACGGGGAGAGTGGGCGCTCCGGGCGGCTGGTCACCGTCAACTGCGGCGCGCTCACCGAGACCTTGCTGGCCTCCGAGCTCTTCGGCCACACCAAGGGCGCGTTTACCGGCGCCTCCGACGCCCGCGAGGGCTTCTTTCGCCAGGCGGAAGGAGGCACCCTCTTCCTCGACGAGATCGGCGAGATGCCCCTGTCGTTCCAGGTGCGCCTGCTGCGCGTCCTGGAGACGCGCCGGGTGCACCCCGTGGGCGCCGCGCGCGACGTGCCGATCAACGTCCGCGTCGTGGCCGCCACCAACCGGGACCTCCCCTCGGCGCTCCGGGGGGGCACCTTCCGGGCGGATCTCTTCGCCCGCATCGCCCAGCGCCAGCTCCACCTGCCGCCGCTGCGGGAGCGCCGCGCCGACATCCCTTTCCTGATCCACCGGCTGCTGGGCCGCCGCAGCGCCTTCGAGCGACCCCTGGCGCTGCCGCTGATGCACCGGTTGCTGCTCCACCCGTGGCCCTTCAACGTCCGCGGCCTCCTCAACGTCCTGCTGCTGGCGGATCAGCTCTGCCCGCCAGGAACCCCGCTGTCCCTCGTCCCCGAGGTCGAGCGCGTGCTGGAGGCAGAGGTCGCCCTCATGCCCCCCACCCTGGATCTCCCCCTGGAGCTAGCTCCCCTCGCCGAGCCCCCCGCCCCGGAGCCTCCCTCCGAGCCGAAGACCCCGAGCGCCCCGGCGGCCTCCGCGCTCCCGCCGGGGGCCCCGCCGAGGATCCTCCTGGAGGCGATGCTCCGGGAGCACCGGGGGCGGGTCGCCGAGATCGCCCGGCGCCTCGGCTGCAAGCGCCAGCAGCTCTACGCCTGGTTCAACCACTACCAGCTCAGCCCCGACTCGTTTCGTTGATGACGGAAGGCCGTCCGTCGTGGACGGATTTGATGGGGGTCAGTGACAACCCGTCTCGAAGGTTGTGCACAGCGTCGCGGAATCCACCTCGCAGGCGTTGGTGAAGAGGTTGGGGCGGCAGCGGACTGCGATGGCCTTTTTCCCGCATGGTTGGTTGCAGGTGTAGGGGAGGAAGCCACCAGGGCCATCGCAGCAGTCCGTGAAGAAGAGGTGGGTGGAGCAGCTCGCCTGGCCGGTTCGGGCCGCGCAGAACTCGTTCCAGTCGGGGACGACGCCGCCGCAAGGGTTGATGACCTTGCTGCTCGCGGGTTGGGCTGCGTTGATGACGTCGAACTTGGTGGGGAGGGCACCAAATTGGCCGTAGATCGAGCTTCCCGGCTCGTAGTCGCTGGTCTGAGGAGCACAGATGAAGGGCTGCACATCGAGGTTGGCGCAGAGCTGTGCCTTGCCGTTGCAGTCCCAGTCCCACGAGCTGTAGTCGTTGGGGCGCAGAGGGGTTGTCCTGCACTGAGACGAGCCGAGGCCGGGGGCTCCCTGGCAGGAGGTACTGCTGACCCCGTTGCACACGGTGATCCCCCCTCCTTTGCAGGCGCCTTGCCCTCCCCCCACGTCGCAGGCATCGGCCAGGTTGAAGCCGTCGCTGTCGGCTCCATCGCAGTTGCGATCCACGCCGTCGCCGCAGGTCTCCGGGGCGTTGGGGTAGATGTTCGCGTTGCCGTCGTTGCAGTCCACCCCGGCGGAGCAGGTGCTCTTCAGCCGGTAGCCCGCGGGTGCCTTGGGGCCCTGGCCCGCGGGCGTCGAGGTCGGGCAGTAGAATGCGCAGTGGTTGCCTCCCAGGCAGGATCCGTCGCCGTCCTGGTCCTTGCAGAACTCTTCCTTCTGTTTGTTCTCGAAGGCGCACTGGGTGAACTTGCCGCCGACGCAGGTAGACCCCTTGGGGACGAAGTTGCAGGTGTCCGGCGAGCCGCAGTCGAGGACTTCCCCGTCGGCGCAGGCGCACCCCTCGTTCTTGCTCCCGTTGCAGTTCTCGTCGACCTTGGCGTCGTCGCAGACCTCCTGGGCGCCGGGCTTGATGGCCAGGTTGTTGTCGTCGCAGTCCCCTCCCTGGATCGAGGGGCCTTGCTCCTTCCAGCCGGAGAGCGGGCAAGGAGGAGCCGCGCAGCTCGGCGGGGGCTGGTCCGGAGGCGTGCAGGAGGTGATCGGCACCACGTTGGGGTCGGAGAAGCCGTCGTTGTCCTGGTCGTAGACGTAAGTTTTCTCCCCCAGCGCGCCGAACTCGTCGACCTGACTGTTGCAGTTGTCGTCGATGCTGTTGCAGACCTCCTTGGCCAGCGGGGAGACCTTGTCCGTGCGGTCGTCGCAGTCCAGGGCGGTGAGGCTCGGTTTCCAGGAGGCGGGAGGGCAGCAGCTCCCCGGTTCTCCCGGGCAGTAGCCGGGGGCCTTGCACTCCTCGGGGATCTGCTCGGGCTTGAAGCAGGCGATGATCGTGGAGAAAGGCGTCTTTGTCCCCGGGATGAGCGCCGCGAAGCCGTCGCCGTCGCCGTCGTAGTACCAGGTGGAAACGGGGGCGTCCTCGGGCTCGTCCACCTTGCCGTCGCAGTCGTCGTCTTCCTTGTTGCACGCCTCGGTGGTGGGCTCGATGGCGCCGATGCAGGGGCCCCATTTCCCCACGCCCGTGGCGTCGTCGATCACGCACTTCTGCTCGCCGTACTTGCAGATGCCGGCAGGCTCCCCCAGGGGCCAGGAGATCGTCTTGCCGCCGGCGGTCTGGGAGCAAGTCTGCACCGCGCCAGGCTTGCAGGAGCAGGACGTCCCGTCGCTCAGCACGTTGTCGTCCGGGGCGCCGGAGCAGTCGTTGTCCACGCCGTCGCAGCTCGCGTCCTTCCCGTCGCCCGCCGGGCCGTCCCACGCCCCGGGGAACACCGTCTTGTCGTTGTCGTCGCAGTCGTTTCCGACCTCGATCACGGCCTCGCCGGAGGTGTCCTTGCAGAACTTGGCGCGCTTGCCGTCGCCATCCTTGTCCTTCGCCCGGAAGACGCAGGCCCCCGCCTCGCACAGCGCCTCCGCGCAGCCGGGCGGGTTCACCGTGGAGGGCAGCTTCTCCGCGCAGTCCTCGTCCTTGACGCAGGCGGGAGCCCCGGCGTTTCCGGCGTCGCCACCGGCCCCGGCGCTGCTGCCGCCGGAGCCCGAGGTGGAGCCGCCCGCGCCCGAGGAGCCACCACCGCCGCT
>CAZSDX010000353.1:0-7683 GCA_964605685.1 uncultured Polyangiaceae bacterium
CCGGCTGGCGGGTGCGCCACGTGTTCGCCGCTGAGCCTGTCGGCGAACACGGGGCGCACCCGCCAGGCGGCCGGCGGGTGCGCGGGGCGGGGGGGCTCCAGCGGAGGCGCAGCTCGTCGAGGCGCTGGGCGGAGCGCTGCCGGCAGGCGTCGTCGGGGCAAGGAGGGAAGGCCGGCGGCGCGGCGGAGGAGCAGGCCCCCAGCAGCAGGGCGGCGCTAGCGAGCGGACGCCACATGGGCCGCCAGCGAGGCGATGCTCTGGAAGATCGGGTGAGCTTCTTTGCCTTCCGGGATGCGGACGCCGTATTTTTCTTCGATGGCGGTGGCGATCTGGAGCGCGTCGAGGGAGTCGAGGCCGAGCCCCCCGGGGCCGAAGAGGGGCGCCTCGGGGTCCAGGTCCCGGGGGGAGCGGCGGAGGTTCAGCTCGGTGATGAGGAGCTCGGTGATCTCGTCCACGAGGGGATCCATGGAGGGTACGTACCTCAGCGGCGAGCGGCGAGCAGGAAATTTTGGCGGGAGGTCGCGGTGAACAACCTGGTGAACTACGCGGCGGAGGGCGGGGTGGCTCTGGTGACCCTGAGCGAGCCGCCAGACAACGCCTTCACCCACGAGATGATGAAGGAGCTGGACGAGGCGATCATCGAGGCCCGCTTCGACAGCGACGTCCACACGGTGGTGATCACCGGGGCCGGAGAGCGCTACTTCAGCGCCGGCGCCAGCACCGAGATGCTCCGGGAGGTGGACCCGACCTTCCAGTACTACTTCTTCCTCCACGCCAACGAGACCCTGGCGCGCCTGGAGAACACCCCCAAGCTGGTGATCGCGGCCATCAACGGCCACTGCACCGGGGGGGGCCTGGAGCTGGCGCTCGCCTGCGACCTGCGGATCGCCCGCCGCAGCGCCGCGCGCCTGGGGTTCCCGGAGGTGAACCTGGGCGTCCTCCCGGGGATCGGCGGCACCCAGCGGCTCACCCGGCTCCTCGGCAAGGCCCGCGCCATGGAGATCCTCCTGGACGGCGAGCCCTTCGACCAGGACCGCGCCCTGGCGCTGGGGCTGATCCACCGCGTCCTCGACGTCCCCCCGCAGGAATTCCTCCCCGGGGTCATCGAGCTGGCGTACCAGTTCGGGCCTCCCCGGCGGCCACCCCTGGCCGTCGGACGGATCAAGCGCGCCCTCCAGAGCGCCGAGGAGGTCAGCCTGGAGCAAGGGATCGCCCTGGAGCGCGAGCTGCAGCTTGGTCTGGTCTCCACCGAGGACGCCCGGGAGGGCTTCGCCGCGTCGAGGAGCCGGCGCCCCCCCTCCTTCAGCGGCCGCTGACCGGCCCCACCGCCGACGCCCTCGGGAGCCACCGGAGCAGCATCGCCTGGAGATCTTCGAGGCGCACCGGCTTGGCCAGGAAGTCATCCATGCCGGCCTCCAGACACCGCTCCCGGTCCTCCGAGAAAGCGTTCGCCGTCACCGCCACGACGATCGTGTGCCTCTCCTGCCCCTCTCTCCGCCGTAGCTCCCGGGTGGTCTCCAGCCCATCCATCCCGGGCATGCGCATATCCATAAAGACCAGGTCGTAGCCCTCGGCCTCCAGCCGCCGCAGGGCCTCCTCGCCGCTCCCGGCGATGGCAAAGGTGTGCCCGAGCTTCCGGAGCATCCGCGAGAGCACTCGCTGGTTGATCGAGCTGTCCTCGACGATCAGCACGTGGGCCCCCCGGCGCTGGGGAGGGGCCAGGGCGCCCCCCGCGGGGGTGGCCTGCTCCTGGAGCGCCAGCAGGCTCCGCTGGAGCCGCTCGGGGCGCACGGGCCTGCTCAGGAGGGCATGAAACAGAGGCGACATCCTCAGGTCCGAAGCGCCGAGGGGCGCCAGAAGGAGGAACTTCGCCTCCGGGAGTGCCTCCCGGAGCCTCCCCAGCGCATCCCTCTCCCCCAGGAAATGATCGGAGACGATCACTAGGGCGGGAGGGCTCTGGGACGAGCCCACCAGCGCGATGGCAGCCTCCAGGTTCTCCACGCTGTCGCAGCGTGAGACGAGGTGGGCCCCGAGGAGCCGCTCCAGCGCGCCCCGCTGGTGGGGGTTCGGGTCGACCACCAGCACTTGGCGTTGCGCCAGCCACGAGGGTCGGCTGGCGCTCTCGACAGCCGTGGAGGCGAGGGGAAGCTCGATCCAGAAGGTGGCCCCCGCGCCTTTCTCGCTGCTGGCGCCGATCTCGCCGCCCAGCAGGTCGATCAGGCGGCGGCAGATGGCCAGGCCGAGCCCCGTCCCCCCGTGGGTCCGGTGGATGGACACGTCCCCCTGGTGGAAGGGCTGGAAGAGGCGCGCCACCTGCTCGGCGGAGAGCCCGATCCCGGAGTCCTCCACGGCGATACGGAGCCGGGGCGGCCCCTTCCCTCGCCGAACCGATGCCCGCAGGAGCACGTGGCCTTGCTCGGTAAATTTTACCGCATTTCCCAGCAAATTCAGGAGGATCTGCCGAAGCCTCGCCGGGTCGCTATCCAGCTTGGTCGGCACGTCCAGGGCCACGTCCCCGAGGAGTGCGAGACCCTTCTCCTCGGCCCGCGGGGCCACCAGGTCGAGGACATCAAAGAGGAGCGGGCGCAAGGGGAAGGCGAGCCGCTCGACTTGCATGCGACCGGACTCCAGCCGCGCCAGATCCAGGATGTCGTTGAGGAGCACCAGCAACCCCTGCCCCGAGTTCTGGATGGTCTGGGCCAGCTCCAACTGCTCCTCCTGCAAGGGCGATTTCAGCAGCAGGTCCGTCGCCCCGATGACCGCGTGAAGCGGCGTGCGGATCTCGTGGCTCATGTTGGCCAGAAATTCGCTCCTCGTCCGGAGCGCCCTGCTCAGCGCCATGTTGGTCTCTGCCAGTTCGGCGCGCTTTTGCTCGGCGATGAGCCGAGCCTCCTCCAGGGGGCGGCGCACCTCGGAGGCGACCAGCCAGAAGGCCCCCAGGAAGGCGACTCGCCCCAGCGTGTTCCCGAGGAGCTCCGCCCTCCCCTCGTGGCCGGCGGACACCAGGGACTCGACGAGGACAGCCACGAGGAACTCGACGAGCGCCAGGACGGTCCACCACCGCGCCGAGGAGCGCCCCTGCACCAGCAGCGCGGCCAGCAGCGGCAGCACCACGTAGAAGAAGGAGACCGAGCGGCTGGGGGTCTCGGCGAAGGTGATGGCGCAGATGAGGGAGATCGTCAGGGAGAACGCGATGAACTCGCCGGTGCGGAGCCTCCCCTTGCCCTGGCTGGTCCACTCGACGAACAGGAGCGCCACCACCAGCGCGGCGCAGACCCCGGAGAAGAACGCGCTGGTCCAGAGCTTTGCGAGGAGGTTGATCGGGACGAAGGAGAGCGATCCGCCCAGGCAAAGGAGGAGGAAGATCCGGTACGCGCGGCGCTGGAAGCGCTCGGCCTGAGGGAGCGCGACCAGCCCACGGTCGAGGAACGGCGGGGAGGGGGCTCTCATGGAAGGACAGGCGCCGCGGCGCCGGGGCCCATCCTACACCCCTGCCGCCGGACTCACAGGCCCTTCCCGCCGCCCAGGATGTCGTCGAAGATGAGGTCGAGATCGTCCTCGGACTCGAGCTTGCGCATCGCGGGTCGCCTGGGCTCCAGCGCGGCGATGCGCTCGGCGACGTCGCGGAAGTCGGGCTCCCGCCGGTGGATCTTCTTGTAGTAGTCGAGGGCCGTGGCCTTCTCCCCTCGCTGCTCGTGGAGCTGCCCCAGCTCGTAGAACAGCGAGATCTCCTGGTCGCCGGTCTTCTCCGGCGCCTTGAGGGCCTTCTGGAAGGCCTCGATGGCCGCCTCCAGCTTGCCCCGCTCCAGCTCGATCATCCCCACCATCGAGAAGCAGACGCAGGCCCGGGAGGCGTCGCGGGCCGCCAGGAGGAACTCGGAGATGGCGTCCTGGAGCAGGTTCATCTCCTTGTAGGCGACGCCCAGGTCGTAGTGGGTCGCGCTGTCGCTGTCCTCGACCTGCGCCTTGACCCCCTCCTTGAACTTGGCGAACACCGACTCGATGTCGACCTGCTCGTCCCCCCGCTGGAAGTGCCCGTGGGCCTCCTGGGTGGGCTCGAACGAGTCGAGGGCGTCCAGCGACGCGTCCAGCAGCTCGCTGTTGACCGTATCGCGGGAGGCCGCCTCGTAGGCGGCGCTGGCGGCGCCTTGCTCCGCTGCTTGCTGGGCCTCCTCCAGCTCCCGCAGGCGCTCCAGCAGGATCGGGTGCTCGGGGGCCCGGCGGAGCTGCTCCTCCACGATGGACCGGGCGTCCTCGTAGAGCCCCCGGGAGGCGAAGAAATCGACCTCCTCCAGCGCCTCCTCGACGGTATCGCCCCCCTGGAAGCCCATCGACAGCGCCGTCGCCGCCCGCGGAGGCTCGAACTCCAGCTCGCCGGACACCTCCCGGGGGGCCCCCGGGGGCTCCGTGGGAGCGACGTCGGCCAGCTCCAGGGAGGCGGACGTGAACACGTCGGTCTCCTCCGGCTCGTCGATGGCCCGCAGGGCCGAGACCGCCGCGGCCGGCGGGTGGGCCGGAGGCGGGATGCTGGTCTCGAAGGAAGGCTCCTCGTCGAACTCCAGCTCGTAGGCGTCGGGCGCCGCGGGCGTCTCCAGCGAGACCGGCTCGTCCAGCTCCAGGGCCACCGGCTCCGGAGGCGTCCGGTCGTCGTGGGCGGGCGGCTGCTGGTAGGCCGCCACCCGCTCGAAGGGGACGCCGCCGAAGGGATCTTCCTCCAGGTCAAAGGCGCTCGCCGCGGCCACCGAGGGGGGCACCACGGCCACCTCGTCGTCGAACTCCAGATCGGCCCCGGGGAGCGTCCCTGCCCCGTCGTCCAGCGCCTCCTCCTCGACGGGCTCCAGGCCGCCGTACCCCAGGCTGTCGAGGAGCTCCCGGGCGCGCCAGTGGTCAGGGCTGAGCAGCAGCGCCTCGTGGAGCACGGCGCTGGCGGCCTCCGGATCCCCCTGGTCGATGGCGAGGGTCGCCAGGGAGATCATCTCCCCGATGGCGCCCTCCTGATCCCCGATCTCCAGCAGCAGATCGCGGAGCTGCTCCCGGAGCGCGATGGACGATGGGATGACCTCCAGGGCGATCCGCAGGCACTCGATGGCCCTCGACGGCTGCCGGGCGCGGCGGAAGGAGGCCACGTCCGCCAGGGTCTCCTGCTCCAGGCCGGCCTCGTCGAGGTCCGGCTCCGCCCTGGTGTCATGAGCGACCCGGAGCGAGGAGGGGACCTCGACCACGTTGATGGAGCGAGGGGCCGTGGGCTCGTCGATCTCGTGCAGGCGCACGTCCGCGGAGGGACGGGCCGGCTGGGGTGGGGTCGCGGGGTAATGGGCCGGGGTCGGCTGGACAGGGCGAGGAGGCGGGATCGCCGGGGAGCGGGAGGGGGGAAGCGGATCGTCCTCGAGCTCAAGGTCGTGCACGTCGTCGACGTGCTCGAAGTCGTCCTCCAGGTAGACCTCTTCCTGGCCGCCGATCATCACGTCCGCGTCGAGCTCGGGCTCGGGCATCGGCGCGGGGATCGACGAGGTGGGGTTCTCCCGGACGAGCTGCTTGACCTTCTCGTCGTGGGGGGCGAGCGCCGCGGCGCGCTTGAGCGCCTGCTTGCGGGCTTCCTTGTTGTTCTGCTCCCGGGCGAGGCGGACCTGCTCCTTGTAGACCTCGATGGCCTTCTCGGGCTGGTTGAGCTGCTCGAAGGACCGCGCCAGCATCGCCAGCGTCTCCAGGTCCTTCTGGTTCGCCTTGAAGGCGATCTGCAGCTTCGCCAGGGCCATCATCGCGTCGTTGCCCTGGTTGCGCTCCAGGAAGAGCATCGCCGCCTGCTTGGCCACCGCCGGCTCGGGGCGGATCTGCAGCAGCCGGTCGTACACCTTGAGGGCGTTGTCGAGGTGCCCGAGCTGGAGCAGCAGCTCCGCCGCCGCGCGGAACTGGCCGATGGCGCCCTCGACGTTCCGGGACCGGGCCAGGGTCTCCGCCAGGCGCAGCCGGTGGAGCGGGTTGTTGCCGTCCAGCTCGACCAGCTTCTTGAAGGCCTCCGCGGCGTCGAGCTCGTGGCCGGATTTCAGGTGCTTGGTGGCGATCTGCTCCCAGATGAAGATGGCGTCGGCCACGTGCCCGAGCTGCTGGTGGAGCCTGGCCAGCTCGAAGGGAACGCCGCCGTAGCGGTCTTCCAGCTGGGGGGCGTGGCGCGCGAGCAGCTCCCGGAGCTGGTTGTAGACCGCCACCGCCTTCTGGGCGAACCCCTGCTGGCTATAGAGCTTCCCTACACGTTCGTAGGTCTCGATGGCCGCGGGGAACATCTCCCCCTTGGTCTGGAGCTCCGCCACCTTGAGCAGGATCCGGGCGTCGTTCGGGTCTTCCGCGAGGATCCGCTGGTACTCGGCGATCGCCTTGTCGTAGCGCTTCTTCTCGGCATACTTGAGCGCCGCCTGCACCACCTTCTCGCGATCAACCGCCACGACGATTCTCGGATCCTTTCGCGTCGCCGGGCAGGGGCGGAAGCCCGGGCGACCTGTCTTGTTTACGGGGACACCACGGGGGGGTCAAGAACCGGACGGTCACGGGAGGGCTGCCTCTCCAAATTTCCTCGGGTCCGCCGCGGCCTCCGCCCTGGGCCAGAGCCGCACCCCCTGCACCGCGTTCATCGCCTCCTCCTCCTTCACCCGCTCCCCGCGCCGCTCCAGCTCCGCTCTCCCCTCGGCGCTCATCCCCCCGGGCTCCAGCAGCAGCGTCCCATCCGGCGTCACGTGCACCCGGGGCCGTTTCACCGCCTCCTCCACCCCGAGCCCACCCATCACCCCGAGCGCCACCAGCGCCACGCTCGTCGCGATCCTCATCCCCCCGGACCCCCCCGCCGCCAGCGCTACCTGCCCGTCCCTGGCCACCAGCGTCGGCGTCATGCTGGACGGGGGCCTCGCGCCGGGTCTCCCTACACCCGGAGCGGCGGGCAACCCGAGGGCGGCGGCCCGGGAGGGGGGCAGGAAGTCGTTCAGCTCGTCGTTGAGGAGCACGCCGGTATCTTCGGCGTAGAGGCGGGAGCCCCAGGGAGAGTTGACCGTGGTGGTGAGGCTGACCACGTTCCTGTCCTTGTCGACGACGACCAGGTGGGAGGTCCCCCGGTCCTCCTGGAGGAACGCCTCCACCGCGCGGGTGCGCAGCGGGTCCAGGGCCTTGCGCCGGGCGGCGAGCCGGGCCGGATCGAGGAGCGCCCCGAGGTTGAGCGGGGTCCGATCCGGGTCGCCGACCCCCCGGAACCGGTCCGCCAGCCAGCCGCGGAAGACCTCCCCCAGCAGGTGGGCCCCCTCGGGCCGGGTCGGATCGAGCTGGCGGGCCTCCTCCGGGGAGAACATCCCGAGGGTGGAGAGCAAGAGCAGCCCCCCCGCCGACGGGGGGGGCATGGTGTAGACATCGAAGTCACCCCAGCGGGCCCGGAGCGGCTTGCGCTCGGCGACCTTGTACGAGGCGAGATCCTGCTCCGTCATCGGGCTGCCGGCGGCCCGGGCGGCGGCCACGAAGGACTGGGCCGTCGCGCCCTCGTAGAACCCCGCGGGCCCCCGCCCGGCGATCTTCCAGAGGGTGGCGCCCAGGGCCGGGTTGCGGACGAACGCCCCGGCGGCCAGGGGCGTCCCCCCCGGGGCGAACTGGGCGGAGAGCCCTCCGGCCGGGAGCAGCCTGGGCACCCGTGCCAGCACGCGGGCCGTG
>CAZSDX010000354.1:0-7666 GCA_964605685.1 uncultured Polyangiaceae bacterium
GGTCGCAAGGCCCCGTCGTGTTGAACCGCTTCATCGCCACCCCACCCTAGCACCCCGGCCAGCGCCCCCGGAGCACCGCGCCGGCCAGCCCCTCGACGACCTGCCCCACCGCCGCCGTCGTGGCCGCCCCTTCCGCCGCCTCCAGCAGGTCGAGGAGCGCGCGGGCGGAGGCAGGCCGCAGCGAGCTGTCCCGCTGGAGCGCCGCGTGGACCGCCGGAGCCCACGGGGCCAGCTCAGGGTGCCCCCGATCCAGCGGCGGGATAGGCGCTTCCAGCACGTTCTGGAGGGTCGCCAGGAATCCATCCCCCCGGAAGAGGCGCTCCCCGCGGAGCGTCTCCCACAGGACAATTCCGGCGGAGAACACGTCGGAACGGCGGGTCTGCTCGATCCGCTGCCAGACCTCCGGCGCGGTGTACGCTGCGGTCCCCCGGAACTCGGTGGTCCCCCCGGTGCGCTCCTGGAGCGCCAGCCCCAGGTCGCAGAGGCGGGTCACCCCGTCGAGCCCCACCACGATGTTCCTCGGGTTGAGATCGCCGTGCAGCAGCACCCGCCCCTCGATGGCGGTCTCGTGGAGCGCCGCGAGCCCGGCCAGCGCGTCCAGCAGCATCCGGAGCTTCGCGCCCACCGGGATCGGCCTCCGGGAGCGGGCCTCGGCCTCCAGCAGGTGCGCCAGGCTGACGCCGTGGATGTACTCGAGCACCAGCACCAGCTCGCCCCGGGGAGCGAGGACGTCCAGCAGCCGGACGACGTGGGGGCTCTGGACCGTCTGGGTCCAGCGGGCCTCCGACAGGAGCCCCTCCCGCACCTCCGGCTCGTGGGCCAGGTGGGGCAGCGCCCGCTTGAGCACCACCCGCGTCGAAGGGTCCCCCGGCGGGCTCGCCAGCAACAATTCCCCGACCCCGCCGGTCGCCAGCCGCCCGTGCACCGTGTAGGACGCCAGCGTCGACGGGGGAGAAGATCCGGCTTCAGCGTACAAGGTTGGGCTCCATCGCGGGGGTGGGACACACTATAACGAGAAGTCCCGTGGCTGACTCCCTCCTACACACGCTCGACACGCCGCCCTCCCTCCACGAGCCCGCGCTGGTCGGCTACGTCCACGACTACCTCCAGGCCCACGACGAGGGCGACGTCCTGGCCCAGGCCCGGGCCCTCGACGCCCTCTGCCGCGCCGTCGCCCCGGAGATCGCCCGCTTCTGCGCCTACATCGCCGGCCCGCGGGTCAACCCCATGGACGCCACCCAGGAAACCCTCCTGGAGCTCTGCCGGCGCCTCGGCACCCTCCGCGACCCCGCCGCGGTACGCCCCTGGCTCTACTCCGTCGCCCGTAACAAGGTGATGGCCCAGCGCCGCTGGAGCTGGGTCCGCCGCTGGATGCCCGGCGTCAGCCTCGACGCCGAGATCGACCCCCAGGAGAACCCCCACCGCACCCTCCGCCTCGGTCGCCGCGCCCGCATGGTCGAGGAGACCCTCGAGCTCCTCCCCGAGGAGCACCGCACCGCCCTTGTGCTGCACCTGCTCCAGGGCCTCAGCGACAGCGAGGTCGCCGAGTGCATGGGCCGCAAGAAGACCAACGCCAAGAGCCTGATCCGCAGGGCCAAGGAGGCCTTCCAGAAGCAGGCCAAAAAACTCGGCTACGACCGGGAACTGGCGGAAGATTCCCCCGGCGAGGAGGACGGATGAAGGACGACTTCCGCGACTCCTTCACCGAGTTCGCCCTCGACAAGCGACCCTCCACCCCGGAGGTCGCCCGAGTGCTCCGGGAGGTCCGTCGTCAGAGGGGTCAAAAAAGACCTCCGTACCACCTGTGGGCCCTCGGGGTCGGCGGGTGGCTCGTGGCGGCGGTCAGCCTGACGATGCTGGCCAAGCAGTCCCACGAGCCCCGGGAGGACCAGACCCTGATCCAGAGCGATCCGGATCGGGTCGAGCACCCCGCGCCTCCGCGCCAGGCCCCGGAGGCTCCCCCCCCGGAGGCCCCGGCAGCCCCCCCTCCGGAGACCCCGGCGGAGCGCCCGCCGCCTGCCTCGGCGTCCCCTGTGTCCGTGCTCCCTCCGCAGCGCCCGGTGCTCGCGCCCCTGCCGCCGCAGCCACCGCCTGCACCTTCCGCCTCTGCCGCTGAACCCGCCGTCGAGCCCCCGGGGACCGCGGCCTCTTCGGAGGCGACAGCCTCGGCTTCTGCCCCGGCGCCCGCGCTCGCGCCCCGCCTTCCCTTCGAGGAGCGTCTGCTGCTGGCGCGCGGTCATTATCACCGGATCGAGGGGATCTTGGAGCTACTCCGGGAGGTAGGCACAAGCACCGGAACCGCCACCAAACAGCAGTGCGTCGCGGGGCTGTACCGGAAGATCCTGGACCTTCGGGATGCCTCCCGGGAGCAGATCGCCCGGCTGGACGCTGCGGGGCGCTCCGGGGACACCCTCGCCTTCGATCAGGGACTGGAGCGCCTGGTGAGCTTGCGCCGCTCCGCCGACGGGGAGTTTCAGCGGGTGAGGGTCTGCTTCGAGACGCAGTGACCCCGCAGTCCACCACGAACCGCGAGGAGAGTGCTCTCTGCGGCATCTCCGCTGGCCTCCCCCACCGCGGGGTCTGGTAGGATTCGGGGGTGGTGCGACACTGGCTTGGTCTTCTTTTGGTGCTCGTGGGCTGCTCGTCGGAGCCATCCTCCCCCGGAAACACGGGCGGGCAGCCGAGGGCCTGCACCCCCGGCTCCACCCAGGAGTGCGTCGGTCCAGGGGCCTGCAAGGGCGGGCAGGCCTGCGCGTTCGACGGCTCGGGCTGGGGTCCCTGCGAGTGCGGCGGGGGTGGAGCAGGCGGGGCGAGCGGGGCGGGAGGGTCCAATCAGACCTTCTCCGGGGCGGGTGGGAACGACGCGGGCAGCGGAGGCAGCCCGGCGGGTGCTGGCGGCGGAGGAGCGGGCGGGTCGGTGGCGGGGAGCGGCGGGAGCAGCGCGGGGCAAGGAGGGGGGCCGGACGGGAGCGGCTGCAAGGAGCAGGGGAGCGGCTGCCAGAAGTGCTGTGATGGTTTGTTTCCCGGGGTCCAGAAGGATTTTGCGACGGATCTGGTGAGCTGCGCCTGCTTCGGCCCCTGCACGGCGGAGTGCGGGGACATCTGCAGCGGGGCGGACTCGGGGGAGGTGTGCAACGGCTGCCTGAACGAGAAGTTCCAGGGGGGGGAGTGTGGGCTGGACTCCTGTGCGAGCGCGAGTTGCAAGGCGTTCAGCGCATGCGTGCTGGGGTGCCCCTGAGGCGGCGGGCACCCTCCGTTCGGCGCTGTACCCGGGGGAGAAGGGGGGTACGATGGGGGGATGCGAGCGTGTGTCCTTTTCCCACCGCTGCGGGTCTCCCGGGATTTCATCGATTACCCGTACTTCGCGGACCTGGGGGCGGTGCAGGCGGCGGCGGTGCTGAGGGAAGCCGGGCACGAGGTCACGCTGGTGGACGCGCTGGCGCTCCCGGGGTCGACGCTGGCGCCGCTGGAGGGCCGGGAGGTGCGCCTGGGAGCGTCCGTCGACGAGGTGCTGGGGCAGCTGCCCGAGGCAGACGTGTACGTGGCGGCCTACACGCCGTTCCACCGGCCTCCCTCGCGGGAGAGCATGCTGGGGGAGCTGCTGGCGGCGGCGGCAGCGCGGGGCCCGGTGGTGCTGGCAGATCTCTACCAGAGCGGGCAGCATTACGTGGAGGCGGCGCCGGAGGCCATCCTGGGGGCGTACCCGGAGGCGTCGGCGCTGCTGAGGTACGAGGCGGAGGACGTGCTGGTCGAGGTGTGCAAGCGGGCCGCGGCGGGGGAGCGGGCGGGGGCGGTGCGAGGGGGCGAGGTGAGGGAGCTGGAGAGGCTGCCGCTGCCGGCCTGGGACCTGGTGGCGATGGAGGATTATTTCGCGTTCCAGCGGCGGGTGGTGGCGGGGCTGGGGCGAGGGGCGTGGGCGTTTCCGGTGGACGAGGCGAGCGCGCCGCTGGTGACGAGCCGCGGGTGTCCATTCCGGTGCGTGCACTGCTCGTCCAACCCGGGGAGGAGGCCGGGGGCCCCGAAGACGCAGCGACGCTACAGCAGGGCGTACCTGGCCCGGGCGCTGGATCAGCTCGCGGCGCGGGGGGTGAGGCGGGTGCACATCCTGGACGAGCTGGCAAACGTGAACGAGGGGCATTTCGACGGGCTGATGGAGGAGCTATCGTCGAGGGAGCTGAGCTTCGAGATCCCCAACGGTCTGCGGGCGGACTACGTGCTGGACCGGCACCTCTCGGCGATGAGCGGGCGGCTGACGACGCTGAGCGTGAGCGCCGAGAGCGGTTCGCAGCGGGTAGTGGAGCAGGTGGTGGACAAGCGGCTGGACCTCCGGGAGATCGAGCGGGTGTGCGCCGGGGCGAAGCAGGCCGGGGTGGCGACGCTGGTGCACTTCATGATCGGGCTGCCCGGGGAGACCGCGCCGGAGATCAACGAGACGCTGGCGTTCGCGATGCGGCTCCACGAGGAGCACGGGGCGTGGCCGAGCGTGCAGTACGCCACGCCGCTGCCGGGGACGAGGCTGGCGGAGGCGGCGACCGGTGGAGGGAAGACAGCGCTGCCGGTGGTGGACGACTGGGGGCCGAGGTTCCAGCAGCGGCCGTCGGTGGCGCCGGAGGGGGTTTCGCTGGAGCAGCTTCGGCGCTTCAAGTGGACCTTCGACGCTCGACTGGCGGCGATGCGGGGTCCGAAGAAGATCATCCTGAACGCGACCTACCGGTGCAACAACCGCTGCACCTTCTGCGCCACCGGGACGCGCACCCAGTACGACGGGAACTTCGAGCGACAGAAGGAGCTGCTGGCCAAGTACCGGGAGGCGGGGGTGACGCTGCTGGACATCGACGGGGGGGAGCCGACGATGAACCCGAACCTGATCGGGCTGGTGCAGCATGCGAGGCGGCTCGGGTACCAGAAGGTGAACGTGACCACCAACGGGAGGATGTGCAGCTACGAGGGCTACGCGAGGCAGCTCGTGCGCTCGGGAGTGACGTCGATCCTATTCAGCATCCACGGGCCAGACGCGCAGACCCACGCGCAGAACGTCGGGGTCGCGGAGGCCTTCGAGCAGACCTGCGCGGGGGTCCGGGCCGTGGTGGCGCAGCGGCACCCGAGGGTGGCGCTGGGGGCCAACGTGACCATCACCAAGTCCAACTGGAAGAAGCTCGAACCGCTGGCGCAGCTCGTCCATGACCTGGGGTTGCGCTGGTTCAACCTCCAGTTCTTGACGCCGTTCGGGCGGGCGACCAGCAGCGTGTGCCCCGATACCCAGGCGGCGGCCGGCGAGGTGATGGGTCTCATCGACCGGTGGCGCGACCGGATGAAGCTTCAGGTGATCAACCTGCCGTTCTGCTTCATGCCCGGCTACGAGAGCTTCCTGATGGGGGACCTGCTGAAGCTGGAGAGGAACATGATCTTCGTCAACAATGACGAGGTGAACCTGTTCGATTACCTGCGGGAGCGAAGGGTGAAGAAGGAGGTGTGCCACGGCTGCCCCCACGCGGTCTTCTGCGGCGGCTTCTACGAGCTGGAGGACGTCCCCGAGCCCACCTGGCTGATCGCCCCCTCGGATCTCCTGCGCCCGGTGCGCCCCGGGGTGCCGACGGCGAAACTTGCAACCGAAGCCCCCGGAGAGGCGTAGTAACGAGGGAAGATCCGGTCGAGGGCATCGAGAGGAACGAATGGCACAAGGTGAACGGAAGGAATTTGCAGGGGGGTACTCCAGGACGCAGCGGGTCATCGAGACCGGGATCCTGGTGATCTTCTTCGGTGTCGAGGCGTACCTGCTCTCCGGGTTGCTGGTGCTGGTGACCCCCTGGTACGTGCCGCTGGCCATGGTGTCCGTGCTGATCGGCTTCCTCGGGGCCGACTTCCTCTCCGGGGTGGTCCACTGGTTCTGCGACACCTGGGGGAGCATCAGCTGGCCCCTGGTGGGCCAGTCGGTGCTCCGGACCTTCCGGGAGCACCATTTCGACCAGAAGGCCATCACCCGCCACGACTTCATCGAGACCAACGGGTCCAACGCCGCCATCGGGATGGTCCCCATGCTGTGTACGCTACCGCTGTCGCCCGCCCACTCCCCCTGGGCCTGGGGCGCCGTGCTCTGCGGCTGCACCATGTCCTTCTTCATCCTGATGACCAGCCAGATCCACAAGTGGGCCCACAGCGATCAGCCCCCGGCCCTGGTCGCCTTCCTCCAGGAGCACAGGCTCATCCTGTCGCCAGAGCACCACGAAAAGCACCACTCCGCCCCCTTCACGAAGAACTACTGCATCACCTCCGGCTGGCTCAACCCCATCGCCGAGCGCTTCCGGGTCTTTCCCCGTCTGGAGCGGGTCATCACCCTGATGACCGGCGCGGAGCCCCGCCACGATCCGCTCTCCGATCAGCTCATCGCCGAGGTTCTCCGGCGGCTGCCCCCCAAGGCTCCCCTGGACGCCGCCCAGGTCAGCGCGCCACCGGACACGCCCCCGTCGGCGCCCCAGCCTCGCCTGCCCTGAGCGCCTCCGAGGTTGGCGGGGCGCCCCGGCGAGAGTAAACCTGCCCCTCGAACATGGTGACCTGCGCGACCTGTGGGCGCGTCCTCGACGGCGCGGCGAGCGTGTGTATCGGCTGCGGTGCCCCGGTGCCCACCCGGGTCGACGCCCCGGTGGCGGTCCTGGCGGCGACGGCGCTGGGCCCGGACCCGGCACCGCCCCCGAGCGGGATGCTGCGCCCCGGCCAGCTCTTTGACGGGAAGTACCACATCGAGCGGCAGATCGGCGCCGGGGGCATGAGCATGGTGTACCTGGCCACCGAGGTCACGGTGGAGGCCCGCGTGGTCATCAAGGCGCTGCTGCCGCACCTGAGCCACCAGCCCGGGGTGAAGGAGCGGCTGCTCCGGGAGGCCAAGGCCCTTGCTCGCATCGATCACCCGAACGTCGTCGGGCTGAAGTCCGTGGTCACCGTGGGGGCCGAGCTGTTCCTGGTCATGGAGTTTGTCGAGGGGCACGACCTGGCCGCCGGGATCGAGCGGTGGAAGGCCGAGGGGCGCCCTCCCCCACGGGATCTCCTCACCCTGTTTCACGCCATCCTTGACGGGGTCGAGGCGGCCCACGCCGCCGGCATCATCCACCGGGATATCAAGCCTTCCAACGTGCTGCTCCGGGGGCGTGACGGGCGGGTCAAGGTCACCGACTTCGGCATCGCCAAGAGCGCAACCGACGGCGACCACCAGCTCACCTCCGGCATGATCGGGACGCTGTTCTACATGGCCCCCGAGCAGCTCAAGGCCGACCCTACCATCGACGCACGGGCCGATCTCTACGCCCTCGGCGTGCTGCTCTACGAGATGCTCACCGGCGACGTGCCCTTCCGGGCCGCCAGCAGCTACGAGGTGGCCCGCCAGCACATCCAGGTCCCCTTCCCTTCGCTCCGGCAGAAGGCCCCGGACCTCCCCCTCGACGACGAGGCCACCGCCCAGCTCGACGCGGTGCTCGCCCGCGCCTGCGCCAAGGACCGGGAGCACCGCTTCTCTTCCTGCGACGAGCTGCGCCAGGCGCTGCTGCGCTGCTCGCCCGCACTCCAGCCGCCGAGCCCCCGGCTGCCCCCCACCCTCGCCTCCCCGGGCGCGCCGTCCTTCGCGCCCTCCTCCTCGAACCGAGCTCCTCCCCAGGCCTTCGCCCCCACCGTGGCC
>CAZSDX010000355.1:0-2809 GCA_964605685.1 uncultured Polyangiaceae bacterium
CCCGCGTCCGCGGTGAGCGCGATCAGCGCAGCCCCCGCGCTCGCCCCGCCGTCCCCACCCTCGCCGCCGTCGCCACCTTCGCCGCCCTCGCCCCCCTGCACGCTGGAGGCGCGCAGCTCGCTCCGCTCCTCCAGGCCAGCGATGTACTGGCAGCCCCAGGAGAGCAGCAACCCCAGCCCGAGCGCAAAGAACCCACGAGACCGCATGCGCCAAGCGTAGCGGGCTTGCCGCGCGATACCAACCGCCGAGTGGACCTCAGCCCCAGCGGCGAGGACGCGGCGTCGGTGGGGGGAGTTCGTCGTCCCGCAGGGGGGGGCCGGGGCGAGCCCACCCCCGCTCCCGGATGACCCGGAGCGCCTCGAACACCCGGTCCCGCTCCAGGATGCAGGGCTCGCACAGGGTCGCCCAGAAGGAGATCAGGTACGGGTCCGGCTCGGCCCACATCGGCGCGTGGAAGCTCGCCGGGGCCTTGCAACCGTCGCACAGGTGCCCGGCCCCCACGCGGAAGCGCTCCAGCGACGTCAAGATGGAACGCTTGCTGGGGCTTCCGGAGGAGCGACGCTTCTTGCGGGATCGGTGCCGGGACTTGCTCAAGGGTAGCGGCCCCCTATGCCAGCCCCCGTCGCTCCACGCAAGAGCCCCGTTCGATCCCCGCAGCATCCGGCCCCGGGATCGGCTAAAACCAGAGAGTGCGTCCGGGATGGCTCTCCCTTGGCTCGGGCCTCGTTCTTGGCTTGCTGGGGGCGATCCGGCCGGCCTCCGCGCAGCAGGCGCTCCAGCGGGATAGCTGGACCGTCCAGGCACACCTCGGTAGCTCGCTCCACCGGCAGGCGGCGCTCCCGTCCGTGGGGCCCCCTCCGGACACGGAGATCCAGGGGCGTGTCGTCCGGGGCTCGGCCCCCTCCACCGGCCCCTCCACGCTCCTCGGCGTCGGCGCGGGGCTGGACCTGGTGCTCCGCGACCGGGTGCTGCTCCCTCTCTTCTCCGTCGACGTGGCCTGGTCCGTGGGCCGGCGCCCCACCGTCTACGGCGCGATCGACGGCTCCGTCGTCGAGCAGCATCCCTGGGATGCCTGGCAGCTCACCACCTCTTTCGGCGGCGTCGGCGCCCGTTGGAAGCGCCGCCGCTGGGCGCTGGGGGCGGCGCTCCTGCCCGGCGTCGCCTTCACCTTCCTGGAGACCCGCGTCCCGGGCTCCGAAGACCAGGACCACACCTTCACGGGCATCGACCTCGCGCTACGCGGGCACGTCGAGGGCTGCCGCCGCGTCGACCCCGAGCTGCGTGTCTGTCTCTTCCTGGGCGCCCACCTGTTCCTGGAGCGCCCTCTCAACGGCGGGGTCCTCGGGCTCCGCTGGGAGCTTGGACCATGACCCTCCGCCCCTTCCCTCTCCTCGCGCTCCTCCTCGCGCTCCTCGCCCCGGGCTGCGGCCCCGACGGAGAGCTGCTCGACCGCACCCAGGACGACGGCGTCCCCCTGCCCAGGCGCCGCGGGACGCTGGTGGTCGACGCCTGCCCCATGGACTCCTTCCACCGCTCGCGCCTGGCGGAAGCCTCCACCCGCGCGGTCATCGACGAGGTGGTCTTCCTCTGCCTCTTCGCCCGGGAGGACGGCGAGGTTGGCCCTGCCCACCCGGAGACCGCCGGCTGGCTCCAGGAAAACCTCCAGAGCACCCGCGCCGCGGGCTACCGCGTGCTCCTCGGCATGACCGTCGGGGAGAGCGCCCTCGATTGGTACAACCCAAGCCGCGTCAGCGAGCTGCTCCTGGACCCCGCGTGGCGCGCCTCCATCGCCGAGCGCGCCGCGGGCTGGGCTGCCCAGGCGGACGGCCTCGACCTCGCGCTCCCTCCTCCCCTGGAGAGCCGCGCCCGCACCGGCGTCGAGGCCCTCACCCAGTCCCTCTCCGCGGCCGTCCCCGGCGGCCTTGGCCTCTTTGTCCCTCCTGCCCGCTCGTTCCCTGGCGACCCGGACGGCGGCGACGCCTACGACCTGGCCTCCCTCGCCCCTGGCCTCGCCCGTGTCCGGGTGATGACCCTCGACTACTCCTGCTGCGACCCGCCGGGCGGCCCCTCCGTCGACTCCGGCTGGGCCGTGGATGCCCTCCGCTTCGCCCGGCAGCGCGCCCCGACCGTCCCCCTGGCCGCCTCCCTCTCCCTCTTTGGTACCGACTTCAGCGCCCTTGGCCCTCGCTCCGTCACCTACCTGGAGGCCACCGCCCTCGCCGCCTACCACGGCGCCCCCGTCGAACGCAGCCCCTCCGGCTCCCCCTTCTTTCGCTACCAGGACGCCGCAGGCTACGGCCACGACCTCTGGTACGACGACACCTTCTCCCTGACGTTGACCCTCGGCGCCTGGGCCACCGCGCTCCCTCCGGACGTGGGCGTCCTCTTCTACGGCCTCGGCGCCGAGGACCCGGGCCTCTGGGCCTCCCTCGCGCGGAGCTACCGATGACCTCCGTCGCCGTCCGCTCCCTTCCCCTCCGCGATCCCCTCGCGGAGCCTCCCCTCTTCCGGCAGCTCACCCAGGAATTCCTCCTCTTCGATCCCTTCGTCGCCGGAGAGCGAAGGGTCGATTTGCACCCCCTCCAGCTCCCCCGCGAGCTGCACCGCCAGGCGGTGGAGGCCGCGGAGGGGGCGGTGCGCGCCGTGCGGTGGGTGGCGGAGCTGGCCCACGAGCACGAGGAGGAGGCGGCCAGCTACCGGCTCCCTCCGGGGGCGAGGGCGCTGGCGCGGGCCTCCCACCGGGCGGGCGACGACGGGGCGCTCACTTAGCCCGACCAACTGTAACAACTCAAGACCACGGGACCGGGCG